>MEKX01000126.1 GCA_001767075.1 Acidobacteria bacterium RIFCSPLOWO2_12_FULL_54_10 | reverse complement strand
TCTGACCATGTACTGCCTTCGAGTCCAACAATGAATAGCTGACCTGCGGCAGAGGAGAAATCAGGCATGATGATTCGATTATATCTAATACGTCAGCAATCTGAATGATTCGGCAATGGAGGTTTGCATTCTGTACAGAGAAAGGAAATAGAAAATAGCTCTCACGCCATGCACCTTCTCCTATAATCAAGAGAGCAGGAGTTGGCGAAAGCTGGTGCGTTCATGACAGAAAATCCTATTCAACGAGTTGCTCCGCTGTTCCCTTACTTGCGTCCCTACGTGCGACGATATTGTCTAGGCTTCGCGGTTTTATTGGGTGAAGTGACTTTCTGGGTGTCCGTTCCACAAATTATCCGCTTTGGAATCGATGATCTGCAAGCCGGGGTATCGCAGGACAAACTGCTTCTCTATATTGGATTACTGCTCGTTGCTGCGCTGGCGAAGGCATTCTTCCTGTACTGGACCCGGATGATTCTCATCGGAATTTCGAGGGACACGGAATACGATCTTCGAAATGCACTGTATGAGCACTTTACGAAGCTGTCCCTGCGTTATTACCAAAAGAACCGAACCGGCGACCTGATGTCCCGCGCCACAAACGACTTGAACGCCGTGCGCATGCTGCTGGGGCCGGGCATTATGTACTCGGTCAGAACTCTTGTCCTGATGGCCGCCGCAGTCACGATTCTGTTCCAGATCAGCGCCACCTTAACTCTCTATTGCTTTGTGCTGGTGCCGATCATTGCGGTGCTGGTCTCCGCGTTTGGCCGCAGCATCCACCACCGCTTTGAAAAAATACAAGAAATGATGTCTACCATCAGCGCCAAGGTGCAGGAAAGTATGGCCGGGATTCGCGTGATCCGCGCCTATGCGCAAGAAGAAACAGACCTGCGGCGGTTCCGGGAACTCAACGACCAGTACATGGAGAGCAACCGCAAGCTGATCGGCGTGTGGGGAATGTTCTATCCATTGCTGGAAGTCCTGATGGGAATTTCCTACGTCATCGTGCTATGGGCTGGCGGGCGAGCGGTAATCAATGGAGAAATCAGCATCGGGTCATTTGTTGCTTTCAATGTTTATATGGGGCAACTAGCATGGCCCATGATTGCCCTGGGCTGGGTCGTTAATCTTTATCAGAGAGGCACGGCGTCATTGGCACGATTGAATACTATATTGCAGGAGCAACCGGATATCAGGGACGAAGAAGAAGCGATCAGAGAAATTATTCCCCCATCAAGACCCGTCATCTCACGAAGCGGTAATGGGAACGGGATGCGTGCAGATAAGCCCGCGGGGGTATCGGTTGGATTTCATCACTTGAATTTTTCCTACAACGAGCGGCCAACGCTAACCGATATTGACTTCACGATTCCCGCCGGCAAGACGCTGGCGATTGTGGGTCCGACGGGCAGCGGCAAGTCCACGCTGGTGAATTTAATTCCGCGACTGTTCAATGCGCCACCGGGCAGCATCACGATGGATGGAGTACCGTTGCGCCATTATCGATTGCAGGAGCTGCGGCGCATGATTGGATTTGTTCCGCAGGAGACTTTTCTTTTCAGCGACACAATTCGCGGCAACATCGCCTTCGGCGTGGAACAGGCAACCGACGAACAGATTAAACAGGCTGCGGAAATCGCCAGTCTGCTGCCGGATATCGAGGGCTTCCCGCTCGGATTCGACACCATCGTTGGCGAGAGAGGCATCACGCTTTCCGGGGGGCAAAAGCAGCGGGTGGCCATAGCCAGAGCGGTTCTGCGCAACCCATCACTGCTAATCCTGGATGATGCTCTATCGAGCGTGGATACCTACACGGAGGAAAAGATTCTACATCGCTTGCGCGAGGTGCTGCGAGGGCGCACGGCGATTTTAATTTCGCACCGCATCTCCACCATTCGAGACGCTGACGAAATTATCGTGCTGTACGAAGGGCACATCGCTGAACGCGGCAATCACGAGGAATTGATGGCGCGCGGGAGCTATTACCCGGAGCTTTATCAGAAGCAGTTGCTGGAAGAAGAACTGGAGCGCGCATGACGCAGGATCACCACGACGAAGAGGTCCTGGGCAAAGCATACGACAGCCGCCTGATGAAGCGGTTGCTGCGCTATCTGTCCCCCTACCGCGCACTGGTGTTAGTGGCGTGCGTAGCCATGGTATTTCACTCGCTACTTCAGGTGGTGGGCCCGTTTTTGACAAAAATCGCGGTCGACCGGTATCTGGTGGTTACAGAAAAACAGGCTACGTTTCTGGACCGCTGGCTGAGCAGCGATCCTTTCACAGGGCTGACACAGGTGACGGGCTTGTTTGTGCTCACGCTGGGATTGATGTTTCTGCTGGAATACGGCCAGACCTACGCAATGCAAATGGTGGGCCAACGAGCCATGTACGATCTGCGCATGGAGATGCTCCGGCACCTGCATCGCCTTCCCATTCAGTTCTTCGACCGCAATCCGGTCGGTCGGTTAGTTACGCGAGCTACGACGGACGTGGATGTTCTGAATGAAATGTTCACGTCGGGAGTGGTCGCGATCTTCGGCGACTTTTTCTCCTTATTGTTTATTGTCGCCGTGATGCTGCAAATGGATCCGTTGCTGGCACTGGTAACGTTCTCCGTGCTGCCGCTGATCTTTGTGGCAACGATGTGGTTTCGCCGCCGTGTGCGGGAATGCTACCGGCGCATCCGCACGGCGATTGCACGCATCAATGCCCATTTGCAGGAACACATCACGGGGATGAATGTGGTGCAACTGTTCAACCGCGAGGCCAGAAGCTTACAGGACTTTGATCAAATCAACACCGCCCACAAGATCGCTTTCCTGGATTCCGTATTTGCACACTCGCTCTACTATCCGGTGGTGGAAGTTCTGAGTTCGGTAGCCATCGCGCTGATCCTGTGGTACGGCGGACTCAAGGTTTTGGGGGATACTCTGACTATCGGCATCCTGGTAGCCTTTATTCAATATGCCCAGCGTTTTTTTCGTCCGATCCAGGATTTGAGTGAAAAATATAATATTTTGCAAGCGGCGATGGTCAGTTCCGAGAGAATCTTCAAATTATTGGACACACCGGCAGCCCCGGATGCGACAGACAATGGGAATTGGGTTCAACAACCGCAATCAAGCGCGGGGAGCATTGAATTTCAGGATGTTTCATTTGCCTACAAGGATGATCAATGGGTATTGCAGGATATCAGCCTGAAAATTCAGCCTGGGGAAACGATTGCGGTAGTCGGGCACACCGGAGCGGGGAAAACCACGCTGATTAGCCTGCTGCTGAGGTTTTACGACATTCAGCAAGGAAGGCTCCTGGTGGACGGCGTGGACGTGCGCGAATGGAATCCGCAGGCGCTGCGGCGACGCTTCGGGATTGTTTTGCAAGACCCGTATTTATTTTCCGGAACCATCGAGAGCAATATCCGGCTCGACCCGGATTTGGTAACACGAGAAGCCATGGAAGAAGCGGTGGAAGAGCTGAACCTGAGTGACTTCATTCACACACTGCCGGAAGGATACGAGCAAGAGGTCCACGAGCGAGGAGCCACGCTTTCCACAGGACAAAAACAACTCATTAGCTTTGCCCGCGCGCTGGCGCATAGTCCGCAGATATTGATCCTGGATGAAGCAACATCGAGCGTGGATACGGAAACAGAAATCCGCATCCGTGAAGCGCTGGGGCGGATGGTCAGCGGCCGCACCGCAATCATCATCGCGCATCGCCTGTCCACCATCCAGCGCGCCGACCGCATCGTGGTGATGCACAAAGGGAGAATTCGCGAGCTTGGCACTCATCAAGAATTGCTGGCGCAACGAGGCATTTACTGGAAGCTATATCAATTGCAGTACAAAGAGCAGGAAGTCGCTTGAGCAGCCGGAGAAAGCGAGATGCAAAATTTCATAGAATGGAATTCTTCATGCTAAAACTGCGCTCCGCAAGAGAACTAGTTCGGATGGCGGCGGTGCTGATGGTCCTATTCGCGGGCGTAGACCCACTGATTCAAGTTGGATTCGCGCAGACGCAAAACAACCGGAGACGTGTCTACACGAATGATGATATCCCTTCACGCGGAGAAGCGAAGCCAGCACCTACGAATGCAAAACCAAATGAATTGGAACCTGAGCAGACAAGGGAAGCAGAAGCGAAGAGGATTGCGCCGTTTGTAACAACGCCGATGGTGGTGGTGGAAAAGATGCTGGAGATCGCTCAAGTAACTACTTCCGACGTTGTTTTCGACTTAGGGTCAGGAGACGGCAGGATTGTGATTGCGGCAGCGCAGAAACACGGCGCTCGCGGAGTCGGCGTGGAATTGGACCATCGGCTGGTGGTGGAATCCACAGAAAAGGTAAAGGAGCTCAAGCTTGAAGATTTAGTCACGATCCGGGAAGAAGATTTATTGAAAACCGATCTTAGCACTGCGACGGTAGTGACTGTCTATCTGCTGCTGGAAGCTAACTCCGAGCTAAGGCCAGTGCTCGAAAAACAGCTACGCCCGGGCACGCGGGTGGTCGCCCATGACATTCGCATTCCGGGCTGGGAATCATCGCAGCAAGCAGAAGTGAAGGCGGACGGGAATACACACTTCGTCTACCTCTATAAGGTTCCTGACGCATTCCGCAAGTAAATAGAACCCAATATAAAACTGGCAGCCGGGTCAGGCGGTGGATTGCGGCAGTTTGCCGGAGGCTGGACCTTTAGGAATGATGATCCAACCGACAAAGTATGATATCAGCAACGGTATAATACCCGTGGCAAGTCCCAGGAAAACGAAAGTGAGCCGGAGCAGGCTGGGATCGATATTGTACAGCTCGGCAATTCCGCCAAAGATGCCTGCAATTTTCTTATCGGTTTGGGAGCGATAGAGACGCTTCACGATCTGTTACCTTCCTAATTCCCGGTCAGCAAGCAGATATACATGCCCATCTAGAAAGACAAGCGAAGAGCGAATTGAACCTGCCGGGGAATGGTAGCAACGCTTCCGATTCTGCCGGTGAAGGAATTGCGGCCGCCCGGTGTGAATACGACCGCACCGCCCCCCAGGGGACGATTGAAATTGGTGTGATTTGAGAGATTGAATAACTCGGCGCGAAACTGGAGTCGCCGGCTGGAATCCAGAGAGAACTCCTTCTGCAAGGACAAGTCCATCGTGAATTGGCCTGGCGCCACGATAGTATTTCGCCCCAAATTACCCATCGTGCCAGGAAGCGGGACGCCGAATACACAAGGATCAAAATACAACTCCCGGGTCCCCAGCTTCTGACCGGCTGGCACGGTCCCGCAACCTTCAGATTGACCGCTCACGGGGTTGTTGCTGCGGCCCGGCAGGAGATTCGGCCGGTCCGCAGAAAACAGATATCCGGGGGAACGGATGCTGACCTGCGGAGTGAGAAACGTGCCGGTCCGGAAGGATACGATGCCGCCGACTCGCCAGCCACCGAGCACGGCGGCCAGCGGACCCGATCTCAGCCAGCGCCGTCCGCCGCCCAGCGGCAGGTTGTAGAAATAATTCAGTGACAGGCGATGGCGAGAATTAAAGTCGGAGACGCCCCGGTTCAGTGTTCTCATCGCGCCATACTGTCCCGAACTGCCGGCAGTGTTCGAACTGTCATCCACTGATTTGCTCAGCGTGTAATTCCCTTGCAGGCTGAGTCCCCCGCCGAGACTCTTGCTGGCAGACAATTGCAGGGAATTGTAAAACGACTGAGCATCACTGGACAGAAGGAGGATGTCAGCGAATGCCGGATTGATCGGGCCGGCATTGGGAGGGAAAAACAGCGAGCCATCCTCACGAGTGACGGGATTGGGGAAGAGATTGGTGTCGTAGGTGCGAAGCAGGTGATTGCCCCGCGCCCCCACGTAAGTTGCCTGGAGTCGCATTCCCCCCGGGATCTGCTGCTGGACCGCAAAGTTGTAGCGCAGGACCATGGGGTTGCGCATGTGGTTGTAATCGGTGGGGCGGGCTGTGAAGCGATAGTTCCCCGCACCTGTGGAAGCCGACGCCAGCGCATCGGGAAAAGTGCGGGAGGAATCAAAATTGGTTCGCACCGTGATTCCATAGAAAGGAGCGGAACTGCGGATTTGCTGCACAGTGTAAAGGAGGTACTGGTCGTAGTAAATCCCGAAGCCGGCATTGAGGACCGTATTGCCGCCGCTTCCGAGCGACCAGGTAGCCCCAAGGCGGGGAGAAAAATTCAGCAGCGAGGGGTTGTCCTTGAAATAGGGCCCCACCTGCATGGCGGAGTCCCTCACGGGGTCCGGCAGAAAATGCGTCCTGCCATATTTGTCCTTGAGAACCGTGGCAAATTCGTAGCGCACGCCAAGGTTCAGTTGCAAGCGGGGAGCGGCTTGGTAATCATCCTGAAAATAGAAGCCAGCGACGGTTTGCCGGAAGGCTTTTCGATTGTCGGACCCCGGCAGCACCACCGTCAGGTTGGTGCCGCCGGTCCCTCCTTGCAAGAAGCTCTCCAGGCTATTGAATGACCAGCTCCCCGACTTCTGAAAACTGCCCACGGTGTCCCAGCGGTAACGATGAATGTCGAACCCGAACTTCATGGAATGAGCGCTCTTGCTCACCACCAAGTCGTTCGCGAATTGAAAGGTATTCATGAAATCGGCCGACGGATTACTCTGCGGAGGGCCGAAACCGGTCAGTCCCGGCACCGAAATATTTCCAAACTGGGGAGCGCCCGGAACAAAGTACAAGGAGGGCGGGATGGCGAGGAGGGAATAAGTTTCCGCGACATCGACCGGGCGTGTATAACTCAGCCGGAAGGAATCGACAACGCTCAAACTGAAGATATGAGAGGTCACAAGGGTTAAATACTGCTGGCGGCTGTTGTTGACCGTGCCAAACAAATAAACGCCGCTGGGAGAACGGCTGGTGGCATCGTCGAAGGTATACCGGACAAAAAGCCCATGGCGGTCTGCAAGCTGATGGTCCACTCGAACGGCAAAAAAGTTCTCATCCGTTGGCACGAATTGGGGCGCAAAGTTTTCCCCGATGCCCCCGCCGAGGCGGACGGAGTTGGGGATCGGAAAAAGATCGAGGTACGGTTTCACAGCCTGGTTCACAGGAACAGTTCGAATGGTGATTCCGTTGCTGTCTGTGATGATCCCCAGACGAGATTCCTTGTCCGGGAAATAGCTGGTATCCGTGTCGGTCTGGCGGTCGCGCATGGCTTCAAAGCTGCCCATGAAGAATGTCCTGTCTCTTTTTAGCGGACCGGTGAGGAGAAAACCGAACTGGTTGCGCTTGAAGGGAGGCGGCTCGGGGGGATCAAAGAACGCCCTGGCATCCAGCTTGCTATTGCGAAAAAACTCAAAAAGAGAGCCGTGGAATTCATTGCCGCCGGAGCGGGTGATGGAGTTCAGCACACCGCCGCTCGCTAAACCGTGATCTGCACCGTAACTGGCGCTGAAAACCTGCACCTGCATGACAGCATCCGAACCGAGCTGAACACCGGCAGCACTCCTGGGGACTTGATTGTCGGTGTTCATGATGCTGGTGCCGTCCAGCAGAAAACTATTCGAGGTGGAACGTCCTCCTACTATGTTCAAGCCGCCGGTGCTGATGCCGCGAGAGCCCGAACCAGACGTGTCGCCGCTTACGCCGGCCTGGAGGGTGGCCAACTGGCTGTAGCTGCGTCCATTCAGAGGAAGTCCTACGAGCTGGTTTTCGCCAATGGCGCTGGCGGCGGGAGACTCCGATGGTCGACCCGTAGTTTGAGCCGCTGTCTGGGGGGAAGTGGAGCTTGTGTTCCCCTGCGCGAGCAGCGAATTGGGTCCAAGTATCACGAGAAGCAGAGCCAATTGCAGCGGCGGAGGAACTCTGGGACACCCTCCAAAGCTCTCTTCCCGTTCGCGTTGCGACCATAGCATCGGCACACCTCACGATCAGCAAATTCAGGGCTGTTTCGGACTGCCCTGTTAGACGTCAGTCACTTCCTCCCGGTTGCCGAAAAATTATCCTTCCCTGTTCTTATCCGGGTCTGCGTAATATAGGGGCGCTTGGATGGTTCTCACCTGTGTGTGATGCCTCAGAAGAAAAGGCGGCGAAATGGGTCCGTAAAGAGGGGGCGCGGCGAGAGTAAGTGGAGTTGCGCTCCATAGGAATGAAACCTTCCTGTTCGATTTGCCGCCGGAGGTCTGCTTCCCCTGCGGATCTGGTATCCGCTGCACCGCGCACGACGTTCTCTTCGATGACGACGCTGCCAGCATCATTGGCTCCGAAATGAAGCGCGCGGCGGCCTGTTTCAAGGCCTACGGTTAGCCAGGAAGCTTGCAGGTTCTCAAAGTTATCGAGGTACAGGCGAGTTAGCGCTTGCATGCGCAGATATTCCTCCGCTGTGGGTTTCTGCTGAGGAAGAATCATTGGAGTGCGCGCGCCGGTCTGGTAGGGCCAGATGATGACGCCTACGAACCCGCCGGTTTCATCCTGCAACTGGCGCAGGCGATCCAGGTGATTGAGGCGATGTTCCAGAGTTTCGCCAAAGCCAAAGACCATGGTCGCGGTGGTCGGCAGACCAAGCTGGTGGGCCGTGCGGTGAACCTCCAACCACTCGGCGGTTTTGAGCTTCATGGGGCTGATGCGGTTTCTGATTTCATCGTCGAGAATCTCCGCTCCCGCGCCGGGGATGGAGTCCAGCCCAGCGTCCCGCAAGCGGGCGATGGCGTCCCGCAATGAAATGCCTGAAACTTGCGATAGGTTGAGAATCTCCGAAGCGGAAAAGCTATGGCACTGGACATGAAACCTCTGCTTCACTTTTTTGAGCAACCGTTCGTAGTATTCGATCTTCAGGTCCGGGTGATCGCCCCCTTGAATCAGCACGCCAGTTACGCCCAGCGCGACGCCTTTCTCGATTTTGTCGAGTATCTCGTCGTCGGTGAGCAGATAGTCTTCCGGATGCCCGGGAGGCCGATAAAATGAGCAGAACGTGCAATAGGCGTTGCAGACGTTCGTGTAATTCACAACCCGCTGGAGGGTGTAAGAAACGATCTTTTCAGGGTGCTTTTTGTAGCGAACGGCGGAAGCTGCTTCTCCTATGGCAGTAAGTTCAGCACGGAACCAGTCCCGGGCTTGATCGCGATTCATTCTGTAATTAGTCATAGGGGAGAGGCAATGGCCTGAAGATAGGCTACAACAGGAATTCCCTCTGCTGCAAATTCGAGGCTGGCTCAGATGATTGAACTATGATCCAGAACAGAAGCGGAAAGTTTCTGGAACGACTCATGCTCCTGCATATTTTGCGAATCGGGTAAATGCGGGATGGAGAAAAAAGGGCCTGGAAGCAGCGCACGCAGCGTATCGCCATTTGTCTGGGTGGCTGGATTTACCTCCTGATAAGGATGATTGAGAACCCACGCTACGATTTTGATGCCCGCTTGTTGAAGAAATGCAAAGGTTAACAGTGCATGGTTGATGGCTCCCAGTTTTGAGCCGATCACGACCAGGGCTGGCAGTCTGAGCTTTTGAGCCAAGTCACCGTAATGAAAATTCTCAGCCAGGGGCACCATGATCCCTCCGGCGGTTTCCACGAGAACGACATCATGCGACGATGCAAGATTCTGGTAGCAAGCCAGGAGGCGCTCCGGGTCAATGTGAACATTGCTCTGCCGGGCCGCGACCCACGGGGACACGGGAGAAGAAAATCGGTAAGGACAGATCATGCCGAGATCAGCGTCAGTACCCGATGCTTTACGCAACAGTACGGCATCGGCAGGAATTAGCTCGCCTGAGACAGGATCGGCTTCGCAGCCCGTTTCAACTGGCTTGAAAGGCACCACTCGCAGCCCTTGCTGGCGTAAGGCTGTGGCGAGTGAACAGGCAACCAGGGTCTTCCCCACCCCGGTGTCGGTGCCTGTAATGAGAAACCCCCTGTTCAGCATTTCCGCCGCTCCCCTGCTCTAAGAACCTGTGACTGCTTGAATCGTCTCTTGAACCACTGCGACCAGATGATTCAACTCATCCAGAGTGGTCGATAGAGGAGGCATCAGCACGACGACGTCTCCTAAGGGACGCAGGATGATCCCTCGTTTGCGAGCCTCCAGGATGACCTGCTTGCCCATTCTTCTGTCAGCGGGGTATGGGCGACGCGACGCTGCATCCTGGGCCAATTCAATGCCGACCATCAGCCCCCATTGCCGAACATCGGCTACATGGGGAAGCTGCCTAATGCCATCCACGATTTCATGTATTTCTTTAATAAGTACTTTCATTCTATTCATAACATTGTCAGTTACGAATATATCCAGAGACGCAATGGAGGCTGCGCAGGCGATGGGATTTCCTGTGTAGGTGTGCCCGTGGAAAAACGTCTTGTATTCGGAATAATCGCCGAGGAAGGCTTCGAATATTTCTTCTGAAGCCAGCGTAGCGGCGAGAGGCAGCACTCCCCCGGAGATGCCCTTCCCCAAACACATCAGATCGGGCGATATTGCGGCCTGTTCACAAGCAAATATCGTTCCAGTTCTCCCAAAGCCCACGGCAACTTCATCGGCGATGAAGAGGATGCCGTTGTCCTTGCAGATGCGATGCAGACCTTGCAGATACTCGATGGGGTGGTTCCACATACCTGCGGCACCCTGCATGAGAGGCTCTACGATTAAACCCGCCAGCCGCTTGCGATTCTCGCTTAGAATGCGCGCGGCTTCATCGAGGGCCAGAGCCAGCGCTGTTTCAGGAGCTTCTTTCTTGTAGTAACGGAAAACGTGCGGCGGATTGATCCGCAAAGCAGGAAAAAGCAATTCGCGATAACGGCTGTGAAACGCCTCGGAGTAGCCCACGCTCATGGCGCCGATGGTATCGCCGTGGTAAGAACCTTCGAGACTAACAAAGGTAGTTCGCTGTGTATCTCCGCATAGCTTCCAATACTCAAAGGCCATTTTCAGAGCGATTTCAACAGCAGTTGCGCCGGAATCGGAATAGAAAACACGCCGCAGACCTTTTGGAGCAAGCTCTATCAGGCGCTTGGCTAAAACCGTTGCCGGAACATTCGTTAACCCCAGCATGGTGCTGTGATCGAGCTTGCCGGCCTGTTGCTGAATGGCTTCCACAATTTCCGGGCGAGCGTGACCATGAACGTTGCACCACAGCGAGGAAACGCCGTCGAAGTAGCGATTGCCTTGAGAATCGAAAAGATAATTCCCTTCGGCCCGCTCGATGACCAAGGGGTCTTCCGCCAACCATTCCCGCATTTGTGTGAAGGGATGCCATAGATAGGCATGGTCCCATTGTTTGCAATTGGAAATATCGGTGCTAGAGATCATGAATTTTCGGATGCGGGGACGAGAGAAGATTTCTGCTGTAATCTCTTTTCGCGCTGGCGCAGTGCGAATTGCAGAGATTCCAAGGCCGTCAAAGCCGTGGAAATATCGTCTTCGCTGTGTATCGCCATAGGGCTAATACGCAGACGCGCTGTGCCTAGAGGCACGGTGGGCGGACGCACTCCCTGAACAAACACACCCTTGTGAAGAAGGAATCGGGAGGCGGCCATGGTTCGTTGAGCGTCGCCCAAGCGCACCGGAAGAATCTGGCTCTGCGATAGGCTCGTGTCAAAACCCATGCGCGCAAGGCCATCGCGCAAATGAGCAACGTTTTCCCATAAGGCTAGTCTGCGCTGGGGTTCTTCAAGGACAATTTGCAAAGCAGCTTTTGAAGCAGCCAATACAGCGGGAGGCAAGCCGGTCGAGAAAATCAAGCTGCGTGCGCGGTGCAGCAAGTAATCAATAATCTCGCGGCTCGCGGCTACATAGCCGCCAAGGCTGCCTAACGCTTTGCTGAAGGTGCCCATCTGGATATCCACGTTGGGTTGCAATCCGTACTCGGATACGAGTCCAGCGCCGTTAGGACCGAATATGCCCGTAGCGTGCGCTTCATCCACCAGAAGCAACGCCGAATACTTTTTAGCCAGGAAGCAAATCTCGCGCAATGGAGCCAGGTCTCCGTCCATAGAGAAAACCGACTCGGTCAAGATTAGTTTCCGGCGGGCGGCAGCATGAGTTTTCAACTTGGCTTCCAGGTCTTCGGGATCACAATGGTTATAAGTGACCATCTCGGCGCGTGACTGCCGGGAGCCGTCAATGAGGCTGGCGTGATTCAGCGCGTCGCTGAAGATCACGTCTCGCGAACCAACCAGGGCCGCGACGGTGCCCACATTGGCCTGATATCCGGATGGAAAAATTAAAGAGGATTCAGTCCCTTTGAAAGCAGCCAAGTCCAGTTCGAGCCGTTCATATGGCTCCAGATTACCGCTGATGAGCCGGGAGCCTGTGGCTCCGCAACCGTAGGTGCTGATGGCTGCTTGCGCCGCTTGCTTGAGGCGGTCATCGGTGGCAAGTCCCAGATAGTTGTTGGAGCAAAGCAGCAGAACGGAGCGGCCATCGACGTTGATGCGAGGGCCGGGAGCGCCACCCAAGTGACGCAATCGGCGTTGCAGCCCGGCTCGCTTTAGAGCAGCCAGATGCGTCCGGATCATGTCTTGCGGATCATTTTGATCAGCTTGATCTACGGGGGACATCATACTGACCTGCTAGGAATTGCCAGGCTCTGGAGCGGAGGCATTGGCGACAAGAGTCTCCGCAGGAGTGATTCCTGGAGCATAATCCTGGACTGGAGCCGACCGGGGTGGAACGGCAGGAACGAATCCCGCGTCCTCGATCATTTGCAAGTCACGCTCCGGCAATTCGCCGCGCGTGGTTAAATAATCGCCGATGAAAATGGAGTCGGCAACGTAAAAGCCCAGAGGCTGCAATGAGCGCAAATGATATTCGCGTCCACCGGCAATGCGAATTTCCTTGGAGGGATTGATGAGACGGAACAAGCAAAGGATCGCAAGGCATTTTTGAGGCCGCAGATACTCAACGCCGCCAAGCGGAGTACCTGCAATGGGAATCAAGAAATTGAGCGGGATGGAATCCACATCGAGTTCTCGCAATGAATAAGCGAGGTCCGCGATCTGCTCGTCGCTTTCTCCCATACCGAGTATCCCTCCCGAGCAGGAGGAGACGCCGCCTTGCTTCACGGCCTTCACGGTATCGATGCGGTCGCCGTAATCGTGCGTGGAGCAAATCTCCTGGTAAAAATTCTCGGCAGTGTTGAGATTGTGATTGATGCGCTCCACACCGGCCTCGCGCAGGCGATCCACTTCATCCTTGCTCAACAAACCCAGGCAGCAACAGATGCGCAAAGGATAGCGCCGACGGATTTCACGCACGGCATCGACAATGTGATCCAACTCACGCTCAGCGGGGCGGCGCCCGCTGATGACGATGCAATAGGTGTGAGCTTTCACTTCCAATGCTTGCCGCGCGCCAGCCAGCAGGACTTCTTTGGACTGCAAGGAGTAACGGTCCACGCCCGACTGAGCCAGAATCGACTGGGAACAATAGCCGCAGTCCTCCTGGCAAAGGCCGCTCTTGGCGTTAATGAGCATATTCAATTTCATGCGATTGCCGTGATAATGCCGCCGAATGCGGTAGCAAGCGGAGACCAGGTCCAGCAGCTCGGCATCTGGAACCGCGAGAACCTGCAAGGCTTCTTCCCGCGACAAAAGATCGCCGTTCAAAGACTTATCGGCTAAATCATGCCAGGGCATTCAGGACTCCTTTTCATTCTGATGATTATACAAGGGGGCAAGATAGCATGAAAGCCCGCCAACCAAATGGGAAGAAAATTTTCTTTGGGGGACAATGAGTAGCGGCTGAGAAATTAGCGAATTTAGAACTGTGGAGTTAGCTGAATCAGCGCAGGCGGTGCTGTGGGTAAATGAGGTTGAGGTGAGAAATGGGCCAGGTAATTCTTGTCTGCGAGCTTTCGGAAAATTTTCCCGGCAATTTCAGAGGCCTTTGGACCGCCACCGATTTTCAGGCCAGTATGAAGTAAAACGGCAACGGAAAGACCATCTTTGCTATATCCGGTAAACCAGCCCAGCCGTGCCTGCCCCTGCGAACAGGTTCCGGTCTTGCCAAAAATGGATACGTCAGGTTGCTTGGCACGCCGCGCGGTTCCGGCCAATACAGCTTGTTCCATGCCACGGCGAATAGAACCCGCCGAATCGCCGAAATGAAGGTATCGCTTCACCCTGGGCACAAAGCCTTCAACACTATCGGATGGCTGCGGGTATTGAAGATAATATAAAGTTCCGCCATTGGCGAGAGCGGCAGTAAAGGACACGAGTTGGAACAGGGTCATGGAAATTCCTTGGCCGAAACTGGCGATTTTCCCGACTCCACCTTCTCTTGCTGGAGGTGGTTCCGAAGGAAAACCTCCGGGAGGCTCCTGCTGAATTCCCCAGCCTGCCTGCTCGCCGAAGCCAAACTGATGCGCGTACCATTGAAGCTTTTCGATGCCGAGGGTCTTGCCTAATTTTTCAAAATACAGATTGTTTGACTGAGCGAGAGCGTCGTCTAAATCCAGCTTCCATCTCTTCCCCAGTTGCAAAGAGTTACTCTCCTCGCTAATGATACCTTCTGACAAAGCAGCCAGAGCGACAGCGGGCTTGAAGGATGAGCAAGGCTGATAACCATCCTGAAAAGCAAGCTTCTGATTGACAATGGACAAAACCCGACCAGTATCCGACTGCACTACGATGACCGCGCCATTGATCTTGCCGAGAGCTTCCTGCACAGCAGCACGAACCACTGGATCGTCAGACGATTGATCGTCATCTATTGCAGGATTACCATAAGTCGGCAGTTTGACCTTACGCGAGGGGGAGCGACGCTTAGCAGGCTTGGGTTTGGGATTCTCGGCTGTAATCGCTATAACCTTGCGTTTTGCGGGAGCGGGTTTCGGCGCGGTATCCGTCTTTGCGATGACATTTTTCTGGGCGAAAGCAGTAAGCGAGCAAAGGAAAACAATTAAAAATGCTTTCGCGAGAACTGGTGAAAATCGATGTGTCATCACATTCATAACTTCACAACCATTAATATCGGCAAACACGATTCCAGACTAGCGGATTCCCGGCGACAGATGGGATTTTTCTCCCATCTGTCTCATATTTGTTACTGGTACTTGAGTCTCATGGTTGCGACGACTGTAATATATTCTTCGGGATTACTTCACTTTCGGAGCAGGCGCTGGCCGCTCTGGAACAGGAATTTTCGCTAGTCCCAAAGCCTCGCGCAGATCGTTAGCCAGCTTGTTGCAGATATCGGGATTCTCTTTTAGGAAAATGCGCGCATTTTCCCTGCCCTGCCCGATGCGGTCGCTATTGTAAGAAAACCAAGCGCCGCTTTTTTCGATGAGGCGTTTCTCGACTCCCAGGTCCAGAATGTCGCCCTCCCTGGAAATGCCTTCGCCGTACAAAATATCGAATTCAGCTTCGCGAAAAGGCGCGGCTACTTTATTTTTCACGACTTTGGCTCTCGTGCGGTTGCCAACGACACGCTCGCCATCCTTAATGGCGGCGATACGCCGGACGTCAATGCGCACGGAAGAATAAAATTTCAGCGCGCGGCCGCCCGTGGTGGTTTCAGGATTTCCAAACATCACGCCGATTTTCTCGCGAATCTGGTTGATAAAGATCAAGCAGGTATTCGATTTGAAAACGATGCCGGTCAGTTTACGAAGCGCCTGCGACATAAGCCTGGCATGGAGACCCATGTGAGAGTCGCCCATTTCCCCGTCCAGCTCCGCTTTGGGAACGAGGGCGGCAACAGAATCCACGACGATCACATCCACGCCTCCGGAACGCACCAGGACTTCCGCGATATCCAGCGCTTGCTCGCCAAAATCAGGTTGAGAAACCAGGAGGTTGTCCACATCCACGCCGAGTTTAGCGGCATAGCCCGGGTCGAGAGCGTGTTCGGCATCAATGAAAGCAGCCGTGCCCTTTTGCTTCTGTGCTTCCGCTACGACTTGCAACGCCAAGGTGGTTTTGCCGCTCGACTCAGGGCCAAAAATCTCAATGACTCTGCCGCGCGGCACGCCGCCGACACCGAGAGCAAAATCGAGCGAGAGCGCGCCGGTGGGGATGACCGAGACAGGAACCACTTCCCTGGTGCCCAGGCGCAGGATAGCTCCCTTGCCAAATTGCTTGTCGATCTGCGCGATTGCTAGATCGACGGCTTTAATTCGCTCCTGCTGCTTGTCTACCATGATAGTTCTCCTAATAATCCGGGGTGTTGCCGGCCAGAGGCCGAACGCGCATTATAGACCTTACCATGTGCTGATGATAGAGAATAAAACGGTGCTAACAAAACCGAGCAGCGCCAGTAAAATAAGAGCAGAAATCCGCTTGATGGTCAGCCGTCAGCGACTTTTGGAAGCAACCTGGATGCGGATGAGGGCACGCTCCAAAGCAACCATAGCGCGGCGCATATCGGTTTCCGAGTCAATTTGCTTGAGGCGTCTTTCAGCCCTTTCGCGGGAGGCCTCCGCACGAGCCAAATCAATATCCGCGGATCGCTCCGCAGTCTCCGCCAGTACGGTCACTTGATCCGGCAAAACTTCCAGGTAGCCCCCGAGAACAGCCATGTGATGAACTTCCTTTCCTGAGCGGTAAGAAAGCTCACCGAATTTCAACTCAGAAATGAGAGGAGCGTGCCCCGGCAAAACACCGAGATAACCTTCCCGGCCAGGAATCTGGCATTCGTCGACGTCCTCGCTGACCAGTTGTCGATTGGGCGTCACGATGCGAAGATGAATTTTCTGTTCCATACGGCAGCTCAGAATTATGACAACTATTAGAGACTGCCAGCCTAGGCGGTAGCCAGCATCTTCTTTTCTTTCTCAAGAACTTCTTCGATAGTGCCTACCAGGTAAAATGCCTGCTCAGAAATGTGATCGTATTTACCCTGGCAGATTTCGTCAAAACCACGGATGCTGTCTTCCAGCTTGACATATTTGCCCTCCAAGCCCGTGAACTGCTCGGCAACAAAGAAAGGCTGCGAGAGGAAACGCTGGATTTTGCGCGCGCGCGCAACGGTGAGCTTGTCATCTTCGGAGAGTTCGTCGATGCCGAGGATGGCAATGATGTCCTGAAGGTCTTTATAACGTTGCAGGACCGTCTTAACTTGCTTGGCAACGCGGTAGTGCTCGTCGCCAAGGATGCGCGGATCGAGAATGCGCGAGGTGGAAGCAAGAGGGTCAACCGCGGGATAAATACCCAACTCGGCGATAGCGCGAGAAAGCACGGTGGTGGCATCCAAGTGCGAGAAAGTGGTTGCCGGCGCAGGATCGGTCAAATCGTCAGCAGGCACGTAAATGGCCTGCACGGACGTGATGGAACCTTTCTTGGTGGAAGTAATGCGCTCCTGCAATTCGCCGAGTTCGGTGGCCAGATTCGGCTGGTAACCGACGGCTGACGGCATGCGGCCCAGCAGCGCTGACACCTCAGAACCGGCCTGCGTAAACCGGAAAATGTTGTCGATAAACAACAGCACATCGACGCCTTCGATGTCGCGGAAATATTCAGCAACGGTCAAACCGGTTAAACCAACGCGGAGGCGCGCGCCAGGAGGCTCGGTCATTTGACCGTATACGAGAGATACTTTGGACTTCTGCCAATCACTGGGATCAATAACGCCCGCTTCGCGCATTTCCAGCCAAAGATCGTTGCCTTCGCGGGTGCGCTCACCTACGCCTGCGAATACAGAGAATCCGCCGTGGCGCAGGGCGATGCGCTGAATCAGTTCCATGATGACGACGGTTTTGCCGACGCCTGCACCGCCGAACAGTCCAGTTTTTCCGCCCTTGAGGTAAGGCTCCAGCAGATCAATCACTTTGATCCCGGTTTCAAACATTTCCAAATTGACGTTCTGTTCATCAAAGGTAGGAGCCAGGCGGTGGATTGGAGATCTCTTGTCGGTCTTAATCGGCCCCATCTTGTCCACAGGACGCCCGATGACGTTGATGACGCGCCCCAAGGTTTCCCGGCCAACCGGAACGCTAATAGGCCCTCCCGAGTCAATCGCTTTCATGCCGCGGACCATGCCTTCGGTGGGTTCCATGGCAACGCAACGCACGCGGCCTTCTCCAAGGTGTTGCTGGACTTCCAGAGTGACATCAATAGGCTGAGGAAGGTCAAACCCCTCGCTGATGACGCGAATGGAGTTATAAATAGATGGGAGATGGTCCTCGCTATACTGGACATCCACGGCGGGGCCCAGAATCTGAATCACTTTTCCTATGTTTTTATCGTCAGTTCCTGACAAATCGGTTCCCTCCAAACAGGGTGATTTAATTCAATTTACGCCTGCCCAGAGCGTTTACTTACGCAAAACTAACAACACGGCAGTCATTATGATTGGCTTAACCTGGCCTGTAAATTTGTCAGCTCCCATGAGGAGGCTTACAAGAACAGGACAAGCTAATAAGAATACAAAGAATCCAGACTATTGTAAAGATGTGTTAGCAAGGGCTAGAATCCGCAGACCGCATGACCTAAGGAGGTTGAAGCTCCAGAGTGAAATGAAGGCTTTCAGATAAGCAGACTCGACGAGTATTTCTGTTAACATACATTCGCCCTGAGCGAACTAGTTGGGCACCATTCGAAGCAAACCGCTGATTCGTGTTGTATGACCAAACCATCGCCGGACAACCTCTGGGGCAGCGAACCTTGCGCTTGCCGCAGCTTGATCTGCTGCGCGGTGTCGCTGTGCTGCTCGTGCTGGCGCACCATCACGTCTACGCCTACCCGAATGCAGGATTTCTTGGTCCACTGGTAAATATCAAATTTGGCTGGACGGGCGTGGACCTTTTCTTCGTGCTGAGCGGTTTTCTAGTGGGCGGACTACTCTTCAATGAATGGAAGCAAAGTGGGTCCATGAATGTGATTCGGTTCTGGATTCGCCGTGGTTTCAAGATATGGCCCGCGTATTTCATTTACGTCGCAGCCATGGCGATTTGGTACGTCGTCGATGGATCGCAAGGGGGTCCGGGGCGCGTGCTCACGTTGCTGCTCCCTAACCTCTTGCATCTCCAAAGCTACGTGACAAGCCCGCTGATCCATACATGGAGCCTGGCAGTCGAAGAACATTTCTATCTCGTGCTGCCATTGGTCCTGCTGCTGGCTTCCCGTCAAAACGAAGATCGCCGACGGGCGGCGCGACTCCTGCTGCTGGCGGGGGCCGGAATTCTAAACTTGCTGATCGGCGCCTATACCACGCTCGGCTCGTTTCTGCCGCTAGCGACTATGCCGGAAGAAATGCAATCTTCATTGCGTCCCTATCTACAAACAGGCTTCCTGTGGCTTTCGGGGCTTCAAATGCTTGGGCTGGCGGCGCTCTTCTGGATGGTCGCGCACGCCCGGAGATCACAGGGAAACAACCTTCCAGCACTGCAGCCCATTGCCATCGGAGTGATGGCGCTCTGTTTTGTCTACCGACTATGCAATGAGTTGCTCAGCTCACAATTCGGGCTTAACCTGACATATGATTTCTATGCCACGCACGTGCGGATTGACAGTCTTTTCTTTGGCGTGCTGCTTGGCTACTGGCACCACTTTCGCCCGGACAGATTGCAGCGCGTGGCGCGGCATCGCGGCCTGCTGATCATTTTAGGAGCTGTGCTGGTGACCTGCGTCCCGGCAATTTCCTCATTCACCATTCTTTTTTCGCTCGGTTTCGTTCTGATCTACCTCGGCTGCGGCTGCCTGCTGCTGGCCGTCGTCTACACCCCGCCCGGAAAGGGCTGGCTGGGTAAGTTCCTGAGCAGCGGTCCATCGCGCGGACTTGCCTTCATCGGCTATTATAGCTACAGCATTTATTTGTGGCACCTTGGACCCTTGCGCACATGGATGGACCAGTGGCTTTTCAGTCGATTGGAACATTGGCAAAGTGCGGAAGCCAAATGGGTGATTATGGCGGTCCTGTCCGTGGGCGGAGCCGTTCTATTGGGAGTTCTGATGGCGAGGATTATCGAACAGCCATTCTTACGCTTGCGCGACCGCCTGTTTCCGGCTCGGACTGATGCGCTGCCCCACTTGCCGACATGAAATCCAATAGTGAACAAGGTGTGCACCGCCAATGAATCTATAGTAAAGTTAATTTTCAACGCCTTTGGGAGGAATACATTGGCAGTAAAGAAAATCCTGCTGGGACAGGTTTGGCGGAAAGACGGAACGAACGACACCTATCTCGTCACAAAGCTTTATAACGAAGTATTTTCCACCTTCGCGATGCTGAGAAAAATCGGCGGGGAGGAGATACTTCGCATCAAGGTGGAAAAAGCCGGAGAAGGCGCGACCTTGCGAGGCTTCACCTACACTCAGGAAACTGAAGATTTCTAGTCTTGTCTAAATCCTCCCCCAAAAATCCTTCGAACTCTGACAGCGACACGCTGCGCTAACCTGCTTGTAGTTTGCGCAAGAATTGGGCTTCATCCAGGCGGTACTTGAAGGCTTTTTTGCCATGCACGAAAATGACGGGCACTTCATGGTTGTAACGAGCCTGCAATTCCGGGTCATTGTCGATATCAACAAATTCAATTTGGAAAGATACGCGCTGTTGCAAGAGCAGTAGTTGCACCTTGGCCTCATCACAAAGGTGGCAGCCAGCGCGGGTGTAAAAAACAACTTGTGGCAGAGCAACTGGATTCTTGGCGGATTTGAGTTCCATTAGCGATGGCCTTTCCGCAGAAGAAACAACAGAACAATGCCTCCCAGAAATCCTCCGATATGCGCGAACCATGCGACGCCACCAGCGGAAGCGTCACTCATCGCCAACGATACCGTGCCGCTGAGAAATTGCAATAATATCCAGTAAAGAAGAATTACATAGGCAGGCAACTCGACCGTGGTCAGGAAGACAAAGATCGGCACCAGAGTCAGTATTCTAGCGCCGGGAAACAAAACCAAATAGGCCCCCATAACCCCGGCGACCGCGCCGCTCGCGCCAAGAGTGGGAACCAGCGAAGCAAAGTTAAATGCCACATGAGCTAAAGCCCCTACTAGACCTGAGCCCAAATAGAACGCAAGGTACCGCACATGGCCGAGACGGTCTTCCACATTGTCGCCAAAGATCCACAAGAACCACATATTGCCGATTATGTGCATCCAGCCGCCATGCAGAAACATGGAGGTAATAAACGGCAGAAAAGCTTGCGCTACAGGCACATCATGCCCAAGAAAAATGGCGGTCGATTTCCAAGGAACCAGGGCGTAAGACTGCACCAACAGATCTCTCTGCGGGGCAGTCAATAATAACTCCTGAATGAAAATGGCGCAGTTCCCTGCAATCAACAGCAGGGTGATGAACGGAAACGACTTGTGGGGGATGCGATCTTTGAGAGGAATCATTCCAGAGTCTCTATCAAAAGTTGCGAGCCATGGGAAATAGCAGTTTCTATCGTTTGGCCGTCAACTTGACACTATAAAACAGTAGTCCTTCTACAAAGTACCGACGGATGCACGTTGGGGGATCGAGCGAGTCATTATGTGCTAGAATAGCACCGCATCGACGGCAAGGGCACTGGACGGCGGATCAGAGTATACTCGTTACAATTTACCATCATTCAACGGATCAAAGATGCAACTAGGCACTGAACGGAGAAAACGAATTCGGCAGCGGCTAGAGCCGATTCTCAAGGAATATCATCCGGACCTTCAGTTTATCTCTGTCTTCGTGGACTCGCTACGGGAGAATCTTGGAATAGTGGTTCAACTGGACGAAAAACCAATTCTATTGAAATTTGGCTGGGTGGATTTTATCAGTAGCTCCGAATTGACGTTGCGGCAAGACGTCTTTGCCCAATTAGCCCAGAAACTGCCTAGCCACCAGCAATCAGCCCGCTGAATAACAAATGGCACTTCGAAGTCAATCTTGCTCATGTCCGCTAACATAAATTAGCTTAAAATAGCGAGTGAATGAGTAATAATCCACACATAAACGAAGCGCACCCTGAATCACCAATGACGGACACACTTCGCGTACAGGCAGACCAGGAAACCAAAGCATTTTTAGTTCTGGAACAATATCCAGACGCAGTAGTTCTCCTGGATAATAATTGGACCATTGTGTATGCGAATTTCCTGTTCCGACAAAAATTCTGTGCGGGCGAATCCCCAATCGGGACCAATTATCTTTCCTGGCTGGATGAAGCTTCCGTATCAATAATACAAGCATTAAAGCCAAAATTAACCAATGGCGCCGAACATGTGGAATTATCCCACCGGGTACCTGACGGGAGCACGGTTGCGTTCCAATATTTTTTCTATCCCCTGCCCACCGGGGCTGGCGATCATTACATTGCCGGGATAAGCCGCGGGACTTCCAATAGCCTGGGCACGGTGTTAGAAGTAATGCAATTGTCATTGGAACTGGATAAGAATAATAAGCAGTTACAAGAAGCCCAGGCTAAGCTGGAGCTGCTCGCAATTACAGACCAGATCACGCAACTGTACAATCGCCATTATTTTTTTAAAGTGGCGCAGCATTTTTGGGAAGAGTCCCGCCGGTACAAGCTGCCTCTGACCCTGGTGATGATGGACATCGATAATTTCAAGACCATCAACGATACACATGGACACCTGTTTGGCGACCATGTGCTAAAAAATGTCACTTTCCGGCTCCGCAAAGGGACCCGGAAATCGGATATTCTTGCTCGCTTCGGAGGCGAAGAAATTGTCCTGCTCGCCCCAAACACGGATTTCCAGACCGGGGTAGTGCTGGCCGAAAGAATGATTCTCGCTATTGGCACGGAGCCGTTCACGATGGGTAATTGCTCCGCGGCAGTAACAGCCAGCGCGGGGATTTCCTGCACTGATTCGGCGGAATTCGAAAGCTTTGAAGCACTCCTGGATTCCAGCGACCGGGCACTCTATGCAGCCAAGCAAGCCGGGAAGAATTGTGTTCGCCCTTACAGTGTACTGGCTGCCAAACCTTATCGATAAGTTGCTGTTAGCCGCATGGATCAAAGTTACTACATTCCGGCTGCCGTACACGATCCCATAAACCGCTATTTTAATATCTCGTTGTTTCTGCTTTTCACCGTTGGTTTTCTCACATTGGCGGGAACCGGGAAAATGGACCTTCTTACAACGGCGCTGATGGGCCTGGCGCTGACTGCACGAGCGGTCCTGTTGTGGCGTGACAGCCGGTTTCAACTTTCACCTCGTATCGTTACCGTTCTAACTTATCTGTATATCGTTTTTTACTTTTTTGATGTCGCATTCCTGCTGAGCAGCTACGAAACCAGGCTGGAGCGGTTGCTCATGGCGACCATTCACCTGGTTTTTTTTACCGCGGTCGTCAAAATGTTTTCAGCGCACCAATCTAGGGATTATGTCTATCTGGCTGCTTTAGCACTGGCGCAAATGCTGGCTGCAGCGACGTTGACCGTCCAGACTTCTTTTCTTATTTATTTCTGCGTCTTCTTGCTGTTGGCAATTGCAACTTTTACAAGTTTTGAAATTAAGCGAGCCAGGGACCGTGCCGGAGTTATCGCCTTATCGCATACAGCGCGAATGGAACCAGCGTTGACAGGAACTTCATTTGCCATTTGCTGTGGCACAGTAATTCTGGCGAGCGTTCTTTTCTTTATCATTCCTCGCGGAAGCCGGGGCTACTTCAGCGCTTTTGGACGAAGCAACGAACGAATCAGCGGATTTTCGGACAATGTTGAACTCGGCGCGATTGGCCAAATCAAGCAATCATCCGCGGTCATCATGCACATTGAAGCTCCTGGACTGAATCCAGGTCATGAAGTGAAATGGAGAGGCGTTGGCTTAA
Source organism: Acidobacteria bacterium RIFCSPLOWO2_12_FULL_54_10 (assembly GCA_001767075.1). GTDB lineage: Bacteria > Acidobacteriota > Terriglobia > 2-12-FULL-54-10 > 2-12-FULL-54-10 > 2-12-FULL-54-10. The sequence continues at coordinate 1,811 of MEKX01000126.1, read as the reverse complement.
GCAATTTTGACGGCAAACGATGGTTTAATCCGGGCCGATTTTCTACTGTGATTCCTGGGTTTCAGCGTTTCCAATTGCAGCGGCAGGTTTTCCACCCCGGCCAGGCACCTGAGCTGCTGGATTACACCATCATGCTGCAACCGCTAGTCAGCGACGTATTATTTGCGGCATTGCAACCATTGGAAGTGAGAGGCGTATTCCGGCAAATATGGCAAGACAACACCGGTGCTATATATACGCGATATAACGCAGGCTCTTTGGTGCGTTATTCCGTGGTATCTGATCTCGCGACGCCATCGCCTGAAAAACTTCGCGCGGACACAGCAAGCCTGCCGCCTGCTGTTGAGGTTGCTTACCTGCAATTACCGGACATCGACGAACAAGTTGCGGCACTGGCGATTGAGATTACTAACGAGCATAGCACTCCATACGATAAAGCAAAGGCCGTTGAACAGTATCTGCAAACCAGTTACAGCTACACACTGGATATGCCCACGGTCATGCCAGCAGACCCTATCGCATATTTCCTATTTGAAATGCGCAAAGGACATTGCGAATTTTTTGCTTCTTCGATGGCAGTCCTGCTTCGTTCCGTAGGAATTCCGGCGCGTCTGGTGAATGGATTCCTGCAAGGCAGTTACAACGATGTTTCCGGGCAATACACTGTCAGAGCCAGTGACGCGCACGCCTGGGTCGAAGTGTATTTCCCGTCCTACGGCTGGGTCGTTTTTGATCCCACGCCTGCAGAAGGCCGTGGGTCGCAGGCCCTTGAATTGGGAAGACTGACGCTATACCTGGATGCGATTCAGGCATTTTGGGAAGAGTGGGTGGTCAATTACGATTTTATTCACCAAGCCACTTTGGCCCGTCAAATCGAGCGTTCGTCACGCGCAATGCGATTCGATTCCCGCGAGTATTTGCGCGACCGTTATCGATACGTTGTGGGCATTGTAAAGCAAGGCACGGCGGACCTTATAAACCGCAGAGGCTGGCTGATGCTGCTGTTAGTGCTCGGCATCACTGGCATAACCGGATTGTATTGGCGAGGAGAATGGGGGCGATGGTTCCGCGAGTGGCGCATGTTGAGGCATGTCCGCCAGGGAACGGCAAAACCTGAAGATGCCACGCTGGCCTACTTGCGAATGCTGCGGATTATGTCCCGAAAAGGTTTGCGCAAGGCCCCAGCGCAAACGCCATTGGAGTTTGCCGCCTCTTTGCCTGAATCAGCGGCACCAGTCGTAAGGGAATTCACAAACCTCTATCTGGGAAGTCGTTTCGGAAGAATTCCGGAACTGATGCCGCAAATGGCAAATTTACTATCCAAGATTCAGCATCTTTCTCGCCCCAAGCCGAACTGAAATGTCTTGCTGTGCATGAACTATCATCTTCCTTTGCGCTAGGGATAAGGCAAGAACTTCCTATTATTGATCGTTCAAGGTACAATCCACTAGCCGAGAAGGAGCAGTTTCATGCGGTATGACAACATCTTGCAAGCGGTCGGAAGAACGCCGCTCATTCGCCTCAACCGCATTACAAAGGGAATATCCGCATCGGTCTATGTAAAAGCCGACAATCTGAACCCTGGCGGCAGCGTGAAGGATCGCATTGCGATTTGGATGATCGAGGATGCGGAACGCCGCGGACTTATCAAACCCGGTGGGACAATCGTGGAAGCCACGTCTGGAAATACAGGGCTAGGTCTGGCCTTGGTGGCTGCGGTGCGAGGCTACAAAGTGATTTTCACGATCAACGACAAACAGTCACAGGAAAAGATGGATGCTCTCCGTGCATTAGGCGCGGAGGTTATCGTT
>MEKX01000125.1 GCA_001767075.1 Acidobacteria bacterium RIFCSPLOWO2_12_FULL_54_10 | reverse complement strand
CGGTGTGACTTGGTCGCCCGGCAATGACCAGCGGATTCAGGTGCGGGCTGGCGTTGGAATTTACCATGAGCCTCTTCTTGCATACACTGTGGAGAACCTGCGAAGGACTTTGCCGTTTTATAAATATGCGCTTCGGCCCAACTTCTCGGCGTTGGCAACGTTTCCGGATGCCGTGGCTGCTGCGAGGGGAGATGCTGGCCAGCTCCGCATTTTCGATTACCACAATCCCAAGAACCCTGTGATTTATCGCTATAACTTATCGCTGCAAAGGCAACTGACGCCCAGATGGACTGCGGAGATCAGCTACGTCGGCGCGCGCGGCAACCATCTCCTACGAACGTTTGAGGCTAACTTGAATCCTTTCGCGGTTCGCCAGCCGGACGGAAAACTGTTCCTGCCTCCCGATCCGGATTGGGTTAAGCCAGATGGGAATATCTATTCCTCTAACGATCCGAACCGTCCATCAACGCCGCCGGACAATGTCATGAACCCGGCCTTTGGCAGCATTCAAAGGACACTCACGGATGCGCAATCCTTTTACAACTCCGGCTTTGTCTCGATCAACGGCGGCTTTGGGCGCGCTTTCACCCTGGGAGCCAATTATACTTACTCCAAAAGCGTGGACGACGCCTCCTCCGTTCTGGGTCTGCAGGAGCATTACGGACTGGACCGGAAAATGAATCGAGGCCTTTCCACTTTCGACAGGCGACATATTTTCACGCTGCGGTATTTCTACAGCCCCCCGCTTGGCTCTGGCCAGCGGTGGCTCAACGCTGGATGGTTATCGACCTTGTTCGGGGGGTGGAGGCTGGGCGGAATTCTATCGATGCGTTCCGGATCGGCCTTTGGCATTGCTCACGGAATTCCTGAAACGGGGTTTGTATTTGTTTCCCAGCGTCCGAATCTCGCGCCCGGCTATAGCGGCGATCCAACCAGCGGAGTCACCGCTGGCTGCACGCACCCTCTTACCGGGCAAACGCAGGTCGCGCCGGGCCTCACGTTGGGAGGGCCTGACTTATATTTCGATCCTTGCGCTTTTCAGCCGCCAAAACCCGGCTACATCGGCGATGCGGGCCGCACGACTCTCACCGGCCCCGGCAGCGTTAACCTGGACTTTTCCCTTCAGAAAGAGTTTTCGATCGATTCGGAACGCAACCTGCAATTTCGGGCGGAGTTTTTCAATCTGTCCAACCACGCGAATTTTCAAGCGCCGGACGGTCCTGCGTTGGCGATTTTCCGTGACGGAGGCATTGTCAATTCCAGCGCCGGAAAAATAAGGTCCACAGCCACCAACCCCCGTCAAATTCAGTTCGCTCTCCGACTATCGTTCTGAGTTGTCGGAAGCATCCAACAGTGCCGCGTTCCTCAATAGGTGTAGAGGGTTGATCTTCGGGGATCATCGGAATTCCCACATTAAATGTCTAAATATGGTTCTCTTCATTTGCACGGCAGCCGCAGTGCCTTCAGATAAGCGCACTTCGCTTTTACTCTGTTCGGACCGTGAGAGCCGCATCCGCCGCACCATGCTGGCAGACATCCGCCGCGTCCGATGACTATCCGTCAACTGAGCCGACACCTGAGAGGACTGCTTTCCACCCTCAGGCGATATCAGTAATGAGCAGTCGTTAGCGTTGATCGGGAGCGGCTCGGACCAGAGAGCTGCGGAACGGGGGGAGAGGTCAGGCCGAGGCGCTTTCGATATCGGGACTTGAAGGAAGCCGCTGTCCGGCGGCCCCGCCGATAAATTTGTAATCTTGCTGGATTACTTTGACAGTATTAATATCTTATCCAACTCTCGAAGTCATTTTTGAAACTGTTTCGTCGCTATCAACGGAGGCGTGGCCTACAATAGCATTTTCTGCCTGCTCTGCTCTCATAATGTACCCGTCGGAAAGAATACGCCCCGCTTTTTCCGGTATCATTGGCCGCGCCAAGAGAAAACCTTGCACATATAGACATTGTGATTTACGCAGGGCGTCCAGTTGCTCCTCGCATTCCACACCCTCGGCGATGATGTCCAGACCCATGTTTATTCCCATGGAAATAATCGTTCGGACCATTGCAGCGCCCCGGTCACTCCTGCTGAGTTCATCGATGAAGGATTTGTCAATCTTCAACCCGTGTACATGCAATGTAGACAAATAACTCAGGGAGGAATACCCCGTGCCGAAATCGTCAATGTGAACGTGAATGCCTAATTCGTGCAGACGTGTGACAGTATTGGCTACCGCTAAGGGATTGTTCAAAATATGGCCTTCGGTAATCTCGACCTTCAAAAAGCCTGGATCGAATTTATGCCGATGAATCAGTCCCGAAATTCGGTCATAAAGATCCAATTGGGCCAGATATTTGGGTGATATGTTTGTGCTGATGCTGAATTGCCGATTCGTAAGCTGTTGTGTTCTCCAAATATTAATTTGCTTGCAGGCTTCCTCTAGTACCCAATCTGTAATCGGTATGATGAGTTCCGTTTCCTCTGCAATGGGGAGGAATTCCCCCGGAGCAATCATGCCCCGCGTTGGATGCTCCCATCGTATCAAGGCTTCAAATCCCTCGACGGCAAGGGTATCGGTCCTGACGATCGGCTGGTAGTGCAAGCGTAGTTCACCGCGATCCACTGCATGCCATAAATCGTTCTCAAGCGACAGCCTTTTTACGGCATGTTCGTGCATGAGGGGATCAAATACGGCGTAGCGTCCCGGACCCTGTGATTTTGACTGATACATGGCTGTGTCGGCATCTCGAACTATACTATCCGCTTCACTGTAGCCGGTCGTGCTCAAGGCCACGCCTATGCTGGTGCTCGTATATACTTCCCGTTCCTCAATAAGTATGGGCTTCTGTAATTCTGACTGGATTCGCTCGATGGTGCGCGGGACATCACTTAGCTGGCTGATATTGTCTAACAGTATCCCGAATTCATCGCCTCCCAACCGCGCTACGGTATCCGTTGTGCGTACACTATTGCGCAGCCTTTGGCCGACTTCTATGAGCAACGCGTCTCCGGCTTGATGCCCAAGACTGTCATTCACTAACTTAAAACGGTCCAGGTCAATAAACAGTACCGAATACATATAATTTTTTTCACGCTTGCTTCTCACCAAAGACAGTCCAAGGTGGTCCATAAACAGGCTGCGATTGGGCAAATCCGTCAGCGCATCATGGAACGCATTATGCATCAGTTGCTTCTGGAATTTATTGCGTTCGATCTGCCGCCCTAGCTGAATGCCAATTTGTTCCGTAGATTGCATCAAGAGCCTGTCTGCTTCTACGGTCTTTTCAGAGTAGAATTCCAATACTGCTGATACTTTTCTATCCACCAGAACCGGAAATGCAAATGCTGACTTGAACCCCATCTCTTCAGCAGCCAACGCCCTAGGGCAACTGCTGTCTTTCGAAATATCCTCCACCCATACGGGTCTTTTTCTTGTTATCACTTTTCCGGGCAATCCGATCCCTTCGCTATACCTGGTGATTTCGCTGAGTCCCCGGAATTTCTGCATCGTGTGGGGGGAATCCAAATGCCAGATCGAGGATGAAAATAAGCTGCCTTGTGGTCCGCTGTTGGTCACATACACATGGCCAACGGGCCAATGGATGTAATCGCACAGCTTATCCAAAACAATCTGCATGGCTTCATTTGTCGATGATGCATCACTGGCGGAACTGGCGATTTGGGAGATGGTACGATACCGCTCCTGCGCAATTTCTTCGCGCAGCTTCTGTTTTTCGCACAGCTCGATCAAAAACTGCTCATTGAATGTCCGGATTTTGCCGGCCATACTGGCAAACACTTCCGGAATCAATCGCGGGGAGTCAGCAAGCATTTGTGAAAAATAATCCCGGGTAATCACGATGAACTCGCAAGGGCTAGTTGCGTAGGCGCTTGTGGATCGGGGGCTGCCGTCAATCAGTGCCAATTCCCCAAAGAATGCCCCCACTTCCAGATTAGAAAGTTCCGTCTCTTGGCCTCCCTGGTTTTTCTTGCTGATGCGGACTTGTCCTGACAAAATCAGAAACATATTGTCAGCAGGATTACCTTCCTTAAAAACTGGCGAATCAGCCTCCCAGCTTACGACCTTGGCGCCTTCCGCTAAATCCTCTAAATCTTCCGCATCCCAGCGGCTGAAGATTGGAATATTTCGCAGGTAGTTCTGAATGGCTTCACTCATGAATGATCTCCCAGGGACTTTTATAATTGCCGCGTAATATACGTCTCGTTCACTGCTTCCGTGTGCATGGAATTCTCGGCTTCATTGCCTGTGATGTTGTTTTCCATATTGGCTAGTTGAGTAAGACAATCGCCCAGTGTTCCGATGAAATGAAGCATGCTCGATCTAGCCCATTGCAATTTTTGGTTGGTCAGTTCCTGCATTTGAGTTTCGATCTGCTGGATGCATTCTTGCTGTATGCGCGTCAGTTCAGAGCCAAAGTTGTCCAGCAGAACCTGGCTCACTTCTGCGCCAATCATACGTATCTGCTGCTCGGCTTGCGCAGTCGATTCTGCGTGTATTTTTTCCGATTTGCTTTCCAGATCGAGCAGAAATCCCGCGCTTTTTTCCTCCATCATTCGATCTGTCCGCTGGCACAGGAAATTCTCGGCGTGCTCCATATGGCTGGTTAACACCTGAGTCATCTCATCCAATTGACTGCCGATCTCTTGTTCGGCCTGTTGCTGGCAGCGTGTGGCAAATTCACTTTCCAGGGTGGACAAATCTTTTTCCACATTCATTCGTATGCTGGCTTTTGCTGTCCCGGCAAGGTTGGCGATTTCTGTCTGCAAATCATCCTTGCCACGTGCCACTTGTTCTGCCAACTCGTTATGGATCGCCAGCCTGCTATCCAGTTGTATCTTCTGTTCAGAGGCTTGTAATTTCTCTTGCATCTTCTCTAGTAAGCTGTGCCCATTATTCTCCAAGGTTTGGATCTGCATCTGGAGCGCATCAGCAATCTTATTGTCGAAGATCACGCTCTGAGCAGCGTAAAAACCATTGACTCTTTCTTCCAGCCGGTGGATGGCTCTGGCTTCCAGCTCTTCGATCCTTTGCTGCGCCGTTATTTCGAACTGATCCATTGCGGATTGAATCTCGGCTGACGGAGCGAAATCGGCTTGATTTCCAGAAATCGTGGAAATGGAAGCTTCGTTTTGCTCCGCAATATTCTCTTCGGACTCTCTTTGAGAATTTCCCAATTCCTTGTCTAAGGATGAGGGTTGCAAAATGGTATCAGCAGTGATAGCCAACTCTGCCGGCGGTTGTTCCACGCAGCCACAGGTCTGATTCCTTTCATCTGTCTGCTCACCGTCGGTTGTCGCCGGTTCAGTAGTGGCCTCGATTGGAATTTCGATTTCGGTCACCGTTGCATCTACATTCTGCATCTGAGGTGAATCAATAGCAGGGATCGACACCTGCTGGCAGACTATCGCATGATCTATGTTTGACAACACCGGAACGGTGCAAAACGCAATTTCTTTATTCTCTTTCGCCAGCATGGCTTTGGCTTTTTCGAATCCTGGGGACACCGCGATAGCTGTATTGGATGGTATGCCGGATATTTCTTTCGATGTTTTCTGCACGTTCCAGTCCGTGGGAGGAAACTTAATTCCCCACAAATTTTCGCTGTGCCTGAGCTTGATGCCGTATTCCCAATTCCCGTTCTTGTTTGGACCGCCATCTTTCCAGACTATCGTTCCTACCTCGGACTTTCCTTTGAAAGGCACTTGGATGTGAATTTCATCACCGTTCTGAAACTCATGCTTGCATTCGACTCGGGCGCCGTGAACGTTCACCAGCTGTGTCCACCCATCGATATACCGGTCGCGTTCGCTATCCTTTATGATCAAGACCACGGGAATTCGCATGGGAATCCGTGTCGTTCGGCGTGCGTCCAAAGTGAAATTCTCGGCGGTCATCAGCTTGTTCCCCTTTGTTTTTAATTGTTTCTAACATTTCCTACATCTCCTATATCGCTTCCTCCTTTCGATGGATCACACGTATCTTTAGAAATTTTTAATGTAGGATGTCACTCATGT
>MEKX01000124.1 GCA_001767075.1 Acidobacteria bacterium RIFCSPLOWO2_12_FULL_54_10 | reverse complement strand
TTCCGGCGCTGTTTACCGCGAAGGTGCCGAAAGCGCTGCGTACGACGGTAAAGGACGCGGGCGCGCTGGTCTGGCCGTTATAGGTAACAGTTAAAGTGCCAGCGCCGACCGGCGTGTTGGAGGGAAGAGCGGCAGCGACCTGAAATTTAGAGGTGTAAAACATGATGCAGTCCACCGTGGTTCCGCCGACCGTGGCGCGTACGGAAGTGCCCGCGAGACCGGCAGATGTGGGGAGAGGAAAGGTGCTTGCCTGCACCAAAGCGGCCGGGCCCATATTGTCGCCGAAGATAAGAAACATGGAACCCTGCGCGATGCCGGAGTTGGGCATGCCAGGAAGAGCGTTGCTGGCAGCGTTTATGATGCCACCGGCGCCGATGGTGGGGGCCTGAGCGCTGGCGCGCCAGGGAAGCACGAACGAGATTACAAAAAGAAAAGCGAGCAGGAAGCAGCGTTTCATAGGCAGAATCCTTTGCGAGAATGATTTGGGAACGAATTGAATTATACACTTTTAACGGTTAGAGCCAAAGGTAACTTTGCATCCGTGGGAAATACGAGATGAGATTGCGCCCGATGTGACGAAAGGATAAAAGATTGCCGCAGAGAAAAATGTTGCTCGGGCGGATTTCGATAAAATAACAGGCTGCGAATGTGATAGTTAAGTAAAGTCCTGGGAAGTTTGAATCGAAAGCATTACGGGTGTATGCTTGTGGCGGCGGGGACGCTTGATAGTGACCGCAGGTAGATTTAATGGTGTCACTTTAGAGAGAGGTCAATTATGACTAGCGATCCTGCCACTCCCCGGCTAGAAAATCAGTCCCTCGATAAATCCTGGAAAACCATTGACCGCCTGGACTGGCAACTGTGGGCGCTGGTTTTGGTGCTGATTCTTGTGCTCGGCGGCGGCCTGCTCAGCATGATGTTCCCGACCGCATTCCTAATGAGAGAAGGGTTAGTGCTCAATGCCCCGGAGCGAGTATTTTACGGATTGTCCGTAATGCTGGGTTTAACATTGGCTTACCTTGCACAAAGACAGGCGACCCTGCGGCGGATCAAGCGAGGACTGGTGACCGAGCGCCAGCGGTGGGAGGACGAACTAGCGCACAATGCCTTTTATGATGCCTTGACAGACTTACCCAACAGAAACCTGCTTGTAGACCGCTTAAACAAAGCTCTGTCCCGCACAAAACGACGCAAGGAAGTTCAGTTTGCTGTTGTCTTATTCGATCTCGATCGCTTTAAGTGGATCAACGACAGCATGGGTCACGTGTTTGGGGACAACGTACTGAAAGAGACCGCTCGCAGACTCCAGCGATGTTTGCGGGCTGAAGATTCGGCTGCGCGCCTGGGGGGAGACGAGTTCGCGATTCTATTAGAAAATACGAAAAATATGGGTGAGATTGTTCACGCCGTGGAACGCATCCAAAAAGAATTATCTTTGCCGATCAGCCTGGAGGGGCGGGAAGTCTTTACCAGCGCCAGCATGGGGATTTCCTTGAGTTCAATGGGTTATGAGGCGGCGGAGGACCTATTGCGAGATGCCGACACCGCCATGTACCGCGCCAAAGCGCAAGGGACGGGCCAGTATGTTGTGTTCGACGCCAAGATGCATGAGTACGCCGTCTCACTGCTGAATTTGGAAACCGAACTGCGGCGGGCTTGTGAACGGCAAGAGTTCGTGCTCCACTACCAACCCATCGTGTGGCTGCACACGGGTCAAGTGGCCGGGCTGGAGGCGCTGGTGCGGTGGATTCACCCGGAACGAGGCTGTATACCACCTGGAGAGTTCATCCCGGCCGCGGAGGCATCGGGCTTGATTATCCCCATGACCCGAATGCTGGTGCAAAAAGTATGCCAGCAGGCGCGAGAATGGCAGGAAAAGTGCCCGGAAAGCTGGCCGTTAAGTCTCAGCATGCATGTGCCAGCTAGGTATTTGACGAAGGAGTAACAGGTCGAGGAAATCATCGCCTGCATCGCGGAAGAGAGACTGCAACCGCATAGCATAAAATTGGAGATCACCGAAAGCCAGTTGATGGAGAACGCGGAGTCGGTGAAGAAGGCGCTCTTGCGACTGGGCAGTTGCGGCATTCGAGTCAACATTGACGATTTTGGGACAGGATTTTCCTCGCTGAGTTACTTGTCCACATTCCAGGTGGATGCACTCAAGATCGACCAATCGTTCATCCGCAGCCTCAATGGCGATGACAGAAATTCCGCGATTGTGCGTTCCATCAATACTCTCGGCCAAAACCTGGGACTGGATGTGATAGCCGAAGGGATCGAAACGCAGGAACAATCTCAATACCTGCGAGCGGTGAAATGTTCGTATGGGCAGGGGTATTTCTATGCCCGGCCCTTGGAGGCGGATACAATCAGTGGGTCGCTGGGGAATTGGTTTCCGGCGAGCCGGGACAAGAAGGCTTTAGTTTCTCGCCTGCGGGCTTTTGAATTGTTCGCGGAACTCCAGCAACAGGACCTATTGGAAATCGCCGAAATTTGTGAAGAGATCAAAATCCAATCAGGCGCCGTTGTCCTGCACAAAGGGCAAATAGGCGACCTCATCTATCTAATCGAAGCTGGCTCCGTGTGGATTTACGACGGAGAAGCGGGTGATGGTGACTTCACCACCATGTTGCAGGCGCCCACGATTGTTGGCGCGTTGGCGCTGGTCGATCCAGAGGGAATTCAAACGACCAGCGTCAAGGCGGTCAGCGACCTCCATGTGATGACATTTCCCATCTTTCCGTTTCTTCCCATTCTCCGCCGGATTCCTGCGCTGAAGAAGAAGTTGCACCACGCGACCGCCCAGAGTGTTTCTAAACAGTCCCGGGCGGCGGCAGCAGGAACCGTGTGAATTTCCGGTTGTTACAAACCCTTTGGATTGCGGGCGGCGGCGATTGGCCGGCAAATCGGAAAACGGGAAAAAGATCCGCCAGCCCAGTCTCCTCTCCCTTTTTGTTATAATAAAACCGAGTGTTCCTCTCAAATCCAATGACCAGGAAAACCCTTCCCATTGCGGTTTTGCTCATCCTGCTACAGGGTGTGAACTTGTGGGCGCAACTGGACGTGGGGATCGTACTGCCCTTTGAGAACAATACGCGCGATCCGAATCTGGAATGGATCAGCGAAGGGTTTGTGGAGTCGCTCACCTCCAACCTGGCATCGCCGCGCGTGCTGATGCTGGGGCGCAGAGAGCGGGCAGCGGCCTTTGATACGCTGGGGATTCCCCATGCCAATATTCTGAGCCTGGCCACGGTTTACACGGTGGCTAAAGAGCTGGATGCCACGCGAGTGATTATTGGCAGCTACGAGTACAAAGATGGGGCATTGGTGGCGGATGCGCAGCTATTGGAAATGGATGGTCCGCGCGTGGCCGAGAAGTTCACGGAAAGCGGCGCCCTGAAAGATTTGATGGAACTCCAAACCGGATTGGCCTGGCAAATCCAGAGTTACTTGAGACCGAATCTGACGCTTTCCAAGATCGAATACATCAAGGAACAAAAAGGGCCGCGGCTGGAAGCATTCGAGAATTATATACGAGGGCTTCTGTCCACCGAGAGAGCGCCGCAGATACGGTATCTGCGGGAAGCGCAGCGGCTGGATGCGCGCTATACGAAGCCCGCCTTCGACCTGGGCATGATCTATTTTCAGGACGAGGATTATCCGACCAGCGTGCCGTGGCTGTCCAAATTGCAACGAGGAGATGAAGATTATTTGGAGGCCAACTATTTCCTGGGACTTGCATATCTCAAATTAGGGCAGTATGAGCGGTCCGCAGCGGCACTGCGGGTGATTGCCCAGAGACTGCCGTTGAACGAGGTGCAGAACAATCTCGGCATCGCGCTGTAGCGGCAAGAGCGGCCCGGCGCGGTGCAGTACTTTGAAAAAGCGGTCCAAAATGAGCCGGAGGACCCCGACTACCAATTTAATCTCGGCTATACCTACTGGAAACAAGGGCGCTACGAAGAGGCGCTGGGACCGCTGAAAAACGCATTGCAATTGCAGCGGCGGCCGCTATGGTGGACCGTTTATATTCAGTCATTGGAAAAAGCGAACCAGACGGCGGAAAGCGCGCAGCAAAAACAATTGTTCCAGCAGCAATTTTCGGGCTGGGTGGCGCCGCCGAATCTGGATAATTTGGAACGCCCCAAGGACGATTATGACGGGGTCAGCTTGCACCAGCTACTGATGCTGGTGCAAATCCAGACCGAGCAGAAGCACCAGAAGCTTACCCTGGAAGAGCACGTAGCGCTGCATTACCAGCGCGCACAAGAATTGGAGAAAGAAGGCTTTGAGCGGGAAGCCATCGACGAATTGCAACTGGCGATTGAGTACGATCCAGACGATGCGCCGTCCTATCAGGAATTGGCCAGACTCTACTTGAAAAGCGACCGGTATGAGGAAGCCTCGAAATCACTGAGCAGATCACTCCAGCGGGAAGAAAACGCAGACAGCTACCTCCTGCTGGCAAAAGTTTATTTGGAACAGGGGAAACTGGCGGAAGCCGAAGCGCAACTGAACGCCGCCTTGCGGTTGAAGCCGTACAGCACGGAAGCGGCAACGCTGCGGGAAGAAATCAACGCGCGAACTCCCGCTTCTCAAGATTCCCGCCGCTGAAAGGGGATCGTTTGAACTTCAGCAGAGTCGCCATCCTGGCTGCACTTTTGTTCATTTCCAAACCCTGCCTTGCGCAATCTCCATTGGTGCTGCAAATTCCAGTGGACGGCATCATTCATCCCGTGGCATCTGAATTTGTAAAAGCAGGAATGGAAGACGCCGTCAATCGCCGGGCGTCGCTGATCCTGATTCAGTTGGACACGCCCGGAGGGTTGGACACCTCGATGCGGGAGATGATCGAAAAGATTATTTCCAGTCCCATTCCTGTGGTGGTTTATGTGGCGCCGAGCGGCAGCCGGGCGGCGTCAGCCGGCTTCTTCCTGCTGCTGTCAGCCGACATTGCGGCGATGGCGCCAGGGACCAACACGGGAGCCGCGCATCCGGTGTTTATGGGCGGCGGGCAGATGGACGATGTCATGAAAGACAAAGTGACCAATGACGCCGCCGCGTATCTGCGCTCCATCGCGGGGCAGCGGAAGCGCAACGTGGAAGTTGCGGAAAAGGCGGTCACGGAAAGCAAATCGTTTACGGAGTCCGAATCACTGAAGGAAAAACTGATCGACATCGTGGCGAAGGATCAGGAGGAACTGATCTCCCAGCTCAATGGAATGGAGATTACGCGCTTCGATGGGCGCAAGGAAGTGTTGGAACTCGAAAATGCCAGGATCGAGACTTACGCGCCCAGCTTCCGGCAAAGATTTTTATCGAGGATATTGGATCCGAACGTGGCATTCATTTTGCTGATCCTCGGCATACTGGGA
>MEKX01000123.1:3966-10443 GCA_001767075.1 Acidobacteria bacterium RIFCSPLOWO2_12_FULL_54_10 | reverse complement strand
CTTGAAAGCACTGGAGAGGAGGGCTTGAAGTAGCCCGCCTCCGGGAATCATCTAATAATCGAACGAGTAGGTGAGCTTCACCTGGAGACTGCGGTCCTTCTGGTCCCGGAAGACATCGTCCAGGCGGTGCCCCTCATTGTAGACGAGGAAGAAATCGTCGCCAGGGCGGAAAATGTAATTCAGCCGGAAGTTCAGCCCGGCGAAGGAATCGGAGTTGTTGTACTGGAAGGTAGTGGTCGTAAGCCAATCGTTGCTAAAATTGTAGTTGACCTTGAAATTCACGACGTGGTCCGTGAATGCCACTTTGTCAAAGTCAAACTGGTTGATCTTGTAATCGACGCCAACGGAAAGGTTGTCACTCAATTTCAGCACCGGCGAGATGTTCCACTCTGTCAGATCGCCCCCGTAGTATCCAGGACTGGGTTTGATGCCTAGCGTGCCGCTGAGCCTTCGGGCCGGATTCGCATTGTAAGTGATGTTCAGATAGGTCCACGAATAGTCTCCCGGAGGGATGGTCAGCAGCGCTTCTCTTCGCCGTTCTCCTTCCGGTGTTACCTCCACCACCTTGCGGCGAAGCGTGTTCGGCCTTTGCAGCCTTTCGAAGCGCCGGTGCGGCGCGATAAAAAACATGTCTCCGCTTTGAAAGAAAATGCGGGGCGTGAAGTGCATGATGCGCGTCTGGAGTTTCCAGTTATTGTCCGTAACGTAATCGACGCGAGGCTCGATGCTGATCTGGCGGATCAGATTGCTGTTTGGCCTGGGGCGAATGGAAAAGGCGGACGTGATTCGCCTCGTATTCGTTCGATTAATAAACCCAAGATCATCGCGGAAGTTCGGTTCGATAAAGGCGTAGTCCACGTCGGCCATCAAGAAGTCGCTTTCCCATTTCAGCATCCCTGAGCTAACCCAATCCTGATCTATGACTCCCGGCTGTGCTGATTTGCCCCACAATCCCGCTACGGTAAGGTATCTATAAAAAACGAAGTTGGCATCCACTCCATAAACCCGGTTGAAATCCTTGGAGCCTCCGCTTTCCCGGTTCAGCAAGAAAAACCCTACGGTCGAACGAGCCAGCACGTTGCGCTTGATGCGGACTACCCCATAATTGCTCGCGGGGATTTGAGTGTCCTCCACTTTTTGGGAATCTGTCTGTACATTCATGATGCCTAACGTGAACCCTTGCAGATTGCCCGTGAGTCGGGCACCCGCTCGTATGGGCACTGGCAGCCGGTCCGGGGTTAGCCCGATGGTCCGGCTGTGAAACAGCTTCATATCTGTGATCCCTTCGGATCGGGTTAACCCAAACTCGTAAATGCCTGCGCCTTCCAGGAAGAATTCTCTTTTTTCCGGGAAGAAGAGGGGGAAACGATCCAGGTTTACTTCCTGGTCATCCACTTCCGTTTGGGCAAAGTCTGTATTCCAGGTCACATCAGCGGTAAGGCTGGGCGTGATTCGGTACTTCAACACTTCTACTCCCACATCCGAAGCGTTGTCCAGGTCACTGCCGAATTGATTGGAAGAGCGTGAAAATCCTCCCAACAGATACGGCTTGACCCGCAAGCGCAGCCCGCTTTCAATGTTCTCCAGCCCGTCCAGATGTCCGGCCTGGGAAAGGCTTTCCAGGCTGAAGCCCCGGCGAAAATTGTTCCAGTAAGAGCTTTCGTTTTTCCTCCGGATGATTCGCTCCAGGTCCAGCCCCCAGGAATGCCCGTTCTCTTCGCTCAGCCGCAGACTCTTGAATGGAATCGCGATTTCGGTCATCCAGCCGCCGGGGGTAATCCCGGATGCCGCCTCCCATTTCTCGTCCCAGTTCGCATTCACTGTATTTCCTTCGTCGGTGATGAGGGCGTCATACTGCGTGCCGAGCGGATTGGTGCGGAAGAGAAAGGCATTGCGGTGATCATGGAACGTGTCGAGCACCAGTGTGATGGTGTCGTCATTTTGCAAACTATCGTCTCTTCGGCGCTCGGTTGCCAGAATTTCCCCGGGACTCGAGTCATAGCAGATGACCCCGATGTACAGAGTCGTGGCCGTGTAGAGGACGCGGAACTCGGTCCGCTCCGAGGAAGGCTGGCCTTCCTGCGGGTCCTTCTGAATGAAGCCAAGCAGAACCGGCGCATCCTGCCAGGCTGGCTCGTCAAGGCTCCCATCCAAGGTGACGGCCAATTCGGCCCTCGCGGCGTGGACGGTTTTCACCCCGTGGGTTCCGCTGCCGTTCTGTTGCCCGTAAGCCGGAAAAACCGTGGCCGCTAGAAACCCGGCAATCCCCAACCACGCCACCCGCCAAATGAATGTGGAGAATCTCATTCTTCTACTCCCAATTAGGAATTCTCATTCCCCCACTTTGGTCTGTTCTCGCGCCTGGATTCATCGCATTTAAGAAGCGCCGCATCGTTGTGACCGAGTTAGGAATGCCCGGGGAGCCAGAATTTCCGCCATGCCTGAACCCCGGTTGAGAGTGAGTATACCGCAAGGATAGGAAAGCAGAAGCCCAAATTTTCGCCCAGTTTAAGATAGGACGGAAATATCGATCCGCATCAGGCGCGCTGTGTACGGGATCTGTGCCGCAGACATGTTGCGGGCTGGAAATTAATAATCGAACGAATAAGTCAGTTTCGCCTGGATGCTGCGATCCTTTTGTCCGTGGTAAACGTCGTCCATGCGGCGGCCTTCATTGTAAACGAGGAAGAAATCGTCGCCCGGACGGAAAATATAGTTCAGCCGGAAATTGACGCCCGAGAAGGAATCCGCGTTGTTGTACTGGATGGTGGTAGTGGTGAGCCAGCGGTTGTTGAAGTTGTAGTTGACCTTGAAATTCAAGAGGTGGTCCTGGAACTCTACCACCTTGCCGGAGGCCGCGTCGTCGAAGGTTCCGTTGTTGATGGTGTATTGCAAATTGAGAGAGAGGTTGTTGCTCACTTTGAGCCGGGGAGAAAAACTCCACTCAAACAAATCTCCGCCGAAGTAACCCGGGCTGGGTTCTATGCTGAAGCTGCCGGAGAGCCTGCGGGCTGGGTTGGCGTTGTAGCTGATCCGCGTATACCACCAACCGTACACCCCGGGCGGAACCACGATCTCAGGCACACGGAGAATAACCCCTGGGTTTTTCACAGGCTCCGGCTCCACATCGCGCTCGCGAAGAGTACGCGGTCGGGCGAATCTTTCTTCCCGGTAATGCGGCGTAGCGCCAATCGAGTCGCCGCTCTGGAACTCCATCCGGAATGTAAAATGATTGCGTTTGGCCAGCAGGTTCCATTCGCGATCGGTCATATAGTCGAATTGCGCTCGCGTAGAAATCTGACGAATAAAACCGCTCTTGGGACGCGGATTGAAACCGATTTGGGGAGTGAAGCGTCGCATGTTTCTTCGAGCGGTAAAGCCCAGATCATCCCGGAAATTGGGCTCGACAAACATAAACTCCATCCCCGCCAGCAGGAAGTCGCTTTCCCATCGGACATTGCCGTTGCTGACCCAGTCTTTGTCAGCCAGTTTCTTATCGGCTTCGTCGGACTTTGCCCACAAGGTGGAAACGGTCAGGAAACGGTGGAAAACAAAAGTAGCGTCCATTCCATAGACACGGTTGAAGTCGTCGCCCGTTCCACCCGATTCGCGATTGAGGAGGAAGCCGCCGATGAAGGATCGCGCCAGGATATTGCGCTTGACGCGAGCTACGCTGTAGTTGCTTTCGGGGACGCCCAAATCCTGCTCGCGGTCTGTCTGAACATTGAGCAGGCCGAGCGTCAAACCTTTCACGTTGCCCGTGACGCGGGCTCCAGCCGTAATGGGCACGGGAAGGTTGCCCGGCGTCAGGCCGATGCGACGGCTGTGAAACAATGTCAAATCGCGCGTCGCTTCATTGCGAATTTGTCCGAAATCATAAATGCCGGCTCCCTCCAGGAAAAACTCGCGTTTTTCCGGGAAGAACAGAGGGAAGATGTCCAGGTTGACTTGCTGGTCGTCCACCTCGGTCTGTGCAAAATCAGTATTCCAGGTCAGGTCCGCCGTCAGAGACGGCGTGATGCGGTACTTCATGACTTCCATGCCCACATCGGATGTGTCCTTCCAGTCCTTGTTGAAGTCGTTCGAGGATCGCGATAATCCTCCCAAAACATAAGGTTTGACGCGCAGCTTCATGCCGGAATCGATGTTTTCCAAACCCTGGAGGTGTCCGCCCTGCGAGACGTTTTGCAATTCAAACCCCCGGTGGAAATTGTTCCAGTAGGTCTGCTCATTTTTCCTGCGAATTTCCCGCGACAGATCCAACCCCCAAATCTGACCCTTGCCATCCTCGTTGATGCGCAGGCTCTTGAAGGGAATGGCGAATTCCGCCACCCAGCCCGCCTCCGTGATTTTAGCCGCCGTCTCCCATTTCTCGTCCCAGTTGGCGTTCAGCTCTCTGCCTTCGTCGGTGACCAATGCGTCGTATTGCGCGCCGAGCGGATTGGTGCGGAACATGAAGGCGTTCCGATGGTCATGAAAGGTATCTAGCACCAAGGTCAACGTGTCATCGTTTTGGAAGGTGCTGTCTCGCTGGCGATCGTTGGCCCGGATGCCCGTGGGATCGGTATCATAACAGATGACCCCTATGTAAATAGTTGTCGCATTATACACAACGCGGAATTCTGTTTTCTCCGAAGAAGGCTGGCCTTCCTGCGGGTCCTTCTGAATAAAGCCGAGCGAAATCGGAGCGTCCTGCCAGGCAGGCTCATCCAGGCTCCCGTCCAGCGTGACCGCTGTCTCGGAGCGCACGGCTCGAACGGATTTTACCCCGTGGGTTGCTGTGCCGTTCTGCTGTCCGTATGCCGATGGCATAACGATTGCCAAAAACCATGCGATCCCCCAGCAAGCACACATTTGTTTGAACGAATTCCGCACTGTTCCCACCCTTCCCCGTTGCAGCAGAAATTATTTGATGAAAATCAATATTACTAAAAAAATCGCTAACTCCCAGCAGACATGAATCACCTTATCTAGGGTATGGCAAAAAAGTTAGACCTGCAACCGCAATCCCAGGTTTCAGCTTTTCTCCACTTCATTGAATTTAGACTGAGTTGCGACCGTTAAGCAATTCGATTTTTTCCTTTTCCTTTGTTCCGGCAAATACTCTTTTCTAACTATCTGGCAGACGTTCTAGCAACAGCGTGTAGTGGGGAAAGTAGTGGGGCAAATAGCGCAAATGCGAGAATTTGAGTAATTTAACCCTAAATGTATGTTTTTAAAATTCTGACCATCCACTTTATTATCAATAAGTTAATAAATTAATAATTCTGGTATTAAATGTGCATCTCTGCATTTCGGAAGTATTTTCCTAATACCAGTGAGGTGACCGTTGCTTTTCGATCGATCTTCTCAGGTGGCTGTTCAGGCGCTGGTTTTTCTGGCGCAACAATCGCCAGGAAAACTTTCGCCCACTCATGAGATCGCCCTTCAAGCAGGCGTGCCCGGCCCGTATCTGGCGAAAATTTTCCAGCGGCTCACCAATACAGGTTTAGTGCGAACTTTCCGGGGATCGGGCAAAGGGGTAGAGCTGGGGCGTCCAGCCGAGAGCATTCGGCTGTCGTCGGTGGTGAGTGCGGTACAGGGCAACTTGGATTCTAATAAATGCGTCCTGGGGCTAAGTGCTTGTTCGGACGAGAATCCCTGCGCTCTTCACTACGAATGGTTGCCGCTTAAGACAGCGATAACCGAAATGCTGGAGAAGACCACACTTGCGGATTTGGTTCGTGCCGTGCGTGAACATCAAACGGCATCGTTGCCGTTGCATCAATCTGATTCCGCCTCAGTTGATTCTGCAATCGGGAAAGCACAAGGGAGGTAGTTGTGGCCAGGCTGCGCATCATTTTTAATCTCCTGCTGTTGGCAGCTTTCAGCGGAGCGTGGGCATCCGCGCAAGATGCTGCGGAAATCTTTCTGCGCAGTTGCGCGAGCTGCCACACCATCGGCGGAGGCCGTCTCACCGGGCCGGACCTCAAAGGAGTCGAGGACCGTCGTGACCGGCAGTGGATCATTGATTTCGTTCTCGATCCTGCCGCCAAAATCGCCAGCGGCGATCCCGTTGCCCTTCAGCTCCAGCAGGAGGCTCGCAGTGTTGTGATGCCCAAGATTAGCGGACTGAATCGCGCCCAGGTGGAAGCCATCCTGGAACTCATCAAGACCGAAGGCGCGAATCCCGATTCACGTTTCAAAGGCGCTCAAGTCAGCGACCGGCCCTTCACGCCCGCTGACGTCGCGCAAGGTCAAGCAATTTTTTTGGGAACGATGAAGCTTACCAACGGGGGCGCCGCTTGTATGTCGTGCCACACGGTGAGCGGCATCGGCGGACTTGGCGGCGGCAGGCTGGGGCCGGACTTGACGAAAGTCTACGAGCGGTTGCAAGGCCGCAAGAATTTAAGCTCCTGGCTGTTTGCTCCGGCAACCACCACCATGCAGCCGGTCTTCAACCAGCACCCATTGACATCGGATGAAATTCTTCCATTG
>MEKX01000123.1:0-3938 GCA_001767075.1 Acidobacteria bacterium RIFCSPLOWO2_12_FULL_54_10 | reverse complement strand
GCGGAGAACAGGCCAGCGATGTGGGTCTGGTTTACTTCTTCCTGCTGGCGCTGGGTGGCACCTGCCTTGGACTGGTTTTTTTTGAAACCACCTGGAAACACCGCTTGCGCACTGTGCGCCAAGCCCTGATTCAGAAGAGCCGACGGGGGAACCTATAATGAAGCCAAACGGATCAATTCCGTGGATCAAAGACGAAACTGTCCCCAAGCTGCGCGAGTGGGAGCAGTTCTACCGCAACCGCTGGCAGCATGACAAAGTCGTTCGCAGCACGCACGGGGTCAACTGCACCGGCGGCTGCACTTGGCAGATTTACGTTAAGGACGGCATCGTCACCTGGGAAATGCAAGGACTCGACTATCCCCTGCTGCAAGCCGGCCTGCCCCCCTATGAACCACGCGGCTGCCAGCGCGGTATTTCTTTTTCCTGGTATCTCTACAGTCCGCTGCGCGTTAAGTACCCCTATGCGCGGGGCGCATTGCTCGATCTTTGGCGGCAGGCGCGGGCGGCACACCAAGACCCGGTAGCAGCCTGGAAATCACTGGTTGAAAATCCGGAGGCTCGCGCTCGCTGGCAGCGCGCCAGAGGCAAAGGCGGTTTCCGCAGAACCAATTGGGACACGGTTCTCGAATTAATCGCTGCCGCCAATATTCACACCATCAAAGCCCACGGCCCGGACCGCATCGCCGGATTCTCTCCCATTCCGGCTATGTCCATGATCAGTTATGCCGCAGGGGCGCGGCTGTTGCAGTTGATGGGCGGCATTTCCCTATCCTTCTATGACTGGTATTGCGATCTGCCTCCCGCTTCCCCGGAAGCCTGGGGCGAGCAGACCGATGTGAACGAATCCGCCGACTGGTACAACGCGAAGTTGCTGGCCGTCTGCGGCTCCAATCTGAACATGACGCGCACCCAGGACTGCCACTTCGCCGCTGAAGCCCGTCATAACGGCACCAAGATGTGGGTTTTCTCTCCTGACTTCAGCCAAGTCGCCAAGTATGCCGATGAGTGGGTGGCCATCAATGCCGGTCAAGACGGTGCGTGGTGGATGGCCGTCAATCATGTTCTGCTCAAGGAATTCCACCACGAGCAGAAAATCCCTTATTTCATTGATTACACCAAGCAGTTCAGTGACTCGCCATTTCTCGTTGAGCTGACGGAAGAAGGCGGCGTGTATCGTCCCGGCAAGCTGCTGCGGGCTAATCGGCTGAAATCGTACGAATCCATCGAGAACGGCGCGTGGCAGTTCCTGATGTGGGATGAAGCGGCTGAACGTCCGAAAGTTCCCATGGGCAGTGTCGGACACCGCTGGGGCAGCCAGCCCGGCAAATGGAATTTGGTTTTGAAGGATGCCGTCGATTCCTCTGAGATCAAACCCATTCTGACGTTCCTCAATAAAAACGACGGCGTCCTTCAAATTACCCTGGATGATTTCGGCGCTGGCAAGGAATTGAGCCGGGGCGTGCCGGTAAAACGAATTCAGACTGCCGATGGCAAGACGGCCATCGTCACCACGGTCTATGACCTCTTGATGGCGCAGTATGGCGTGCCGCGCGGCCTTGCCGGCGCATACCCTGCCGATTACAACGACGAGAATGCTCCTTACACTCCCGCATGGGCGGAAAAATACACCGGGATGAGCCGGGATATGGTCATCCGTTTTGCCCGTGAGTGGGGCACCACTGCCAAACTAACCAAAGGCAAGTGCACCATCATCATCGGCGCGGGCATCAATCACTGGTATCACAACAACCTGATGTATCGCGCGGGCATCCATGCCCTGATGCTCTGCGGCTGCGTGGGCGTCAATGGCGGCGGCTTGGCGCACTATGTGGGCCAGGAAAAACTTGCTCCGATGGAATCCTGGTCGTCCATCGCGCTGGCCAAAGACTGGTTCGGCCCCTCCCGTTTGCAGAACGCTCCGAGCTGGCACTACGTCCACACCGATCAGTGGCGCTACGAAAAGTCCTTCACCGACTATCACACCGTGCCCATTCATCCCCGCTACGGCAATCTCGCCCAGGGCCACACCATGGATATGCAGGTGCGGGCTGTCCAGAATGGCTGGCTGCCCTTCTATCCGCAGTTCAATCAGAATCCTCTGGAACTGGTCAAAGAAGCGCAAGCTGCCGGTGCGAAGACTAATGAAGAAATCGTGGCTTACACGGTCAAGCAACTGAAGGACCGCAAGCTGCAATTCTCCGTCGAAGACCCCGATGCTGCCGAGAACTGGCCCCGCGTTTGGTTCATCTGGAGGGGCAACGCGCTGATGTCCAGCGCAAAAGGCCACGAATATTTCCTCAAGCACTATCTGGGCACGCACACCAACGCCATTGCCGAGGACATGGCCAAGGATTCCGTGCAAACCGTGATGTGGCATGAGAAAGCTCCGGAAGGGAAGATGGACCTGGTGGTTGATCTGAATTTCCGCATGGACACTTCCGCCCTGTACTCCGACATTGTTCTGCCCGCAGCCACCTGGTACGAAAAGAAAGACCTCAACTCCACCGACATGCACAGCTTCATCCATCCTTTGTCGGAGGCGGTTCCGCCTTGCTGGGAATCCAAGAGCGACTGGCAAATCTTTCGCGAAATCGCCAAGAAGTTTTCCGAGCTGGCCGCCAAGCATTTCCCCGAGCCGGTGAAGGACATTGTCGCGGTTCCTTTGGCGCACGATACGCCAGCAGAAATCGCTCAGCCGGAGATCAAGGACTGGCTCAAAGGCGAAGTGGACGCTATCCCTGGAAAGACCATGCCCGGCTTGGCTGTCGTCACCCGCGATTATAAGAACCTCTACAACCAGTTCATTTCCTACGGTCCACTGGTCAAAACCAACGGCCTCTCTGCGCACGGCACCAAGTACGACATCCAGGATTTCTACGAAGAGGCGTTGCAAATATCTCCTGTCGTCACTTGGGACGGCAACACCTACCCTTCGCTCTTTGATGACGAAGAGGCCTGCAACATCGTGCTGCGCTTTGCTACGGTGACTAACGGCGAGCTGGCCTACCGCTCCTACCAAAACATGGAAAAAAAGGTCGGCTTGCCGTTAGTGCATCTGGTGGAAAAATCCCGCGACGTTCGCGTCGACTTCGCAGCTCTGCTCGCCCGCCCGCAGCGCTTCATCAACAGTCCCATGTGGTCGGGATTGGTTACCGACGGCCGTCCTTATGCGCCCTTCACTTATAACGTTGAGTGCCTGGTGCCCTGGCGCACGCTGACCGGACGCCAGCACTTCTACCTCGATCATCCGGGTTACATCGCGTTTGGCGAGCATCTGCCCACTTACAAGCCGAAACCGCTGCCCGCTGAATATGCCGACCTGCGCTTCAGCAAAGAAGCCGGGCCTACCAAGATGCTCAATTATCTTACGCCTCACGGCAAATGGCATATCCACTCGACCTACGGCGACAACCAGCGCATGACCACGTTGTCCCGTGGCGTCGAACCGTTCTGGATCAATGTTGAGGACGCCGCGGATATCAACATCGAAGACAACGACTGGGTCGAGGTTCACAACGATCACGGCGTGGTGGTTACCCGCGCAGCGGTCAGCGCGCGCATCCCGCGAGGCATCTGCATCCAGTACCATTCGCCGGAGCGCACTTACTCGGTGCCGCGTTCTCCGCTGCGTGGCGACCGCCGCGCCGGCGGCCACAACAGCCTCACGCGCGTAAGGCTGAAACCGAACTTGATGGTAGGCGGCTATGGACAGTTCACCTACCACTTTAATTACTGGGGTCCCACAGGCGTCAATCGCGACACCCACGTGCTGGTGCGCAAGCTGCCTGAATTGAAATGGTAACGGAGGAGGCGGAACCGTGAACGTACGATCACAAATTTCCATGGTCTTTCATCTGGATAAATGCATCGGCTGCCACACGTGCAGCATCGCCTGCAAGAACATCTGGACCGACCGGCCCGGCGCTGAATACATGTGG
>MEKX01000122.1:30379-35707 GCA_001767075.1 Acidobacteria bacterium RIFCSPLOWO2_12_FULL_54_10 | reverse complement strand
GCCGGAAAATTTGAGTGATGCAATCGAGCGGGTTGCCAGGGCTTGTGGAATGCTGATCGATGAAGCTGAACGGCACGGTGGGCGGGCTGTGGTTGAATGGGCTCCAGCCGAGGTGAAAGCTCATACAGGTTTGCGGGGTGCGCTCCGGGATGATTTTACAGTCATGAAACAGATTAAAGCAGAGTTCGATCCGCAGGGATTGCTGAACACTGGAAGGTTTTATGGAGGCATCTGACGTGGAGCAGGTCCAGCAGGCGACAGCTAGTGAAGGCGGAATTCGTCAAATGCCCACCATAGCCGGTTCATCTTCCGAAATCCATTCGATAAGTGGTACACCTGGAACCAGTGGATTTTCCGGCTCGGACAAACCTGAATGGGAAGATTACTCACGATGTATCCGCTGCGGCCTGTGCTTAAACCAGTGTCCGACCTATCGCGAACTGGGCGTTGAAATGGACTCGCCTCGCGGGCGAATTTACCAGATGGTTCAGGTCGCTGAAGGTAGGCTTCCGCTTGGGGATAGCTTTGTCCGGCACATGGACCTTTGCCTGGGATGTCGTGCTTGCGAAACGGCTTGCCCCTCCGGCGTGGAATACGGGAAGCTCATCGAGGGAGCGCGTGCTCAGATCGAGCAGCATATCCCAAGACCCCTTCTTGTGCGGTGGCTCCGTCATTTTGCATTTCATTATCTGATCCCTAGGGCGAATATGTTGAAAGTTGCTGGGTTTCTGTTGTGGGCGTATCAAGCCTCAGGTTTGCAGGCAATGATGCGGCGCAGTGGTTTCCTAAATGAATTTCCCAGGCTAGCGGAACTCGATGCGCTGTCACCGCAGGCTGAAGCGCCTTTCTTTTTCTCTAATATAGGGAAAGTATTTCCTGCTCAAGGCAAGCACCGTTATCGCGTAGCTTTTCACGCAGGATGCATTGCCAATGTTTCTTTTGCCCGCTTGCAGGAAGCCACTGTCCGGGTTCTGCAGGAAAATGGTTGTGAGGTCATTATCCCGGCCGGACAGACTTGTTGCGGAGCATTGCATGTCCATGCGGGAATCAGAGACTTTGCCCGGGAATTGGCGCGCAAAAACATTGAAATATTCCTTCGAGAAGAAGTGGATGCCATTATTACAAACGCAGCGGGGTGTGGCTCGGCGCTGAAGGAGTATGGTTACTTGCTGAAGCAGGATGCAATATGGGCCGGTCAGGCTGAACAGTTCGCGTCTAAAACGAAAGATATTCTGGAGTTTCTGGCTGAAATCGGTTTGACCCAGAAGATGCATTCGCTCCCTATTAATGTTACTTATCAAGATTCTTGCCATTTAGTCCATGGGCAAAAGGTCCGCAATCAGCCGCGTACATTGCTAGAGTCAATTCCAGGGATTCGATTTTCCGAAATGCCACTGGCAGACGTGTGCTGCGGCAGCGCAGGTATTTATAATCTGACCGAGACTGAACTTTCCATGAAATTGCTGCGGAGCAAAATGGAATCTGCGAACTCGACGAATGCAGATATTATTGCAACAGCTAACCCTGGTTGTATGTTGCAGCTTCGGGCTGGCGCCAGTCATTTCGGCAAAAGCCAGCGTGTAGTGCATGTCGTGGAATTGTTGGACGAAGCCAGGGAAAGTGCTTAATGACGATTTTGGCAAGAATGCTACTGAACAAGCGAAATCGTACGATTTTATTTTGAGACTTTTGGTATCGGGGATTTCTTTTCTAACAGGTCTTCGACGATGCCGCACAATATATGTCCAATGGTGATGTGTGCTTCCTGAATCCGCTGTGTATCCAGAGAAGGAACGCACAAACTCAGTTTAGCTGCCTCTTTAAGTCGGCCGCCTGTTTTACCAGTCAAACCTACTGTAAAAGCTTTCTTTTGTCCGCCAACTTTGAGAGCACGAATTATGTTTTCTGAATTGCCGCTTGTGCTCAGGCCAATCAGAACGTCGCCTTGACGGACTAATGTCTCCACTTGGCGTGAGAATATCTCATCAAAAGAAAAATCATTCGCAATGGCCGTCAGCAAAGAAGTGTTCGTTGTAAGCGCAATGGACGATAATGCTGGCCTGCGGCGGCCCAACTTGCCTACGAGTTCTGCGGCTAGGTGTTGAGCATCGGCAGCGCTGCCGCCATTGCCCATCCAGTAGACAATTCCTCCAGATTCTAAAGACGACGCAACAATCTCGGCAAGCGAGGCGATTTGGGTTTTTAAAGTAAGAGAAAACCTTCGTTTGACGCGGCAACTCGCTTCGAGTTCCGATTCAATTCGTTTTATGAAAGAGGATGATTTCATCTGCCGCCGATATTTTATGATGAAGATCGGATGCGCTCCACAAGTCTCGTAGTGGAGATACCCGGTCGGAGCGGAATCAGATGAACTATACCGCCGTAACTTTTGAGTAGGTCTGCTCCCACCACCTCGGATTCCTTGTAATCATCACCCTTTACTAGAATATCCGGGCGGATGCATTTCAGTAATTCAAGCGGGTCCAGCTCATCAAAGACCACCACATAGTCCACCGACTCCAGAGCAGCAATCGCTTCAGCGCGTTCCGCCGCCGGCACGATTGGGCGGCTTTCGCCCTTAAGCTGGCGAACTGAAGAGTCGCTGTTTAGGCCAACTATAAGAACGTCACCTTGTTTCCGTGCCTCGCGAAGAAAATACATGTGCCCTGCGTGAAGAAGATCAAAGCACCCATTCGTGAATACCACCTTTCGCGACTCGCGGCGCAGATGTCCGGCAATAGTGGTGATCTCTTCCCGTGAACGGATCTTTGCCCCGGCAAAGTAATGTCGGGCATCCAGTTCACGTTCTGCTTCGAATGCGAAAACGGGAGCGGTTCCAGCCTTGGAAACAGCGACACCAGCAGCTAAATTGCCGATTTGAGCAGCCTGTGGATACGTTGCGCCTGCTGCGCTGGCAAGCGAAAAGGCGGCCAGGACGGTGTCGCCGGCGCCTGTGACGTCAAACACTTCGCGAGCATATGCAGGAACGTGCTGGAATCCATGATGGTCGATCAAACTGATTCCATCCGCTCCTCGAGTAATCAACAGCGCTTGGAGTCCAAGTTCCTCCAACCGGCCTTGAACAAGCCTTTCCCATTCAATAGTCACAGTCGACGCGGGATCGCTGAACGATATACCCAATGATATTTCCGCCTCACGCGCGTTGGGCGTCAACACGGTAGCACCTCGATAGAGATTCCAATCCTTAGACTTAGGATCGACGAATACAGGCTTGCCCTCGCTACGGGACATGCTGATGATTTGGTGCAGAAAGGATATGGATAGCGCTCCTTTGGCGTAGTCCGATAAGACTACGGCATCCACCTCGTGGAGCACGCTTGCAGCAAAATCAATGATCCGATCAGCGGTTTCCTGGGTGATTGGGTGAGTGGTTTCTTCGTCAAGGCGGATTACCTGGTGATGACCATATGAATGACTCTTGCTAGCCCTGCCTCCCTGGGTCGCCACGACTCTGGTTTTTACAGTGGTTTTGCGATCTGCTTCATGAATCACTTCAAGAACAGCGCACGAACCAACCTTCAGTAGCTCTTGCTCTACAGCATAACCCCACTCATCATCACCCACGACGGCGGCACAATACGTGATCCCACCCAGACTGTCTATATTGCGAACAACGTTTCCTGCGCCGCCAAGGTAAGTACGCTTTTCTCGAACCATCATTACAGGCGCCGGGGCTTCAGGAGAAATGCGCGTCGTTTCTCCATAAATCGTATGATCCGCCATGAAGTCGCCTAGCACGAGCAAGCGACGACCGGCCATGGATCGTATCAAGTGATTTATCGATTCGCGTTCCATGATTCAGTTACGTGCCGCAAACTTATGATGAAATTCTGCAATACGCTTCGGCTAATGATGTTACTGCGCTTCGTAATCTACAATAACAGGCTGGGATAAAAACTAATAAGCGAAATTATTCTATCCACAATCGAAGCGGCGAGATTTTCAAAGAATAGGAATGAGCGGGAAAGAATTTTGCCGTACTCATTTTCTTGCGAATTAAATCAGGATTACACAAATAAAATTGAGTTCCGGAGGCAATCTCCGGAACCCAATGTGCTTATCTGCAAATTTTCAACTTAGGATGATTTGAGACGCCGGACGCTAGAAGCTAACCCTAACGATTCCAGAAACCAGATCGCATACCACCCTAGATCAATCTGATACCATCGCCAGCCGAATTGAGCCGACCCTGCGCGGTGATGATGATTTCTGTGCCAATTTTCTCCCCAGGCCGTCAGTTGGAATGGTCCTAGCCACCAAAGGTTAATGCTGGCATCGCCTTCCTGATCGTATCCCAGGTGCGTCAAACTATTGGCCAGGCACTGAACGTGCAAAGTGTAAACCATTCGTATTGCCCCGACCCAGAAAAAGGCTTCCCAGGAATGGACTAAACCGCAGGTCAAGGACAGAAGAACTATAAACATCTGCGCATGACTCCAGAAGTTATACTCAGGCGTGGTCATCTCAGGCGCCCATTTTTTCTCATCTGGCAAGGAAGATTGATAGAGCCATCGCATATGTGCCCACCAGAATCCGCCCTGCCTGGGGCTTGAAATATCATCCGGCTGGTCCGAATGCGAGTGATGATGCCGATGATTGGCGACCCAGCTACGCGGGCTTCCCGACCCATTGAACATAGCCCAAAAAATCAAAAAGTGTTCGACTGCTTTATTTAATTTTACGGACCGATGTGCCATTGTCCGGTGATAACAAACCGTTGTTCCCACTCCTCCCAAGCACGCAAGCAGAATTGCAACGCCCAGCACAGGGAGACTGGGAATCGGATAAAGAATAAGCCCTGTTAGCGCTAAAAGGTGTATTAATAAGAGGTAAAGTAACACGCGAGTCTGGCCTTTGGCTGGTTTCCAGATAGGCTGTTCCCAAGGGCGAAGTTGCCCAGTTGCAATTTGATCCATGCTTTCTCCTGTATTTAAGATTTCAAGTGCTCGAAAGGCAGATGGAAGTCATAGAGGCGTTACGAACTAATACAAATCCCAGCTAAAACACCTAATGATAGCACAGTTTATTAACTCTTGAACGCTGTTTTGCATGTTTACAATTTCCTTGTTTCAGGAAAGTAAATTTTATTTCACATTGCCACTAAAATAAATATTTGGTAAGCTCATTCGCAGCGGAGTGGCAGTTTCTCCCTCCTGGTAATTCCCAACAATACAACGGAGCCTAAGCACGACACCATGACCATTGCTGAATTAAAGGAAAAAAGCATCAGCGAGCTGACGCGCGTAGCGCGAACTTTGGAAATCCCCGGCGCGACCGGTATGCGCAAAGCCGATCTTATTTTTAAAA
>MEKX01000122.1:11327-30332 GCA_001767075.1 Acidobacteria bacterium RIFCSPLOWO2_12_FULL_54_10 | reverse complement strand
GTGCTGGAGGTCTTGCCGGAGGGGTTTGGGTTCTTGCGTTCGCCGGACTACAACTACCTGCCGGGGCCGGATGACATTTACGTGTCGCCGTCGCAGATTCGGCGGTTTGATTTGCGCACGGGGGACACCACGTCGGGTCAGGTGCGGCCGCCCAAGGAGGGGGAGAACTATTTTGCGCTGGTGAAGATTGACGCGATCAATTTCGAGTCGCCGGAGGAGGCGCGGAACAAGATTTTCTTTGACAATCTGACGCCGTTGTATCCGCAGGAGCGGATGAAGCTGGAGACGACGAAGGAGAACCTGTCGGCGCGGGTGATGGACCTGCTGACGCCGCTGGGGAAGGGGCAGCGGGCGCTGATCGTGGCGCCGCCGCGCACGGGCAAGACGATGCTGCTGCAGGCGATTGCCAACTCCATCACGGCGAACCATCCGGAGATTTACCTGATCGTGCTGCTGATCGACGAGCGGCCCGAAGAGGTGACGGACATGCAGCGCTCGGTGCACGGGGAGGTGATCAGCTCGACGTTCGACGAGCCGGCCTCCCGGCACGTGCAGGTGGCCGAGATGGTGATGTAGAAAGCCAAGCGATTGGTGGAGCACCGCAAGGACGTGGTGGTTCTGCTGGATTCGATCACGCGGCTGGCGCGGGCCTACAACACGATTGTGCCGCCGTCGGGCAAGGTGCTCAGTGGCGGCGTGGACTCGAACGCCTTGCAAAGGCCGAAGCGGTTTTTCGGGGCGGCGCGCAACATCGAAGAGGGCGGCAGTCTGACGATCATTGCCACGGCGCTGATCGAGACCGGCAGCCGCATGGACGACGTGATCTTCGAAGAGTTCAAGGGGACGGGCAACTCGGAGATTATTCTGGACCGGAAGCTGGTGGACAAGCGCGTGTTTCCGGCCATCGACATCAACCGTTCGGGGACGCGCAAGGAGGAGTTGCTGCTGGCCAAGGAAGAGCTGAACCGCGTGTGGGTGCTGCGCAAAGTGCTCAACCAACTGTCGCCGACCGAGGCCATGGAACTGCTGCTCGACAAACTCTCCAAGGTCAAATCCAACGCCGACTTCTTGAACTCCATGAGCGGGGGATAAACCGCTGAGCAGGTTTGACTCTTCTTTATGCCTTTATTCCCCAATTAAAGCTTTTACAAATTGACCGGGAGCTTTCTGAGTTTTAGCCAAATAACATTGGGAAATTCACAGGAGGAATTATGAATCTCTGGCGGATCGCAACGATCTTTGTATTTTGGCTGAGTGTAGTTATTCCTAGTCATGCGCAGCAAGTTGGTACGTCATCTCCAGTCACTGTAATCCAAGGCGCAACGCTTATCGATCCCGTCGCTGGCACTTCAATTCCCGATTCAGTGATCGTGATTGAAGGGCAAAACATAAAACAAATCGGCAATGCAAACAATTTCAAAGTGCCGACCGGTGCGAGGGTCATTGATGCGACAGGGAAAACGATTCTTCCAGGCATGTTCTCTCTTCATGGACATGTCGGTCGGTCGGAAGGCTTGGAGTCAGGTCAGCAATTTTATAATCGTGAGCGGATTCAGCGTGATGCAAACGCTTATCTGTATTACGGCATTACGCACATGATTTCTCTTGGTCTCGACTGGGACCCAATGTATGGTTTTTTAGCGGATCAGAGGGCGGGGAAAGTGGGTGGCGCGCATCTTTATACAGGGGGCCTTGGTTTTGCCGCCATTGGTGGTTGGAAGCCCGGAGGTGTTGAAGAAATCAATCGCCCGGGTAATGCTCAAGAAGGCCGGGAGTTAGTCCGTAGGGCTCTGCAAAAGAAACCGGACGTTATCAAGCTATGGGTGGATGATCAGGGAGGAAAATTACCAAACCTTTCACCGGAGATTTATGGAGCGATCATTGATGAAGCCCACAAGAATAATGTGAAAGTTTTGGTACATCTTTACGCGTTAGACGAAGCAAAAGAGTTGATGCGCCGCCATGTGGATGCTCTGGCCCATAGCATCCGTGATAAAGAAGTGGACGAAGAATTTTTACAATTGGCCAAAGATAATAAAGTGACGCAATTGACAACTCTGGTTGGCCACTATGGAGACTTGGCATACGCAGAAAGGAAGACGGATTTTCTGGATGATCCTGGCTTGCCTATTCTCTTTCAGGATGTGGTTCTGCAAAGGCTTCGCGAAAGGCGCGCACGCACGCAGCAAAATCCAGAACTCGGCGCGGTGCTTGCTGACACGTACCTAGCTCCAATTAGAGATCAGTTTGAAATGGCATTGAAAAATACAGCAAAAATAAATGCCGCGGGCATCCCTATTGCTATTGGAACTGATTCCGGTGGGCCGACGCAGTTCCCAGGGTTGTGGGAGCACCGTGAAATGGAACTGCTTGTGCGTGCCGGATTGACTCCCATGCAGGCCATCCAGGCGGCGACCATCAATGGTGCAAGATTTCTGGGCTTGGAAAAGAAATATGGCAGCCTGGAACCAGGAAAAGCTGCCGATTTTGTCATTCTTCAAGCTGATCCGCTAACAGATATCACGAATTCCCGGAAGATCGAACAGGTTTGGATGAACGGCAAGCCGGTGGAACGGGAGAAATTAACTCTAAAACCATCAGCATCTCTGCCTTAAAGCTTAAATAGGCTTTTCTCGTAATTTGTTCAACACTGGGGGATATCCCGCAATTCGTTAGATATTTCCGCCTCTCGTCTTGGATCTGGCAGAAAACCCTTATCTCTCTCTTTTCCATTCAATTGATTAGCTCTAATTCATAGATGATTGAGGTGGCATAGTGCGTGCACTGGTTTAAGCAGGGCAATGCGATAGCCGGTAAAGCGAATCGCTCCTGTCAGGATCGAGTTCTTCGAAGAGGAGGCTGAAGATGACGGCAGAAGATATGATGAACAGTCCAGTGATAGCAACTACAAACCGAGCTTCAGTGCGCGATATTGCAACACAGTTAGTTGTAAATGGCATCAGTGGCATGCCGGTAACCAATCGCGAAGGTGAAGTTCTGGGCGTGGTAACGGAAGCAGATATTCTGGATGCTCTTATGGACGGCAAGAAATTGGAAACACTGACAGCGCAAGAAATCATGTCATCGGAGCCAATCACGATTGATGTAAAGGCATCATTGGATGAAGTAATGAAACTGCTCCAGGAAAAAGGGATTCTGCGGGTTCCGGTAACTGACCATGGAAAGTTGGTGGGTGTAATTTCGCGAGTCGATATCATCCGCTCTGTATTAGAGCCGGAGTTCATGACCTTCGGATAATCCATTCTCTTCTCACGCTTAAACGTGATGAGAAAAGGAGGGATTGAAATAACATGGCAACCAAGAGCAAGGCAGTGGTGGTAATGATTGCCGCAATGATGATAGGTGTCTCATGGACTACCCGAAGCAGTCAGGAAAACCCATTGGAAAACCGGATGGAAGAAGAAGAGAACTTGATTCAATCGATGAACGGCCGGACGCTTTTTATGGCTTACTGTGCTACTTGCCATGGCGCTGACGCCAGGGGAAATGGCCCCGTAGCGCCGGCATTGAAAACGCAGCCGCCCGATCTGACGTTGATCAGCAAAAGAAACAATGGGAAGTTTCCTCAAGAACAAGTACAGCGGAAAATTTCAGGCGAAGATGAATCCGTAACTGCACATGGCTCGCGCGAGATGCCGGTGTGGGGGCCTATATTTGGGAAAATCGCGTGGGATCAAGACTTAGGCAATCTACGCATTTACAACATTACGAAATATATTGAATCGTTGCAGCAGAAGTGAAATTACCGAGCGGTAAAGAGAAAAATTCCAGAGGGAAAAATTCGGTTTCGGGAGGTTTGAACTACTCGGTTCTCTCGGTTCCTTCGTTTCCGTTCAAATTGGGCCGGCTAAGAGCCGAATTTCGTCGATCCAGGCAGTGCCTTTTCCGTTGACGACGAGATTTAATTTTACGTTGCTTGGGTTTTGTCCGGTTTGGAGGAAGAATGGGATTTCCTGCGTGACCCATTCGGTTGTGCCGGAAACGGGAGAATCCAAGCCGCGCGAGAAAAATTCCCCTTGGCCAGAAAATTGACACCACATTTCCAGGAAGACTTGGCCTTCGATCCCCTCAGGGCGAATCCGGGCGGGATAAGTCAGGCGGGCATTTTCAATATTTACGTCGCCGGTCTCGAACAAGCGAACGACGGTAGGTTCTGTGGTAGTGATCTTCAGGGAGCCGCCGCCATCACTGGAAACTGAGGCATCCAACTCAACGCCGGATTGAGTCAATACACCATCCAGATTGTTCAAGGGATACTGTTTCAGCTCAGTCACTGGCGTAGAGGTACTCGGTGCTTGAGGCTGGCTGCAAGCCGTTATAGAGAGAATAGTTAGCAACATCGGAATGAACACTCTGAAATTCATTCGCCACCTCCAATGAGCTTGAGAATAAATGCTCAAACTGAGAAATTCAATATGACTTTACCAAATTGCTTGCCGGTTTCCAGATATTCGTGGGCTTGTGCGACTTCAGTGAATGGGTAAACCTTATCGACAACGCCGCGCAGTTTGCCAGCTTCGACAAGTTGCAGGATGCGGAACAAGTCGCCGCGAGGGCCCATGGTGGAGCCGAGAATGGCCTGCTGGCGGAAGTAGAGGAAGCGCAGGTCGACAACGCCTTCGTGGCCGGTGGTAGCGCCGCAGACCACCAGCTTGCCGCCTTTGGCTAATGACCGCGTGCTGGCCTGCCAGGTGGCCTTGCCGACGTGATCGAGAACGATGTCGGCGCCGCGCCCGTTGGTGATTTTTTTGATTTCCTTGGCGATGTCCTGTTGGTAGTGATCAATCACAAAGTCTGCTCCGTGGGCTTTTGCTTTATCGAGCTTGGTGGTGCCGGCGGTGGCAATGACCTGTGCGCCATGGAGCTTGGCGATCTGCACGGCGGCGCTGCCGACTCCGCTTGAGGCCGCTACGACCAGCACCGTGTCGCCCGGGCGGACGCGAGCTTTGTTGACAACCATTTCCCATGCGGTGAGATAGACTAAAGGAATTGCTGCGCCTTCCTCGAAGCCAATGTTGGAGGGCATGCGGATGACTTTGTCTTCATCGAGAGCGAGGAGTTGTGCCTGCACGCCACTATGGTGTTCACCGACAATGCCGTATTTCGAGCAGTAGTGCTCTCTTCCGCTGAGACACTCTTCGCAGGAACCGCAACCATAGCCGGGCTGAGCAAGGACGCGGTCACCAACGGCGAACTGCGTCACGCCGGAACCGATTTCCTTGACGACGCCCGAGGCATCAGCGCCCAGGGTGAGCGGTAGATGCAAACCAGGAAAGCCGTTGCGAACCCAGATGTCGAGATGATTCAAGCCGGCGGCTTTGACCTCGACCAGCACCTGACGCGGACCGGGCTTGGGTTCTGGCAGATCGTCGATACGGAGTTGGTCGGTTCCGCCGTGGGCGTGAATGCGAATGGCTTTCATGGGGCTCCTTTCAAATCAAGGAAAAGTATCCAAAGCTGGAAAGCGCGATTGTAGCGGACGGGGGAAGGAAAAGAAAGAGAGGAGCGGAAACTGAAAGGAAAAATTATTGAACAGGTGTGGAGCGATTCGGGAATTTCAAATATGCCGTCGTGTGGCGGTGCAAGTCAATAGAAAAGCCAGAAATGATGATTAGCAAACGATTATAACTTTATGATTATAATTAAGATGCTTAAAATATAGCAACTAGAGTCAAGACATTGACTCTAGTTGATAATGCGCGTATTCTACTCCCATGAAGGAAATATCAGCCGAGGAAATTATTCAACGGATTCGGGTGGAGAATCCTTGGTGGATTGGTAATCACACCATTAGCCAGTCCCATCGAGACTGGAAACCACGCGCATACTTTGACCTCTTCTTTCCCCTGGTCAAAACACAGTCTGTGCGCCGAGCCGTTGTTTTAATGGGGCCTAGACGCGTCGGCAAAACTGTAATGATTCATCACGCTATCCAAGCACTTCTTGATGAAGGCGTGCGGCCTGAATCCATTTGTTATTTTTCAGTCGATCATCCTATTTATAACGGACTCAGCGTCGAGAAGTTACTCAGCTACTATGGACAGGCTAGCGGCGTAGACTACAAATCAGAGCAAGTTTACATATTCTTTGATGAAATCCAATACTTACGCGAGTGGGAAATCCATCTTAAGTCTGCCGTTGATACGTATTCTAATATCAAATCCATAGCCTCTGGGTCTGCCGCCGCTGCGCTGAGACTGAAGAGTGCGGAATCCGGGGCGGGCCGTTTTACTGATTTTCTTCTGCCACCTCTAACCTTTTACGAGTACTTGAATCTCACGGATCAGACAAACCTCATGCAAGAAACGTCCTGGGAAAAAGGAGGAGGAAGCTTTTTTTTAGCGAGAGACATTGAAAAGGTAAACGAACAATTTCTCTACTACCTGAATTTTGGCGGCTATCCGGAAGTAATTTTTTCGCCTCAAATTCAATCCGATCCAGCCCGTTTCATCAAGAGCGATATTATCGATAAGGTGCTATTGAGAGATCTGCCAAGCCTTTATGGGATTGGCGATATTCAGGAACTCAACTACCTGTTCACAACGCTGGCTTTCAATACAGCGAACGAAATTTCGCTCGAAGAACTCTCTAAAAATTCCGGCGTGGCGAAGAATACCATAAAAAAGTATATCGAATATCTTGAGGCAGCCTTCTTGATAAAAGTTGTTCACCGCGTAGACCACAATGCGAAGAGATTTCGCCGGGCCAATTATTTCAAGGTCTATCTCACCAATCCGTCAATGCGCGCGGCGTTGTTCTCCCCGCTGAAGGCAGACGACAGTGCGATTGGATCACTTGCTGAGACCGCGATTTTCTCCCAGTGGTTTCACAGCGGCGATACTACCCTTTACTACGCCAGATGGCAGGACGGAGAAGTGGACATTGTTCGTCTTGGCACTGAGCAAAAAGTTAAATGGGCGGTTGAAGTGAAATGGTCGGATCGCTATTGTGACAAGCCGGAAGAATTAAAAAGCCTGGTTAGTTTTTGCCACGAGAATCGCTTGAACGACGTTTTGGTTACGTCAAGAACGAAGACAATAAACTGCAAGGTAGAAGGCATCAATATGCGATTCGTCCCGGCAAGCCTTTACTGTTACACAGTCGGGTACAACCTAATCCGTCGCAGAAAGAATCTGACATTGAGAGAGCAGCTAGAAATAGAAGCTCCGGAAGATCAACCCGATAATCCATTAACGTCGGAAACTACATAATGAGACCCGGAACGCCCGCCCCTCCGTTACCAGAAGGTACCCCTTGGCATATGCTGACTGTGCGTTTCGAAGGGATATGGCTGACCAAGAAACATGCCTTATTAGATAGCCCACAAACATGGTGTGAGGTTTACGATAGCTGGGCGGGCATGGTAGCATTTTCTGTGGGCGAGCGCTGGTCAAAATAAATAGATCAGATTCACATTAGAATTCAAAATAGGATGAAACGGTTCCGGAAGCTGGTTTTAGAGCGGCGGACCGCATGATGAAGGGGAAACTGGTCAGGGGGGGAAATGAGAACTGCAATGCTGGTGGTACACATACCGGCGCTGGTGATGTGGGTGGGGGGATTGCTGGTGGTGACGTTGGCGCTGGCCAGCCACACGTTGCAGAAAAGCGCGGACGCGCAGCGGGTTTTGGCGGAGTTGGAGAAGAAAATTTTGAAGAGCATGGTGCATCCCGGGGCGGCGCTGGCGGTGATTTCTGGGTTGCTATTGATCATGCAAGCGCCCGGGATTTATATGAGCCTGGGATGGATGCACGCGAAGCTGCTCCTGGTGGTGCTGCTGATCGTGTTGGACCTGCGGGTGCATTTTCGCGCCAAGGCGTACCATGCGGGAAAGATTCAGATGCAGCGAGGAGAAGCGATAGGGTTGCATGCAGGGACGGCGCTGGTGTTTATCGGCATAGTAGTGATGGTATTCGCGAGGCCGTTCTGATGGTGATGCAGGAAAGCAGTGCTGCAAAAGGGTGCAGCGGGCACGGGTGAATGGAATGGGATTACAGAAAGAACCTAAGATTGGGGTGGTGCTGTTCCAGCTCGGCGGGCCGGACTCGCTGGAGGCGGTGGAGCCCTTTCTGTACAATCTATTCTGCGACCCGGACATCATCGATTTTCCTTTCGCGAAAATCGCGCGGCAACCGCTGGCGAAGCTGATCTCCATCAGCAGAGCGAAAAAAGTTCGCGACCATTACGCGCACATTGGCGGCAAATCGCCGATTGTGGAGTGGACCAAGCGGCAGGCGGCGGCGCTGGAAGAGGAATTGAGAACGCATCAGGACGCGCGCGTCGCGATTGCCATGAGATATTGGCATCCGTTTACCGATGAGGCCATAGAGAAGCTGCGGCGGGAAGAATGCAATGAACTAGTTTTGCTGCCTCTGTACCCGCAATATTCCCATACGACGACAAGAAGCAGCTATAACGAATGGCAAAGGCGCTTCAAGCCGACCATGTTTCCTGGGGCCAATATCCATGCGATCCAGAGCTATCATGACCATCCGGCATACATCGATTGCATGGTCGAGAAAGTGAATGAGACCCTCGCGCGCTTTCCAGGCGAAGCGCGACCGCACCTGGTGTTCAGCGCGCACGGGGTGCCGGTGAGCGTGATCCAGGCGGGCGATCCTTACCAACGGCATGTGGAGGAGACGACGCGCCTTGTGCTGGAGAGAGGGAAATGGGAGCTGCCGTTCACGGTCTGCTACCAAAGCAAGGTGGGATCGAGCCGATGGCTGGAGCCGTCGATCCATACGGTGACGCACCAAATGGCAGAAAAAAAAGAACGGCATGTGCTGGTGATTCCCATTGCGTTTGTTTCCGACCACATCGAAACCCTGCATGAAATCGATGTGGAAGTGAGAGAAGAAATGCTGGCGCTGGGCGTGGAGCAGTTCGAGATGATGCCCGGATTAAACACTTCTCCCAAGTTTATTCAAACGCTGGTGGAGCTAGTGCTGGCGAGAGTGACCAAGCCTGCGCTCGCCGCACAGGCCAGATGAGGGAACGCCTGACGCCGCTGGTTTGTTGTTCGGAGGCGAGTTGTTTGGTAAGATCACTCCGTAAACGCTTGGTTCAATGATCCCGACGGTATTCGCGCTGCGGCCTCTACAGAGAGGCCAGGCATCCTCGAGTTCCCATGTATACACGGCGAGTCAGATTGCTGTGGTCCCTACTGGTCTTTTCCGACCTGATTGTACTTGCGCTTGCCTTTGAGTTCGCGTATTTAATCCGCACCCATCTGCCGCAACTGCGGTTTTTCTTTTTCACGCCAGGAACATCGACCGGAATATTGCTGATATCCGCGCTGCTGTGGGCCTGGCTGGATGTGATGCTGAAGGCGTACCGGGATGCAGCGGGGTTTGCCACAGGCAAGATGCTGCGCTTGACGATCACGCAGACATTTTGGTTTGTGATGGCGCTGGCGACGGCGATCTACTTGCTGAAGATGGGGGAGATCAGCCGCTCGTTCATCGGGTTGTTTGTGGCCATCAATTTTATCGCGCAGACCGCGTTCCGGCTGGCAGGGCGGCGCATGAGGACATTCTTACAGAGGGAATTCGCAGGCCATCGTTGCTACGTGATCGTGGGGACAGGAACGAAGGCGATGGAAGTGACGCGGCTGATTGAGAAAAATGAGGAGCACGGGGACAAAGTCAACGGCTTTGTGCGCGAGGAAGACGGACCGGAGCCGGACCAGAGCGGACTGAAACGCCGCTATCCGGTTTGGGAATTCCCGGACCTGCTGCCGATGCTGCGAGAGCACGTGGTGGACGAAGTCATCTTCGTCGTTTCCAAGACGCAGCTTGAGAAAATGGAAGACCTCTTGCTTAGTTGCGAGGAACAGGGAGTGAAGACCCGGGTGCTGGTGGATTTCTTTCCGCACCTGCGCTCCGATATTTCCTTCGACAAGCTGGAGCAGTTTCCATTGCTCACCTTCAGCCGGACGCCGGAAAACGAGTACCTGCTGTTCTTCAAGCGGGCGATGGATTTGGTCCTAAGCGGTGTGATGCTGGTGATAGGCGCGCCATTGCTGGCGATGATCGCACTGCTGGTAAAAATCAGCTCACAGGGGCCGGTGATTTACCGGCAAATGCGGTGCGGCTTGAACGGCAGGAAATTCTGGCTGTATAAATTCCGATCGATGCAGGCGGATGCGGAGCAAAGGAAGGAAGAAGTGGCGCACTTGAACGAGATGGACGGGCCGGTGTTCAAAATCGCGCGCGACCCCAGAGCGACGGCCATGGGCAGGTTTTTGCGCAAAACCAGCCTGGATGAGCTGCCGCAACTCGTCAATATTCTGAAGGGGGATATGTCCTTTGTGGGGCCGCGCCCACCGTTGCCAGAAGAGGTGGCGCAGTACGAGCAATGGCAGCGACGGAGGCTGCGCATGAAGC
Organism: Acidobacteria bacterium RIFCSPLOWO2_12_FULL_54_10; assembly: GCA_001767075.1. Lineage (GTDB taxonomy): Bacteria > Acidobacteriota > Terriglobia > 2-12-FULL-54-10 > 2-12-FULL-54-10 > 2-12-FULL-54-10. The sequence goes on along the minus strand of MEKX01000122.1, from coordinate 19,923 downwards.
CAGGGCTGACGTGTTTGTGGGCGCTGGAGGGGCGGAACGAGTTGAATTTTGCGCGCTGGATGAAGCTGGACATGGAGTATATCGATAACTGGTCGCTGGCGCTGGACCTGAAGATTCTGCTGCGAACTATTCCGCGAGTACTTTCAGGCCGCGGGGCAAGCTAACCGGGATATGAGCTGCATAATCGTGCGGCGGGGAAGGTGATTGCCGGAATGAACACCCATTTACAGATTCAAACCATAGAGTTTCCAGTGAGCGGGGGAGAAACGGCCGTTGCGTATGAGGCTCGTCCGGCAGGTTCTGGGGCGTATCCAGGCGTGCTGGTGATCCATGAATGGTGGGGATTGACGGAGCACATTCAGGATGTGGCGCGGCGGCTGGCGATGGAAGGATTCGTGGCCTTAGCGCCTGACCTCTATGGCGGGAAAGTGACAAAGAATGCGGACGAAGCCGCGGCACTGGCTGAGTTGCAGAAGCCCGATCAAGCGGTAGAGATTCTGCAGGCGGCGATGCGTTTTTTGCAGGAGAAAGACCCGGTTCATGCGCAGCATATTGGCGCGATGGGTTTTTGCATGGGGGGGACCTACGCGCTGCTGCTAGCTTGCCGCACGCCATCGCTGCAGGCGGCGATCCCGTTCTATGGGAATCTGCCGGATCGAGTGGAAGAAATCAAAAACATCCGGTGCCCGGTTCTCTTTTTTGCCGGCGGCAATGATCAGTGGATCAACGCGGCGAAAGTGCAGAAGCTGAAAGAGGCATTTCAAAAGTACGGCGTGAAAGGAGAAGCACGGGTATACCCGGAGGCGGATCACGCGTTCTTCAACGACACGAGACCGGGGAACTATCATGCGGCGGCGGCCCAGGATGCCTGGACGCGCGCGCTGGGACTGCTCAGCCGGACTCTGAAACGGTAGGCGGCGGAATTCATTTCAAATAAGGGTATTGGAGTGTGCAGGATGAGATTGCGGCAGTTGCTGAGTGTGATTTTGCTGGCGTTGTGGACGATTTGCGGAGCAGTGCCAGCGCTGCCGCAGGGAGCGAATATGGCCACAGAACAAGGGAAAATCCAGGCCGTGGTGTTCGACGCCTATGGAACGCTGTTCAATCCGTACACGGCGCAGCCGCAGGCGGAGAAACTGTTTCCGGGCAAGGGGACGGAATTGACGCGGTTGTGGCGGTCGAAGCAGTTGGAGTACACGTGGCTGCGCAGCTTGATGCAGCGGTATGAAGATTTCTGGGAGGTGACGCGGGACGCACTGGTGTTTTCCTGCCAAAGCCTGAAGCTAGAGTGCAGCGAACAGGCGATTCAGGGGCTGTTGCAGACGTATCTGGATATTGAGGCGTATCCCGAAGTGGAACAGGCGTTGCGGGAGTTGAAGGGGCGGAGGCTGGCGATCCTGTCGAATGGCACGCCGGGGATGCTGCAAGCGGCGATTGAGAGCACGGACCTGGAAGGGGTGTTCGCGCAGGTGATCAGCGTGGACGCGGCGAAGACATACAAGACCGATCCGCGGGTGTATCAACTGGCGCCGGACAAGCTGGGCGTGGCGAAGAGCGCGATTGCGTTTGTGTCGTCGAATTATTGGGACGCGGCTGGGGCCAAGGCGTTTGGGTTCTGGACCTGCTGGGTGAACCGCTCGGGGGCGCCGCCGGAAGTGTTGGGCGTGAAGCCGGATGCGGTGGTAAAGAGCCTGGCGGAGTTGCAGGATGTGCTGCCGAGGTAGGGGGAGATTGAAAAACAACGTTTACGCATTAAGGAAGGTTCAATTATTAAAACTGGTCTTTAGGCTTTAGGTACAAAAACAATACTCTTTCTACGTTGGCATGTGTGCTATATTACTTGCCTGTTCATGTACGTTAGGTTCAAAATGAACTTAGAAAAGATGTCCTCCGATGGAGGTGCTCCAATGTCCAACGAACTAGATAAACTTCTAGAGATGGCTAAAAAGGTAGCCATGACGCAGAAAGAATTAGAGGAACAGCGCCGGAGTTTTGCGTACGGAAATGCTCGCATTGAAAACGATAGGATCACTAGGGAAATCATTGATAAAGCTGCAGACAGTTTCCCAGCACCAAAGACCATTGTGAGGTAAATTAGCTGGGCGGCTACCCTTTATTTCAAAATAGAGCAGAGAAAGACGAACTTGAAGCTCGAAATGTGGTTTTGCAATACGACCGCATCGTAGAACTAGTACAAGGAACAACACCAGATAGCTTTCTGTTAACGCCACAGATACTGCTAGAACTACACCGTCTCGCAATCCAGGATATTTATAGCTGTGCCGGACGATTCAGAACCGGCCCCGTAACATTGTCCGATGGCAGGCATTCACCACCACCATATCAACAGGTCCCGCCTTTGGTGGATGAAATGTGTCAGTATGTCAATGACGATCAGACTAGATCTCCAATTCATCTTGCTGCTTATTTGATGTGGCGCCACAACTGGATCCATCCATTTTTCGGGGGAAATGGGCGCACATCGCGAGCAGTTTCTTACCTTGTCCTTTGTTCTAAATTGGGCTATATACTCCCAGGACAAAAGACCGTAACAGATCAGATTGTTGCTAACCGAGGTCCATATCACGAGGCATTACATGCAGCAGACGACGCTGCTAGAGATGGAATTACAGATGTAAGCAAAATGGAAGAAATGTTGTCAAATATGTTGGCAGCACAGCTTTACTATTTGCACCAAAGGGCTACGGGTATGCAATAGCACCATACAGCTAACAAAACAAGTTTCCCCTACCTCTAAAACGTAATTACCCACGAACAAGCTGCGCTGTGATAGCATAAAAAGTTATGCTTTCGCTGGGTTTTATTGGTGTAGCGGAGTAGCATGGATATAGGCGGACGGACCATGCAGCCCGGCAAAAAATCATCAAAGTTAAAGGAAGGCAGGACTCATTATGCTGAATAGTTTTGGGAGCCGCAGCTCGTTGAGCGTGGGCGGCAAGAAGTATGAAATCTACCGCCTGGATACGCTGGAAAAGGCCGGGATCGGTCAGCTTTCGCGGCTGCCGTTTTGCCTGAAAATTCTTTTGGAGAACCTGCTCCGCAATGAAGACGGGCGGTTCGTGAAGAAGCAGGACATTGAGAATCTGGCAAAATGGGACCCCTCGGGGCCGCAGAAAGAAATTTCATTCACACCTGCACGAGTACTGCTACAGGACTTCACAGGAGTGCCTGCTGTGGCGGACCTGGCGGCGATGCGCGACGCTATCCAGAAGATGGGCGGCGATCCGAAGAAGATCAACCCGCTGCAACCGGCAGAGCTGGTGATCGACCACTCGGTGCAGGTGGACTATTTCGGCACGGCGGATGCTTTCCAGCAAAACGCGCAATTGGAGTTTGAGCGCAACAAAGAGCGCTACGCTTTCCTGCGGTGGGCGCAGAAGGGGTTTGATAATTTCCGCGTGGTGCCGCCCGATACGGGGATCGTGCACCAGGTGAATCTGGAGTACCTGGCGCGAGTGGTGTTTGTGGCCCAGGGGAAACAGGGGGCTGTTGCGTATCCAGACTCATTGGTGGGGACTGACTCACACACCACCATGATCAACGGGCTGGGCGTGCTGGGATGGGGCGTGGGAGGAATCGAAGCAGAAGCAGCGCTGCTGGGGCAGCCGATATCGATGCTGATCCCGCCGGTAGTAGGCTTTCGGTTGACGGGGAAATTGCCGGAAGGGGCCACGGCGACAGACCTGGTGCTGACCATTACGGAGATGCTCCGCAAGAAGGGCGTGGTCGCGAAATTCGTAGAGTTCTATGGGCCGGGGCTGAATCAGCTTCCGCTGGCCGACCGGGCGACGCTGGGCAATATGTCGCCGGAGTATGGCGCTACGATTGCAATCTCGCCGATTGACGATGAGACGCTACGGTACCTGGAATTCAGCGGCAGGGACAAAGAGGCAGTCGATCTGGTGCGTGCCTACGCCAGGGAGCAAGGGCTCTACCGCACGGATGCGACGCCGGAAGCGAATTACTCAGAGAAGATCGAGCTGGAGCTTTCAAACGTGGAGCCGTGCATTGCGGGTCCGAAGAGACCGCAAGACCGCGTGCCGCTGAAACAATCGAAGCCGATGTTCCAGCAGGCGCTGTCGACCATGCTGGCGGCGAAATCGGTTTCAGGGCCGCGTTCAGTGCCCATCGCCTTCAACGGAACCAAAGCGGAACTGCACGACGGGTCCGTGGTGGTAGCGTCGATCACGAGTTGCACGAACACATCCAATCCCTCGGTCATGCTGGGCGCGGGACTGGTGGCCAAGAAAGCGGTGGAGAAGGGGCTGAAGAGCGCGCCGTGGGTGAAGACCAGTCTGGCGCCAGGATCGAAGGTGGTTACCGATTATCTGAATAAAGCGGGCTTGACGCCATATCTGGATAAGCTGGGGTTTAATCTAGTGGGTTATGGCTGCACGACTTGCATCGGCAACAGCGGGCCACTGCCGGAGGCGGTCTCGAAGGGGATCAAGGAAGGCGACCTGGTGGCAGTCTCTGTGCTGAGCGGGAACCGCAACTTCGAAGGGCGCATTCAGCAGCAGGTGCGGGCTAATTACCTGGCATCACCGCCGCTGGTAGTGGCATATGCGCTGGCAGGGAAAATGGACATCGATCTCTATAACGAGCCGCTGGGACAAGGTACAAACGGCGCCGATGTGTATTTGAGGGATATCTGGCCGACGCAGCAAGAGATTGTGGATGCGGTGAAAACGGCAGTAACCAGCGAGATGTTCCGCAAACAGTACGCGGACGTATTTCAAGGAGACGCGCTGTGGCAATCGCTGCCAGCTCCGACCGGAGACCGTTTTGTCTGGCAGACGGATTCGACCTACGTGAAACGGCCGCCGTTCTTCGACGATCTGCCGAAAAACCCGGCCCCGATAGGTGATATTCGCGGAGCGCGAGTGCTGGCGGTGCTGGGAGACAGCGTGACGACGGATCACATTTCGCCGGCAGGCTCGATCCAGCCGGACAGCCCGGCAGGGAAATACTTGATCGCGCACGGAGTGAATCCGAAGGATTTCAATTCGTACGGAGCGCGACGCGGCAACCACGAGGTGATGATGCGGGGAACGTTTGCCAATATCCGGCTACGGAACCAACTGGTGCCGGGGGTCGAGGGTGGATGGACGGTGCATCTGCCCGACGGCGAACAGATGACGATATTCGACGCGGCGATGAAATACCAGGAAGAGAAAATTCCTTTGGCGATACTAGCGGGGAAGGAATACGGGTCGGGATCATCGCGAGACTGGGCTGCCAAAGGACCGCAATTGCAGGGCGTGCGGTTGGTGATTGCGGAGAGCTTTGAACGGATTCACCGCAGCAACCTGGTGGGGATGGGCATTCTACCCTTGCAGTTCAGCCCAGGGGAAACAGCGGCGAGCCTGGGCCTGACCGGGAAAGAAGTTTACGAGGTCGAGGGAATCGCCAAAGCATTGGAAAAGGACAAGAAGGTTGTGGTGCGAGTTCACGATGACCAGGGTGGGATCCGGACCATTGCAACGATAGCGCGAGTGGACACGCCGGAAGAAGTGCAGTATTACAAACACGGCGGGATTCTGCCCTACGTGCTGCGGCAATTGGCTGCCAGCTAAATGTGTGGATGGCTGGTTTGAGGAACGGATCAGCCGCAGCGAGCAATAGCATGTGACGGAAGCAGAGGGGGAGCTTAGATGGTGAAGCTTCTTGCAGCTTCTCTAAAAGTAGTCCTGACGCTGGTGGTGTGCTATGGCGCATACATGGCGGCCAGAAACGGTATCGCCGACTGGTATTACCGCAATCGCACCGACAAGAGCGGAATAGAAAAGGCCATACAATGGGCGCCGGAGAATCCCGAATACCATGCGGCGCTGGCGCGATCGCTGCAAAGATCATTGGTTCAGGAATCACCTGAAAAAGTTCAGCAACTGTTCGAAAAAGCGACACAACTAGGACCAACACGAACGCGCTACTGGACGGAGTTGGGAGATGTTTATGAGCTCTCCGGCCAGGAGGATGCGGCAGTGCGCGCTTACGAGAGAGCCAAGAAGTTGTTTCCGCTGTCGCCGGATGTCAACTGGCGGCTGGGAAACTTTTATATCCGCACAGGAAGAATTAGCGAAGCCCTTTCCACATTGCAAAAAGCCATTATCGGGAATTCCGGTCTTCGATTAGCTAGTTTTGATCTTGCGTGGAGAGCAGGCGCCAGCGAGGATCTCATCCTGGGATCATTGATCCCGCCGGACGCGGAAGCATATCTTTTATATAATCAATATTTAGTAACGATCGGCCGTTTAGACGCGGCGGTGTCTGCCTGGAACCGGCTGGTAGCCTTAGGATTAACCATACGGCATGCTGGAGCCTTTGGCTACTTGGATGCACTGATTCAGGCGCGCAGGGTGGACGAAGCGGGAAAAGCATGGCAGGAACTGTTGGATCGTGGACCGGCCAGATTGCGGGAGAGCAACGGCGGTGAAAGCCTGGTCACCAATGGAAATTTTGAAGCGGATATTCTCAACGGAGGATTTGATTGGCGGGTGACAGCGGTGGATGGAGCGCAAGTATCGATAGATACTAATTCAGCTATGGATGGCGCTCGCTCGCTCCAAGTTCTGTTCGATGGAAAGCAGAATCTTCTTTACGGCCATATACTCCAATATGTTCGGGTCAAGCCCAATACGCTCTATCATTTTTCAGGATATATGCGAGCAGAGGCAATTTCCACGGACAGCGGACCTCGCTTTGAAGTCATGGATGCATATAGCACGGAAAAATTGTTCATGGCGACCGAAAGTCTCCGCGGAACAACAGGCTGGACACCGCTTCGAATGGAGATTCGTACTGGACCGGACACGACTCTAATCGTTGTCAAAATAGCCAGGCTGAAAAGCCAAAAGTTCGATAATCAGATAGCAGGCAAAGCGTGGATTGATCGAGTCAGTCTAGTCCTGGCACAGTAAGAAAAAAAAAAGCAGATGGTCATTTTAACGACGAGTGGGAGAGTCGAAGTATAGGGATTTATTGCGTTAATTCATTTAGCGTTAACAAGAAGCCACGAGCTGCATACATAGGAATCAAATTCCCATTACAGCGCGTATTCTATTGAATGTAAATGAGTTATATTGCACACAGCGAGCTTTCACAGATTCGTATTTATGACGCCTTGTCAATTTTTAGTGGCTTATTTAGTGTGGGAAATGTGTTAAGCTGAAAGCACCCCGGTTGTTTACCAACCCCCCTTAGAAATATCTGATGAGTTTAAAGGCCCTTATGCCCTATTGCGCAAAGGCTATTGATGGAATAATTGAAAAGAAAATATTTGCAACAATTTCAGGAGGATTGTCATGTTAAGACAAATTAAATTAACTGGATTGGCTTGTTTCTTACTTTTGTTTATTTTGTCTGTAAACACCAAAGGACAATCCTCCAACATGAATAGCGAAGGGGTTATACCGTCGCGGGTGATCCACTACAGCGGGGAGTTGAAGGACGGCGGTGGCCAGGCGCTGAGCGGGGTGCAGGGGGTGACGCTGGCGATCTATGGGAGCCAGAGCGGGGGAGCGGCGTTGTGGATGGAGACGCAGAACGTGGAGGCGGACGCGGCAGGGCGGTACACGGTGTTGCTGGGGAGCACCCAGAGCGCAGGGTTGCCGGTGGAGTTGTTTGCGGGCAGCGAGGCGCGCTGGCTGGGAGTGACGGCAGCCAATGGAGGGGAAGAGCAGGAACGTGCGCTGCTGGTGGCGGTGCCGTACGCGCTGAAGGCGGCGGACTCGGAGACCCTCGGCGGATTGCCGGCCTCGGCATATGCGCTGGCCAAAGACGTGGTGCAGTCAACCAAGCTGGTGGGCGATCAGGCGGGATTGCCGGTGGCCGGTTACGATCAGGTGATCGTGTCGCAGGTGATCAGCGGGACGGCGGGGTATCTGGCGAAGTTCGTAGGGCCGAACCCGGACGATGTGGGCAACTCGGTGTTGTTCGAGACGGGGGGGAACATCGGCATCGGGACGACGAATCCAAATGGGAAATTGGAACTGAGCGGAAGCGGTAATGTTTTTCAGATCATGACGCATACCGATACGGCAGGGTCGGCATCGCTGCGGGTATTTGAAGGGGTGACGGGACAGGCGGAAATCAATGTTTGGGGGACGACTCATGCTGTTGGTCCAGAGCGCCAAGGTGATATAGAAATCGTTAACTTGGCCGACAAAGACTTCACGTTCTGGACAAATTCGATGCCCCAATTTGCGGTGAAAAACAACGGCAATGTCGGCATTGGGACGACGGATCCCTATGGAAAACTGCAACTGAGCGGAAGCGGCGATGTTTTTCAGTTCATGACGCATGCCGACACGGCAGGGGCGGCATCGCTGCGGGTATTCGAAGGGGGAACGGGGCAGGTGGAGATCAATGTTTGGGGGACGACTCATGCCGTCGGTCCGGATCGGCGCGGGGATTTGGAAATCGTTAACTTGGCCGACAAAGACATCTCGTTTTGGACGAATTCGACGCCCAGATTTATGGTCAAAAACACCGGCAACGTCGGCATCGGGACGATCACGCCGGCAGAGATGCTGGAAGTGGCGGGGACGGTGAAGGCCACGGGGATCACGATGCC
>MEKX01000122.1:8933-11320 GCA_001767075.1 Acidobacteria bacterium RIFCSPLOWO2_12_FULL_54_10 | reverse complement strand
GCGGGCGCGGGCAAGGTGCTGACCTCCGACGCCAGCGGCGTGGCCAGTTGGCAGACGGGCGGGGGCGGGGGCGTAACCAGCATCACGGCGGGGACGGGGCTGAGCGCTAGCCCAAATCCGATTATCGCCACGGGCACGATCAGTGTGGATACCACAGTGATTCAAAACCGCGTGACCGGAAGCTGTACAGCCGGAAACGCTATTCGCGTGGTGAACGCGAATGGAACAGTAACTTGTGAGGTAGTTGGAGGCGGTGGAGGTGGCGGGGATATTACGGCAGTGAACACGGCTGCGGGCAGCGGATTGACGGGCGGAGCGGAGAGCGGAGATGCCAGTCTGAGTCTGCTGACGACCTGTTCCTCCGGGCAGATGCTGAAGTGGGGAGGGAGCTCATGGGCATGTGGAAGTGATATAGATACCGTCAATAGCGGGACGGTGACTTCCTTGAGCCAGGGGACAGGCATCGATCTGACACCAGACACCATTACGGGAACTGGCACGATTGCGATCAACACAGCGGTGGTGCCGCAGCTGGGAGCGGCGAATACGTTTACGGCGGCCAATACGTTCACAGCAGGTCCACAGACGATACAGACGGGAGCGGCGGGGACGAGTGGATTGATCGTGAAGGGGGCGGCGAGCCAGACGGCGAACCTGCAAGAATGGCGGAACAGTACAGAAACGGTTCTAGCTTGGGTGGACGCCAACGGGAAGTATTTTGGGGATGGGTCATCGCTGACGGGCGTGACTGGAGCAACGGCCACGGATGTGAATTGCACCACTTGCATTTCCGAAGGTGAAATAGCATCTGATGCTGTGATCTCCGCCAAGATAGCTGTTGACACCATCACGGCGGCCGATATCGGCGCGGGCGCTGTGACCACCTCGGAGATTCTCGACGAAACAGTGACTTCGAGCGATATTTTGAATAGCACTATTGCGGACGTCGATATCAGCGGGTCGGCGGCGATTGCGATCTCGAAGCTGGCGTCGGGGGCGGCCAACACGGCTCTGACGACGGATGGAAGCGGATTACCGACCTACCAGAAGCTGCCACTCGCCACGCATGTCACGGGGGTTCTGCCGGTCGCCAATGGCGGCACGGGGGGGATTCTGCCGATCGCCAATGGCGGCACGAGCGCGACTACGGCTTCAGGCGCATTGAGCAATCTTGGGGGGGCTTTCCTGGCGGGGGGCAATAGCTTCACAGGCAACCAGAGCATTGCTGGGAATCTGACGGTAAGTGGAAACTTGACGGTGAGCGCCACGGGCGGCGGTTTGAGGGTGTTGGGCAATGCCACCAGTCCGAACCTGATCGGGGGTCATAGCGGGAACAGCATAACCAGCGGGGTATTCGGCGGCACGATCGGCGGAGGAGGAGGCGCATCCACCAACACGAATCTGGTCACTGACGATTTTGGAACTGTGTCCGGCGGAGAAATTAACCAAGCAGGCGATAACGCTTCGACGACAAGTAATGCGACCTATGCGACCGTCGGCGGTGGGCAAATCAACACAGCCTCAGCAAGCTATTCCACTGTAAGCGGAGGTTCAAACAACGATGCTACTGGCGTCTATTCCTACCTTGGCGGGGGCCAGTCCAATGGCGCTGCTACAGATTATGCGGCAGTGACGGGTGGACTCTCAAACACCGCTTTGGGAGCCTATTCGTTTGTTGGCGGAGGGGACACCAACACAGCCAGCGGATCCGATGCGACCGTGGGGGGCGGCTCGTTGAACCAGGCAAGCAACTCCTGGAGCACGGTCGGCGGGGGAAATAACAACGAGGCCAGCGGACTCTATGCGACCGTTCCGGGTGGAATTGACAATCTCGCGCAGGGCAGTTACAGCATGGCGATGGGACGCAGAGCAAAAACTACCCTCGCTGGATCGTTTGTGTGGGCGGATAGCAACGATTTTGATATTAGCGCCGACACCTCGAATCAATTCATCGCGCGGGCAACGGGTGGGTTTAAGTTTTTCACCGCGATAGATGGAATTGGAGCACCCACGGCAGGGGCAATCCTGGCGGCAGGCTCCGGCGCATGGGCCGTTCTTAGCGACCGAAACTCGAAGGAAAATTTTCAGACCGTCAACGGCCAAGAGTTGCTGGCTAAGCTGAATAACATACCCATCCTCACCTGGAATTATAAATCCCAGGCAAGCACGATCCGGCATATGGGACCGATGGCGCAGGATTTTTATGCAGCCTTTAGCGTGGGTGAAGACGATAAGCACATCAGCACCATTGATCCTGACGGCGTGGCATTAGCAGGAGTGCAGGCGCTTTACCGCATGCTGATGGAAAAGGATGAGCAAGTGAAGGCGCTGCAGGAACAGATTGAAAGATTGCAGGAGTTGGTGACGTCATTGGCTGCCGACATGGG
>MEKX01000122.1:0-8910 GCA_001767075.1 Acidobacteria bacterium RIFCSPLOWO2_12_FULL_54_10 | reverse complement strand
GGAGAATGAGATTATCCGCACTGACGCAAAGCAAGTGAAATGATTAGAGACCGGCAACAAGCAAAGTTTGGCGTTAACAGGGTGGGAGTATTAAAACGAGTTGCAAAGCTGCGTACACACGCAAATGTTCAGAATTTACAGGGAAAACCTGAGCTACTGGACTTGAGTGAATCGATGGAATCAGCCAAGGACTTGTAATTAGACCATTTTTACAGTTGATATGTAGTGAGTAAACAGGAGTGATTTCTGTCGCCCCTACCGGGGCTTCTTATACACCTGAAGCAGTTCCCACGGCTTACGCCGTGGGCTAAAATCTAATGCCCCTCCGGGGCTTATAGAGTTTGCTATAAACCAACAACAAAAAAGGTCTAAGGCCGGTGCTTTATTGAATGCGTTTCATCGTCAAAGATTGATCCTACGGTCAGCCCCAAAATGATGGCGAAAGTGAGGGCATTTGCCGGAATTTGCAGGTTAAAATCCGTCAAGCTATGAAGCAAGATGGCAAAGATAGATCCGCAGCTACCCAGAGCGAGGAACCGTTTGCTTTCGCTGCGGAGAGAATAGAAAGCTGCGCCGGATTTCCAAAGCAGAAAAAAAAACATGCCGAAAAAAAGAATCGCGGCAGGAATCCCTAGTTCAACAGCAAATTCCAAATAATCATTGTGGGCATGATCAATTAAATAGGTTAAGGCCGTGGTCTGGAATTCCGGATAAGCAGAGACGAACGATCCAATTCCGGAGCCGAGAAGCGGGCGATCGAGAATTAGCGATAAGGAGTCGCTCCAAATAGCAGTTCGGACAGAGATATCGCTTCCTGCAAATTCATAACGATCCAAAACAGGCTCGACACCAGTCCAAATGCCAGCCAGAACACCAGCAATCAGATAAAGGGCAATGATGACCATAGCCAAAAAGCGGTTGAGGGATGATGTGAACCACAAAATGCCGATCAGCGCCATCGAAATTAAAGCGGAAAATATCCCCATCCTGGATTGAGAAAAAATAATTCCCAGGAAGATAACGATGCTGATGCAGAAAAAAAAGGCAGCAGCAGATACGTTTTTTTGTCCATTTGGATTCTGAGCGGACTGTGAAAGCCAATGGCCTTTCCTATCACCGCCCAAGCGGTACAAGCCCAAAACCAGCGAGAAGGGAAGCACCATTTCCAGAAAACCTGCGTAGTGATTCGGATTAATGAAAGTGCCACTCGCGCGATCGGTATAAAGAACTTTTTCAAACGTAAAGATCTGCTGCCAGCCAGCAAGATACTGCACCATGCCGTAAACCGCTTCGAAGACCCCTATTCCAATCAGACAATAAATTAAAGCGAATCGGAAATTGCGGGAACGGGAGAGGTAAGAAGCGAGCAGGAAAAAACAGATATATGCCAGAAGCTTCAGAAGGCCAGATTGAATGAGGGACTTGTCGATGGCGACCCACGAAGACTGAATGAGGACGAAAGTGAAAAACGCTGCTGCGGGTTTCCAGGGCAAGGAGCGGGGAAACTGGCGGTTCCAGACCAGATTGGCGAATAGCAGGAAAATGCCTAACTGGGCAGGAGCAAAAAAAACCGGCGAGGTTCCTCCGAAAGGAAGAATGGCCAGGAGGAGGCAGATGAATAAGCCGACGAGCAAGATCATCGGGGTTGGTTGCCAGATAAATGGAGATTTTCTGCTTTATGATCCGGAGCCTTCTGAAGCAGCATTTGCGATTCGAACCAGGAGATAGTCTGGCGGAGTCCGTCGCGCAGGCCGATTTTTGCTTTGAAGCCGAATTCTATTTCCGCGCGAGAGGTGTCCAGGCACCGGCGGGGTTGACCGTTCGGTTTCGAGGAGTCCCATACAATTTCCCCATCAAAATGGGTGAGTTCCTTGATTAGGTTGACCAGGTCGCAGATAGTGATTTCCTGGCCGTTGCCGAGATTGACAGGGTCTGGTTTATCGTAGTGTTCAGCGGCGAGCAGAATGCCTTCCGCGGCGTCCTCCACGAATAGAAATTCACGGGAAACAGCGCCGGTGCCCCAAGCCGAAATTTTTTTGATGCCGTCGCGCTTCGCTTCCGAGAATTTCCGTATGAGAGCAGGAATGACGTGCGAAGTATGCAAATCGAAGTTATCTCCCGGACCATAGAGGTTTACCGGCAGAAGAAAGATGCTGTTGAATCCAAATTCCTGGCGGTAAGACTGGGCCTGCACCAGGAGCATTTTTTTTGCCAGGCCATAAGGAGCATTGGTTTCCTCGGGGTAACCGTTCCAGAGGTTCTCTTCACGGAAAGGAACAGGCGTGAATTTTGGATAGGAGCAAATGGTTCCCAAACAGACAAATTTAGGGACAGCAAAGCGGCGGGACTGCTCCATCAATTGAATGCCCATGATGGCATTGTCGTAGAAGAATTGACCGGGATGATCAGAATTAGCGCCAATGCCGCCAACGACGGCTGCCAAGTGGATGATCATATCGGGGACGGATTGCTCCAAGAGGCGGACGACGGCTTCTTTCTCCCGCAAATCAAAATCCTTGCTCCTGGGAATGATGACGCGCTGGCATCCGCGGGACTGGAGGCCAGCGACCACGCGAGAGCCCAGGAATCCGGCGCCTCCGGTAACCAGGATGGACTTGTCTTGCCAGAAATTCATCATCAAGACCTCAACGCAGCGGCTAGTCTAAAGCGCTTCCCTGAGCAGATTGGAGCGACCGAGTGACCGCCGTGCTCCATTGGTGCCAACTTGGGAATAAGGCAGGTAAGAGCCGAACACCTTCCCCGACCGGCGTAAGACCGCACTCTTCCATATCAGCGTCGACCATGATACGGACGAGATCCCGGAAGGTGATTTTGGGGTCCCAACCCAGCTTCTCCCGGGCCTTCGCGGCATCGGCGAGGAGGGCATTGACCTCCGTAGGGCGCATATACTTAGGATCGATTTCAACGTATTTTTTCCAGTCCAAGCCGGCATAGGAGAATGACTCCGCTACGAATTCCTCGACGGAATGGGCATCGCCTGTACCCAGGACAAAATCGTCGGGCAGCGGCTGCTGGAGCATGAGCCACATCATTTCCACAAACTCGGGAGCGTAACCCCAATCACGTCTCGAATTCAAATTGCCGAGATACAATTTTTCCTGTTTTCCCGCCAGAATTCTCGCCACGGCCCGGGTTATCTTGCGGCTGACAAAAGTTTCACCCCTGCGGGGGCTTTCATGGTTGAAAAGAATTCCGTTGCAGCAGTAAAGGCCATAAGCTTCACGATAGTTCACCGTGATCCAATACGCATAGCTCTTGGCGACTCCGTAGGGGCTGCGGGGCTGGAAGCGAGTGTGCTCGTTCTGGGGTGGCGGAGCGCTGCCGAACATTTCCGAGGAACTGGCCTGGTAGAAGCGAGTCTTAATTCCGCTGCGGCGGATGGCTTCGAGCAAACGAGTAGTGCCAACGGCGGTGACATTGGCCGTATACTCCGGCATATCAAAGCTGACCTTCACATGACTTTGGGCGCCGAGGTTGTAGATTTCCTCCGGCGCAATGTTATAGATGAGGTTTGTAATCTGGTCGCTGCAAGAAAGGTCCCCGTAGTGGAGAATCAGACGGGCATCGGGAGCATGAGGATCCTGGTAAATATGATCGATGCGGCTAGTATTGAACGTGCTGGAACGGCGGATGATACCATGGACCTCATAGCCGGAGGCCAAGAGCAATTCCGCCAAGTACGAACCGTCTTGACCTGTAATGCCAGTTATCAGAGCGCGTTTTGGCATAGTGGTTGCCCTTCAACTGAACCGCTTCAGACCCGCTGCCTCCAGGAGAAGATAAAAGAGGAATTTTGTATTATATAGTAAATAACGTCGCCAAAGGCGGCGGGGTTCCAGCAGAAGGCGGAAAAACCACTCTAATCCGTTCTCGCGCATCCAAGGAGGCGCTTGGCGTAAATCTCCCGCGTAGATGTTAAAGGCCTGTCCAACGCCAACCAAGACGGGGACCTGGAGACGCTGGCGGTGTTGGAACATCCAGATTTCTTGTTTTGGACACCCCAATCCGACCCAAAGAACATCGGGCTTAGCCTGATTGATTTTCTCAACAATGGCCGCGTCTTCTTCAGGAGTCATCGGGCGGAACGGTGGAGAATATGTTCCCACGACAGTCAGTTCTGGTATATTTTTCCTCATCTCTTCCACCATGCGGTCCGCAATGCCAGGAGCTCCACCATAGAAATAATGGCGGTAACCTTTAGGGGCGGTGATACGCAGGAAATCGGCAAGAAGGTCCGGGCCGTATACTCGCCGTTGCAAGGAGTGACCGCGCAAGCGACCTACCCAAACCAGAGGCATACCATCAGGAACCGAGAGATCGGCTGAAAGCAATGTTTCATGGAATAAATCGTTCTGTTGCGCTTCGATCACGCTATGAACGTTTGTGAGAGTTACGAAATGACCGAACTCTTTTTCTGTGATCCACCGTTCCATTTGCTGGACCACATCAGGAATTTGCACGGCATGGACGCGTATACCTAGCACTCGAAAGTATGTGGTTAACTTGTTAGGCCGCCGGGTTGTAGCAGAAACAGACATTGTTGTTTAGCATACTCAATGCGAAATAATGGCAATCAAGAATCAATGCTTCATTGCGGTGGCAGCTATCCAAGTAAGTGCGTGCTGTCCTGCGACTGAACTGACAGAGCGAATTGGAACTTCGCGTCATGGAGCAGGCGGTGGAAGAATATCCGCCGAAACGTTAAGCAGCCAGGCAGCAGAGGCTCTCATGCGTGCGGAAGAACCTCACAGTCGATATCCGGCCTTTTGAGCATCGTTATAAAACATCTTCACGGTGTCCAGGGAATAATCGTGCAAATGTTTCCCAACAAGGCTCAGCTTTTTCAGGACGTCATTGGTGACAGTAATGATGTGGCATCCAATGGCATCGGCCTGGTAAATGTTCAAGAGCTCACGCGGGCTTGCCCAGATAAGCTCCAAGTGGGGGAAAGGGCGCAGTAGCTCCATGGCCGCCGCCATCATAGGAACCGGGTCGCGGCCCGTATCGGCGACGCGACCGGCAAAAACGGAGATGCAACAAGGAGGGCCGTCCGCCAAGCTCTGAGTTACGGTCCACACCTGATCTAAAGTCAACAACGCCGTTACATTCATCTTGACCCCTGCACTAGCCAGGCGGTGCAACAATTGCGCAGAAGACTGGCCGCGCGTGTTGGTGACAGGAATCTTTACATAGACGTTGTTGCCCCAGGCAGCGATTTCCTTTGCTTGCCGCTCCATTTCATCAAATTCATCTGCAAACACTTCAAACGAAATCGGACGGTCGTGGATCACCTGCAAAATTTCGAAGGCGAAGGAGCGATAGTCATTGATACCTGCTTTTCGCATCAGGGTGGGGTTGGTCGTGAAGCCTTTGATGAGAGGATCACGGTACATTTCCAGAATGCCGGCTTTGTCGGCACCATCGGCGAAAATCTTCACCGAAAGATCGGATGGATTTCTCGGTACCGCGGATGGGGATGGCAAAGTGTCAAGACGAATTTCACCCTGTTTTAGGATAGGTGGGATAGCAATTTTTTCCATTTTCACCTCGGTTCCGATCTGAGTTGCCTGCAAAATCCAATGCGCAGCTTCCGTAAGGGAATGAGTAATGAAATCGGGCCTGGAACGAATTTCCTCGCCAAAGCCATAGTCGATCAATACGGTTTTGCACCCGGCTTGCCGGCCGGCTTCAATATCCTTCCAACGGTCTCCGACCATGAAGCTTTCAGGGAGCGCAATGTGCCAATCCTTTGCTGCTGCCAGCAGCAAGCCCGGCAAGGGTTTCCTGCAATCGCAACCATCACCGTCATCGTGCAAACAGACGCGAATATCATCAATCGAAAGCCGCGAAAGCAAAGCTTGGTTGATGGCTTCAATATTCCTGCGGGTCTGAGTGCCCCGCGCTACATCAGGTTGATTGGTGGCCACAATCAAGAAGTAGCCAGCCTCTTTTAGCGTACGACAGGCTTCTGGGACACCGGGCAAAACTTCCAGCTCAGCGAGATTGTCGGGAGGATAAGACTGAGCCCCAACAACTTTGGCCTTATTCAAAACACCATCCCGGTCCAGGAAGACGGCCCGCCGCATTCCTAACGCACCGATTCCCATTTCATGGCTGAAGTCTGCATCCGTGGATGTGACACCAATAGATGCCAGATGACCGCCTGAAAGGATTCAGTATGGGGAGTTACGGTATCCGAGCTGGCAGTGGGCACAATCAAGCAAGCATCGGCTACGCGAGCTGTGAAACCACCATCGCGCCCGACAATACCGCAAATCTTGGCGCCCACGGTGCGTGCGTATTGTAGCGCCCGGACCAGGTTGGGACTGATATTGTGCTCCAAGTCACCTCCACCGACAGAGAAGACAAAAATGAGGTCCCGGTCACTCAGGCGGCTGGTTCGCAACCAATTCAAGAATACAGTTTCCCAACCGTCGTCATTAACGCGGGCGGTGAGTTCGGAGACGTTGTCCGTTGGGGCATAAGCTTCAATACCGGCAATTTTCCGGAAATCATTCACGGCATGAGAAGCGTGACCTGCACCGCCCCCGACGCCAAGGATGAAGAGGCGTCCGCCGCGGTCTCGAACAGCAAGGAGCAGCGCAACCATGCGTTCGATGTTAAGGGGGTCGAGTCGGCTTAAAATATCCGTGGCCTCATCAAGGTAGCGACGAATATAAGATCGGTTGGCATCTTCCTGGCGCGCCGCCAGGAAGGAGCGAGTTTCTTCCAGACCCGACATGGAACCAATTTCGTAGAAGCGGTTCATCGCTTCAAAGCCGGCCAATTGCCCGGTATTGAGCAAATGTTGATAGAAAACAGCAAGATCAAGAAAATCCCCCTGCGGCCCGCTTGCGAATGCCTCCCTGCGCAGCAGGCCTAGACCGTAATCAATATGCCGCATACTGGGCAAGGGATTATTTTTGTCATAGGCGACAATATTGCTTTCCTGGTAGAGAACATTGCTGCGATCCCACTGGTCGTCGTTGCAGAAGACGGTCATCAACCCCAGCTTGCCGCTCTTTTCAAATGCGCTTCCAACGGCCTGATAGTCCACCTGGAGGTAGGTATCGCCATACAGGACAAAGAAAGCATCACCGAGAAGCGGCAACGCATTCCGGAGAGCCCCAGCGGTGCCTAAAAATTGGGGGCCATCAAATACATATTCGATACGGACTCCGAAACGAGAGCCGTCGCCGAGCAATTCCTGAATCCGCTGGCCTTCATAGCCCACACAGAGGACAAAGTGGTCTAGATGGTTTTGCCGCAACAGCTCCAGCTGATGGATGATGAAGGGGCGGCCAGCAACATCGAGGAGGCACTTGGGAAACCCCTCCGTCAGGGGATGCAGCCGCTTCCCCTCGCCGCCAGCCAGAATGGCAACAGGTAATTTCATTGGACAATGATTTTGGTACCTTCAAAATCGAACTGAAAGCGAACCTCACGCAAGCCAGCTTGAGTGAGAACATGGCGGAGTTTTGACTTATCTTCAGAGTAAAACATAAGGAAGCCCCCGCCACCAGCCCCAATGAGCTTGCCACCCAAAGCTCCGTTTGCCATTGCCAGCTGATACCACTGATCGATCTGAGAATTCGTCATGATGGGCGACCGCTTTTTTTTGTGCTGCCAGTGAACATTCATTAGTTCAGCAAAATCCCGCAACCTGCCTGATTCCAGGCATCGCTTGGTCTCCACGCCCAATTCCTTAACTCTGTGGAGGTTCGCGACCATCTCCGCCTCATCCAGTTTTGTGCGATCATTTTGCTCTTTCAAGATCGATGAGGCCGATCTTGTGAAACCAGTGAAGAAGAGAATTAAATTATCTTCCAGATCGTGTAATGATTCCATGCTGATCTGCAAGGGATGGGCCTCAACTTCATCATTGGGCAGAAACTGGAAACAGGTGAGCCCGCCGAAGGCTGAGATGTACTGATCCTGTTTACCAATTGGTTCTCCTAAGCGGTCAATTTCGATGTGACTGGCCTGGGCAGCAAGCTGCGCGGGACTAATGATACCTCTTTGGTAAGCGTGAAGCGCTTTTAGCAGGGCGGTGGTAAAACTTCCCGAAGATCCAAGCCCCGTGCCATCGGGGATGTCCGCCATGCTGGTTATTTCGATGTTCGGTTCGCGGATCCCCACCAGCTTGAGGGCTTCGCGCATGATGGGATGCTGCACCTCGTCGATGGTGCGGACGCGTTCCAGTTTCGAGTATTTGATGATAAATTCATCCACGAAAGTACGGTGAACGGTAATATAAACATATCGGTCAATGGCTGCTGCGATTAGAAAGCCACCGTGCTTTCGATAATAGGAAGGCAGGTCAGTGCCGCCCCCGCCGATGGAAATCCGCAACGGACTCCGCGCAATAATCATACCGGCGTCTCTTGATAAATTTTGTGAACAATTTGCAGTGCTGCTCTGGCATTCTCGAGCGATGCAGGCGTATAGGCCCCTCGTTTTACGGTTTGAAGGAAGGCATCAAATTCCCGTTGCCACGAGAGATCCTCACCAGGATATTCCCAAATGACTGTTTCGGGCGGACCCATCTCAGCCGACATCTTGTAATAGCTGAGGCGCTCCACGCCGTAGCTGCCTCCCAAACCTTCCACGTGCAACTTTCCCTTCTTACCGTAAATTTCAAAGGAGAACAGATTTTTCCATTCCGTGCTACTGGCGTGCAGCCAAGCTGTTTGACCGCTCTGAGTCTGCAGCAGCATAAACCCATTATCCTCAGGGGTCATTTGCCAAAAATAGGTTCGGATCGAGCCAACTACGTGGGGAAAATCGCCCAAAAACCAACGAGCAAGGTCTATCAGATGAACCCCTTGGTCGAGCAACTCCCCGCCGCCGGATAGTTCAGGATCGGCGCGCCATTCGCGGTCATATCCA
>MEKX01000121.1 GCA_001767075.1 Acidobacteria bacterium RIFCSPLOWO2_12_FULL_54_10 | reverse complement strand
ACTTGATACAGAGGTCAGTTGGGCCAGTACCCGGAATAAAGCCGCATTCAAAGCCGCAAGTTCGTCAGCATCGAGCTTCGAAAGTCCAGCTTTCTTCACCTCGTCCGCCGAAAAGAGATCCGTGATTTTCGGTGTCGTTGATGGAGTCTGAGCGCGAATTACTGGAGAGATGAACAACGCACCGATTAAGAATAGAACGGTAATATTGCTGACTATCATGTTCATCCTCCTTTGCGATTCTTGCCATAGCAGTCTAATGTCCGCGCATCACCCGGGCGCTCACCAATGGGCCAGCGCCGTCGGCTGCAGCGCCGGGTTGGACAATTAGAGCGTAAAGACTGACTGCTCATTAAACGGGAACTTCACCTTCACGAACTCCACGATGGCGGCTCCGATGTTTTTCCCGCATTGCTTCGTTAAAGAATCAACAAACACCTCGAACGACTCGTCAATAACCAGCCACTTCTCTCTCCAAACATCGGGGAGAAACACACCGGGAGGCTGAACAAGCGGAATAAGGCGATGTGTCATCCAGCCGACTTCACAGAAACGGTTCATGAACATCGCGAAGGCCGATTTGTCGAACCTAGGAAGTACGGCTAACGGCTGCGTACCTTCCCTCCAGCCCATGGACTGTGTTAATGACAGGCGCGCACCGTGAGTCTCATAGTCGAAGAGGGTATCCCACTGGGCGAGCTCGCTCAGCGTTTGCCGCGAAAGGCCGCTTTGATCACCCGTCATCTTCCGGCGGACAGTGCGCTCCGTTGACTTCCTCAACTTGCGTGCTGCGTCAAGATTGAACGGTTTCCCAGGCTCGACACCATCGATGCTATTGAAATCAACGAACTTCTGAAGGGCGGCGGAAGCCAGTACAAGATTGTCGTAGATATTCCGGAGTAATGTGTATCCGCTATACGGATATCCACGGATTGCAACCCTTTCTGCCCCGCATAGAGATTGAAATGAACCTGTTAGGCGCGGGACGAATCGAGCGTAGAACTCTGACAACGGGGCTTTAATCTTTGGCCTACACTCGGTATTTAGCAATTCGACAGTCTCGAGAAAAAAACACTTAAAAGCGTCAGAAAGAACCAGGTAGCCCTTGTATTGAATGGCTGCATTTACATGCTCGTCTTCTCTATCAAATAGCAGGTAAGCCCGACCGTACGGGACCCCCTCGTGCTCGAACATGGCATCAAGGCGCTTGATCAATTCATCATGGTTTTTCGCCATCCGTCGCGAGACCCCACTCTTGTTCATTCCGACCCGACTAAACGGCCGGGCGGGCAGCAGCTACGAAACCGCTCCATCGCCCTTCGACTGCGCTCAGGATAGGCGGAGTCGGGTAAACCAAACCTGCCCGCTTGCTAACGCGCGCGGCTCTGATTGCAAGCACCCCCGGCGATTGCGGTGCGGTTCGTTGTGATTATAAGGCATTGCGGGATGGAAGGCGTTCATGAAATTTGGTTAGATTTTTCTAATTAAGCGAAGCGGGCAAGCATCAGCGGGCAAAAGGAATGAGCGCCGCTGCGGGCAGGCCTCCGCTCCAGCCTGCGGCAGCGAGGTAGATAATTACGATTATTTGGAACCCACGGCTTGCGCCGTGGGCTAAAATCTGTCGCCCCTTTCGGGGCTAAATATTAAGGCACGGATGAATCCGTGCCCTTTCGTTAGCAGAGGAAGTTGGCATTTATTCCGCACGGGATGGCGGGGGAGCATCATCTGGCGCGAGGAAAATCGGGGAATCCGGAGATGGCGCCCTTCGACTTCGCTCAGGACAGGCAGATTTCGCAGACGGTAAGGACAAGTAGCAGAAGTCAGGAGACAGGAGCGAATGGCGCGGTGGGCGCGCCGCAGTAGTAGCGCCGCTGCGGGCAAGCCTCCGCTCCGGCCTAGGAGCAGGGAGTGGGGAGTAGGGGGTAGGGAGTAGGAGAAAGGACCAGCGCCGCTCCGCTGAACGCTCCGCTCCGGCCTGCGGCAGCGAGGTAGGACACATAAAAAGCATTCTTTTCGGCACGGATGAATCCGTGCCCTTTCGTAAGCAGGGAAAGTTGGCATTTATTCCGCACGGGATGGCGAGGGAGCCTCAGCGGGCGCGGGGGAAAATCGGGGAATCCGGAGATTGCGCCCTTCGACTTCGCTCAGGACAGGCAGATTTCGCAGATGGGGAAAGAATGAGAAGCAGGAGTCAGGAGACAGGAATCAGAATATAGAATGAAGTGCAGATTCCTCGGCAGGCTCGGAATGACATCCTTAAAAACGCGAAAGCCCGTGGTATGGAAAAGCTCACCGCGGTTACCAGAACTTAAGACCTCAGCGGCTAAAGCCGCTCTTTGTACCTTGCTTATCGGCACGGTTAAAACCGTGCCCTTCCGTAAGCAGAGGATGGTGACATTGTTTCAAGACACAGAGTTTTTGAGAACAAACTCTGCGCTACCCAAAAATTATTGAAACCAAAACCGAACCTGCCCGCTTGCTAACGCGCGCGGCTCGGATAAACAAACACACAAAAGCCCGTGGTGAGATGAATCTTCACCACGGCTACCAAGGCAAAAGGCCCACGGCACAGAGGGCGTGCCGTGGCTACCCAAGCAAATTCTGGAACATCAAAAAAATCAAAACAGGAGACAAGCCGCAGCGTTTGCGGATGGCAAACTCTGCGCTACACGAACTGACAATCCACCAAGTCAAAAGCATCCCCGAAAACCGGCCCGCTTGCTGACCCTTCGACAAGCTCAGGACTTAAAGCGCGCGCGGCTCTGATTAAAAGCCCATGGTGTGGAGGGCGCACGGCGCGGCTACCAAAAAGACGGTGAGTGGGGAATGGTGAATAAGGAGTGGGGAAGACAAGAGACAGGAGAAAAACAGGTCCCTCGTCGCTGCGCCCTTCGACGTTGCTCAGGACAGGCTCACTCGGGATGACAGCAAGGAGTGGAGCCCGGAACGAGCCCACGGCGAGAAAGGCACTCACCGTGGCTACCAAGTCAAAATCAGGAACAACAATAAATCAAAACAGTAGACAGACCGCAGCGTTTGCGGATGGCAAACTCTGCGCTACACGAACTGACAATCCACCAAGTCAAAAGCATCACCGAAAACCTGCCCGCTTGCTGACCCTTCGACAAGCTCAGGACTTAAAGCGTGCGCGGCTCAGACTAAACCAAAATATCTGCCCGCTCCCTGACGGTCGCGGCTCTGAATAGCGCGCGCTAGGGGATGGAGGCTTTGCCGATGGTGTTGGCGTCGGTGCCGAACCATATGCTGCGCGTTTTGGGGTCGAAGACCATGTGGCGGATGGAGCCGCCCAAGCTGGGGATTTCCGTTATGCTGAAGAACTTCTCGGTTTTGGGGTCGAAGCCGACCAGCCGCGTGGGGATGACGCCGGTTTCAGAGAACCACAGGCGGCCCTTGTCGTCGGTGGCGATGGCGTAGGGGTCGGAGCGATCCTGCGCCGGAGCCTGCCATTCCTTGACCTCGCTGGTTTTGGGATCGAGGCGGCCAATGTAGCCGCGGGCGAAATCGGTGTACCAGATGAAGCCGTCGGAGGTGCGGGCGATGCGGCGGTCGCGGGCTTCGGGGTTGGGAAGCGTGTAATTGCGGACCTCCATGGAGTTCGGCTCCATGCGCCCGACCTTGTTGGTACCCACCTGGTTGAACCAGGGGAAGCCTTCGGGGTCGACAAGAATGCCGTAGGGCCGCGCGTTCTCTGTGGACATTTTGGTGAGGCGGACCTTGCCGGTGCCGGTTTCCAGCTTGCCGACGATGTTGCCGTTCTGCGCGGTGAACCAGATGTTGTCCTTGGCGTCGAAGACCATCGTGTGCGGATCGCGGATGGCGGGGTCGGGCATGGGGAACTTCTCGATATTGCCGGTCTTGGGGTCGAGCTTGCCGATGTAGCCGACGCGGTTGCCGGAGAACCAGACGTTGCCCTGCTTGTCGAGGATTTGGTTGTGAGGGCCGGCCTGGTCGGGGAGATCAAACTTTTTGAACTCGCCGGTGGCGGGGTTCAGATGACCAACGTAATGTCCCATTTGTCCGACGAACCAGACAGTGCCGTCGGCGGCGACCGAAGGATCGCGGGGGCGCGTGCCCTTCCAGGGGACTTCCCACTCCTGAATTTTTACGGCGACGTTGTCGGCGGGAAGCGGAGGCAGCGGCATGGCGCGCTTGGCTTCACCGGGAAAACTGGTGGCCAGATAATCGGCGGCGGTGGCGGCTTCGTCGGATGTGAGCGTAGCGCTGAAAGCCCGGACCATCTGGTTGACGATCATCTGCCAGCCTTCGCGGTCATTGCGATATTCGGTGACGCGGGTGAGCTGGTGGCAGGAACCGCACTTGGCGGCGACAATCTCTTTGCCTGCACCTTCGGGCATCTGAGCCATGGCCCGCTCACGTGCCTGGGCACCTTGTCCACCGGGACCGCCAGGACCTTGGGCCGCGACGGGTAGGGGAAATATCGTCCATTGAAAAATGATGCTCAGTAACGCCACAACATAGAGCCTGGGCAAGATGCACCCATTACGCTGATAGACCTTCATGCCGCCTCCTAGGAAGAAAAACTAATTGCAAACTTACCCGTTGGGTTGATTATATATGAGCAACAGGAATTTCAGGATGATTTTTTCCCGACTGGAAATAGATACTAAGATTCCAGTAACAATCAACCGAACTATAGGGTAGAATGCTACCCAGCGGGGCAGTATTTAGAACCGAAACAATTACCTGAGGGAGGCATTCGAATGCGGAAGCAATGTGTGAAATTGTTCCTGGGGTTGGCAGTAATCCTATGGACCGGCAGCAATCTGTTACAGGCGCAGCAAGCACCACCGGATTTTGTTTTTTACAACGGAAAAGTAGTCACCGTGGATGACGTAGGGGTGAATGATAATCTGGGCACGATAGCGCAGGCCCTTGCGGTGAGAGGGGACACCATCATTGCCGTGGGCAGTGACGCAACGGTTCGCGCGCTGGCCGGGCCCAACACGAAAAGCATCGACCTAAAGGGACGCATGATCACGCCAGGATTCGCAGCGACCCACGACCACCCCGACCAGTGGGACATGCTGAACCCGCTGATCGTGAAGAAAGTGGTCACCGACGATGTGCATATCGAGCGTTTCCTGAACGCTCCGCCGGATGAGCAGCTCCAACAGTTTCCGCGCGTGCTGGACGAAGCGGTGCGCACGGCAAAGCCCGGACAATGGATCCGCATCAGCATGCTGTACGGAAAAGAATACCAGTGGCAGCGAGAAGTGAGCGCCTTCTTCGGTCGCCAGATCAACAAGCAGATGCTGGACTTGGCGGCGCCGAACAACCCCACCGTCGTGCGCGGCGGCTTTACCGGGATGGTGATGAACCAGAAGGCCATCGACGCGATGATGGCCGCATACGGAGATGAGTACGGCAAGTTCGAGAAAGACACGGCGCCCTTCTCCTTGAGCGGCGGCGATTATGAAGCTGAAGTGCTGAACACGGGCGTGTGCGGAACCTGCTACCGGTATCCGGAGCAGGATGCGCTGTACAAGACCAAGGAGCTTTCGGAAATTTACCGGCTGGGGCTTTCCTGGATGACCGGCTATGGGCAGTCCATGAACGTAACAAACATTTACACGGCCGGAGCGATGGCATCCTACAGCGCTTTGGACCGCAAGGAAGAGCTGGCGATGCGCTTTCCGTGGGTGTGGTACTGGCCGCCGCGCAAGGACTTCTTCCTGGATAAATATTTCGTGAATGCATTGGTGGCCATGCAGGATTACGGCTCCAAATATTTCTGGATGGGAGCCGTGAACCCATCGACGAATTTGCGTGCATGCAGCACGCTGCCTGGGACTTCGCCCGCAGTGAAGGAGCGCGAAGCGAGAGGCAAATGCGCGATGTCGACGGAAACGGAATACGGCAGACGAAATCGGTTGATGGTCTATAACTGGGTCAAAGCAGGCGGACGTTTCGGCGGAGACCATACGGCCGGCGATGCGGACGTGGATTTCCTGATGGACGTCATCGAAGAGGCCAGCAAGGATGCGAACATCAGCGTCGACAAGATGAAAGAATTAAGACACGCCTATGACCATATGTCGATGAGCCCCCGACCGGACCAGGCAGTGCGCATGAAGAAGCTGGGGATGATATCCGGCGGCACCAACCTGGGCATATGGGAAGGCGGAGCGGAATCGCGGATGCGGGATTACGGCGAGCAGGGCGTGGAGCAGATGTACCCTCGGAAAAATTTGCAGGATGCGGGCGTCATGGGCAGCGTGGAGATGGACCGACCGATGGGCTACACCAACATGACGTATTTCACCTCCCTGTACACCGGAATTACGCGGAAAGACCGCAACGGCAAGGTCTGGGCTCCACGGCAGGCAGTGTCGCGGCAGATCATGCTGAAATCGGCAACGACCTGGGGTGCGCATTACGCCAAGCGCGAAAATGTACTGGGGTCGCTGAAACCGGGTTTCTGGGCCGACTTCGTCATTTTGGACAGGGACTACCTGACGATACCGGAAGACGAAATCCTGAAGATTCGCGTGGCGATGACCATGGTGGGCGGCAAAGTGCGGCACATGGTGCCATCGTTCGCTCGCGAAACAGGAATGCAGCCAACCGGCGCACAGGTGGAACTGGGCTTCGAAACGGCGCAGTGGTAAGCGGAATGAGAATTTAACAATTTATCACAGCTAATGAGGTGGCCCGCGTGAGGATTGATTCTTACGCGGGCTGTTTTATTTGGCGAGGAGATGGCGAAGCGAGGCTGAACGTCGCGCAACAGGATTGATTGTGTACACATATTGTGGCACACTTCTTTATGGGATTTGAGTGGGACGAGAACAAGCGGCAGAAAAACCTCCAGCGCCACGGCATCGACTTCGAGAGCGCTAAGGAAATTTGGCAAGGAACTGTTCTGGAAGTACCGTCTCACCATAGCGATCCCGGCGAGGAACGAATTCTCGCCGTAGGCCAAATTGAGGGCCGATTCATTACCGTGGTTTTTACCTTTCGGGGCAACAACCGGCGAATCATATCGGCGAGAGCAGCGAGGCAAAATGAGAAGGAAAATTACCAAAAGGAAGTTGGGTGAAATTCGGGAAGACCGCTCGGACTGGGCACGAGTGGATACAATGACCGGGCGCAATCTCGAGCGGGCCATTGCAGCCGACCCGGATGCGGACGTCTCCAACCTTGATTGGACCAAAGCCCGCCTAGTCCTTCCACAACGCAAGGAATCCATCCACCTGCGCGTGGACCCGGAAGTGCTGAGTTGGTTTCGGAACAAGGGACGAGGCCATCTCACGCGCATGAACGCCGTACTGAGGGCGTATGTTGAAGCTCACCAAAAAAATCATCCCCGGCGGTGATGCAGCACAGCGCAATCGCGTAGGCAAGCTCTCCAAGGAAATCGAATGAATGGCTGGTGTCCAGCAGCAGAACCAATCTTTATTGAACGGCGATGGTAACGGGCGGCCCTTGCTGGCCGGCGATGGTGAGGACGACGGGCACAGCGTTGCCGGGAGTGATGCCGGAAGGAACGACGACGTTCACCTGGTAAAGGCCCGCGAAACCTGGCGCCAAACCGCGGAAAGCAACCGTAGCATCCTTGCCGCCGATGGTTACTTTGAGAGTGTTTACGGCTTCGGAGACGGGAACCGGTCCAGCGGCACCAGCCTCGACTGGTGGACTGACTTCACCGAGCCCGGCGCACCACAGGGTGAGAACATCACCTGCCTTGGCTGGGCGCGCGGAATCCGCAAGAACCGAGAGGGTGGGCGAGACAAAGATATAAACGTGACCCTGGCCGCTGCCCGTTTGAGTCTGAGTGAATACAGCAGGCTGCGCTGCGGCAATGCTCACCGGCTCGGGAACCGACAAAGCGGAACCGCGGATTACCAGCAGGTCTTTATTGGCGTTCAAGCTGAGTCCATAGGGCACGATTGCGTTGATCTGGCTCTCGCTGACAAAATGGAGGGGCAACTCCACGCCGCCGAGCAAAACGCGCGTGCCCGCCAAATCCCTTGGCAAAGGCAGAGGCGGCGATGCGGCCACTACACCGCTGGCCAATTGAGTGCCGAAGATGGAGATAAAGGAACCGGGCGAAGCGGGAATTC
>MEKX01000120.1:17099-30244 GCA_001767075.1 Acidobacteria bacterium RIFCSPLOWO2_12_FULL_54_10 | reverse complement strand
ATTTTTCATAGTGCGCCCCTCAGAAAGGCCAGGTCTTATAAGTCGATATCACCGTTTCAGGAATCCTGCCTTCATTCACGGCTCCCACAATAAACCGTGTCCTGCACGCCACCGTCACCTGTTTCAAATTCGTTACGCCGCCCGGGGCATCCACGACTTCCCATACCCGCATGTAATACCAGTTGGCCGGGGGCGCCGTGCCTCCGCCCAGCGGGTTTCCGTTCACATCCAGGTAATCCACGTAATAGTCCACCGGCGCGGCAAAATCAATGGCTCCGCCTTCCGCCAGGCCCGTCGGATTCACGTCCGGATCCGTGTTTGGACAATCTCCAAACGTGATGCAATCGGCATCGGCTGTGTCCGTCGTATTATTTCCGTACCGCAAGCTGATCAACTGTTCCATCTTGTCTTGCGCATACTCGGTCGTCCTCGCCGCCAGGTGCCCCTGGTTCTCTGTCGTAATCACCGCCATCGCCGCCAGCCCCATCAGCCCCGCGCTCGCTGTCATCAGCACAAACAGCGCCAGCGACGTCTCGATCAGCGTCATCCCCGCCTCTCGGCTCCTGACGGATGGTCTCGCTAAGTTTGCTCGGCGTTTTATTCGCATCACTTTGATTCCTTCCATGCTTCTCTCCTCAGCGCTCCACCCAAGTGTCAGTGGCAAGCTCTGCACGCCACGTTTGGATGACCCCCGTAATAATGATGGTTGCTCCTTGCACCGATTCGCTGTCGGTTATATAAATTGCATTTTCTCCGGTAGCAGCACCGCCATTATCCACTGGGAATCCGCGCGAATTAAACATGGTGCAAGCCGTGCCGCCAATCGCCGTGCCGCCTCCTGGATTTCCCGCGCTGCCCGTCATGCAGCCGCTGGCAAATCCCAATGCCGCCTGCGTCCCCGGTGGCGGAGTGGTCATATCTCCGAACCCGAACGCAACTCCGCTCGATAACGGCTGCGGTGCGCCCACCTCAACATCTTCCCAGGCGTCTGTTTCCTTATTCCATAGTTGTGTTCTGAATGTCCGGTTGGATCTTTGAAAAAATACTCGCGATCTTGTGAAGTTCGCCGCCGCCCTCATCTTTGCCAGCAGGATTTCGTTCTTGATGGCCTGTGAATCCCCCCCGATCCGGTAATTCCTCAAGGCTTGCAGGAAACCAGGCACGGAAAACGCCGCGATCACCAGGCCGATCATCACCACGATCATCAACTCGATCAATGAAAATCCGGCTTGTCGTTTTTTAACTAGCATAGGTATTTGCTCCACGAACTTCTTTTTGCCAGTTTAGTCCTTCCATGCTTCTTCCTCAAGCCTTATTTCATCGCCTGCTCGCGCTCCCTGGTTCCTCCTATGGCACGGCGGACCTTCAGCGCATGTCAAAAATCTAACAGAAGGGCTTAGACCGCACAATAGCTCTCTGGTCTCAATTCCTGATTTTCGCACTGGGACCAAAGTACTAGTGAGTTTTAGGATTTGCCTTCGTTCGCTTGCCGTTCTTTGGATTATCCCCCGGCAGCAGCAGCCCGGGCGGCTAAGGGCGCTGTCTGTAGTCCTGCTTGTTTTTTATTATATTCCTGCGTTCCCACCGGCCGTTTTCTTGCCGCCTCTACGGACGACTCCAGAATTTGGATCGAACACCGGCACCCGCCGGGTTGCCAGCCCTGCAAGCGACCGGTCCGCAGCCACAAATACACCGCGTCCGCGCTGACGTTCAGCCGGTACGCCGCTTCCTTTACCGTCAGCATCCTTTCTGGAAATCCGCTGGACAGCAGAATTTGCCGAGGAATCGTCTCTTCGTTCCCTGATCCACTAGCGTTTCCGTAAAGCTGTATTTCTTTCTCTTGAACTTCCGGGCGATGCAATTTCTTTTTGCTGGTCTGCGTTTTCAGATTTAGTGCTGGCTGCCGTCTTTTTTTTGCAAGCGAAACGCCGCGATTCGTTGAGCGCGAACGGCATATGGATGATTGGGTTGTGGTTTTTTGCTTGGAACGCATTCTGTCGTAGGCCTCCAATTATTGAGTTCTTGTTTAAGAATTTTACTTTCCTGAGTCAATTCTTTTTCTCCGTTGAAGTCTCTCCTGTGCCCCTGTGTTCTTGTTCAAAATTGCCTTCGTTGCGGGATTTTTCGCTAACTAAATCTGCATTCAATAACCAATAACGGTGATTTAATTCAAACACCGTTCCTTCCGAATCACCTGTTTAACCTCGATACTTATTGAATGCCAGCGACTTGCCGATAAGCTATGCCAATGAGACCGACATTAGCAGCCACCAATAAATATATGGTGACATACATATGCTGACATATAATTATTCTTCGCGCCTAACCGTCCTTAATTTGCTCGATATTGGAAGCAGT
Source organism: Acidobacteria bacterium RIFCSPLOWO2_12_FULL_54_10 (assembly GCA_001767075.1). Lineage (GTDB taxonomy): Bacteria > Acidobacteriota > Terriglobia > 2-12-FULL-54-10 > 2-12-FULL-54-10 > 2-12-FULL-54-10. The sequence goes on along the minus strand of MEKX01000120.1, from coordinate 27,886 downwards.
CATAGGTGCTGCCGCCAGTGCTAAAAGATTACTCCATAAAAATCAAAGAGTTGAGGAGCCGCCTCCATTTAACTCAACATGAGCTGGCTGAGCGCATCGGAGTGCGTCCCGCGGCTGTTGGGTGGTGGGAGCAAGGCCGATGGGAGCCTTCGGGGGAGAACTATGTCTTGCTGGCTCGCTTGGCCCCGCCCGATTTGGCTTGGTTTTTTCTTGGGAAGGTGGGCGTGGATCATGAACTGATTCGGAGGATCTGGCCTGGCGTTCCGCACCTGCCGCCATCAGCCAGCGCTCCGGCTGCAGATGGCTCCTCTCCACCGCCTGCTGGAGCTGTTCCTTAGACCTTTTTTATGGTTGGTGTATAGAGCCAGGCCACTCGCGAACTATCCCCGCAGGGGATACCCGTGAATAGCCGGGGGCAACGCCCCCGGTAGCGAAGGCTCCCCAGTTTAGGTTCGACCCTGAAGGGGTCGTACCGATGCATGTTGCAGGGAGAGTGCGACCCCCGCGCTATACATCATCTGTGAAAATGCTCTAGCCCTCCCATTGGGTATTTCCGCCGCGGTCGCAGATTCTTCTCCGCTGCTTGTGACTCGCATATCATTGCGCGCCTCAACTGCGCACAGAATTGCCCATTTTCAATGGCCAATCGGTGGCATTGACTATTTATTGTTGGAAATAATTCAGTCGTCCGTTACCAGCGCGGTTCTCTGGGTGGTGATGGAGGTCCACGGCGTCCACGGCGGAAATCGTCTCTTTTCCCGCCACCGCCGCCACCGCCGCCGCTTCTCGCTTCGCGTGGCTTGGCTTCTGATACATTCAATTGCCGGCCAAGAAAATCCTTGCCGTTCAGGCCGGTAGTTGCCTGGTTTGCTGCTTCGTCATCGCTCATCTCGACAAAGGCAAATCCTCGTGACCGGCCGGTGCCCATGTCGGTCACTATGTTGACGCGATCCACCGCCCCATATGCTTCGAAAAGGCCTCTCAGGTCTCCCTCAGTGGCCTTGAATGACAAATTACCCACAAACAAGTTCTTCATTGTTTACCTGTCAAACCTTCTTTCTGTTCTCTATCATTATGCAAGAACCGGTCTCTGGAGATGACCGCGATGTCATGCGAGCCAGGCATTCGGTGGGTCTGAAAGAAGCTCGGAAGCACACACCTGTCACATCTCACGGCCCAACTATACCATCAATTCAACCATCTTTAATTCTTAATTTTCAGGATGCTTTTCGGACCGGGAAGGCCCTCGAAAATGGTTGGATTACCGGCTTGCCAGGGACCATTTATAACCGATTCATCGATGCCGATTTTATATTGATTCTCTGCGAAATCCCGCTGTTGCTCATTTCGAAATAAATCGTTCTGATCTCTAGGATGCCTCTTCCCGTTTGCGCCGCATAAATGTAGGGACATCCAGATCATCTGCTGGCCCTCGCGCCCCTTCCTGCATCACGGGTCCGGGCATGGATATATCCCACGTGTGGTTCGACTTGGAAGAAGTTTGTATCGGCGAGGCTTCCATTGCCGCCCGTCTCCGGCGGCCTGGGGCCTCCCGGAATCCGGTGGCTATGACGGTAATTTTCACCTGGTCTCCCAGGCTCTCATCGAGCACTGCGCCAAAAATTATATTGGCGTCCTCGTGCGCGGCCTGCTGGATGATGCTGGACGCGGCATTCACTTCCTGGAGCATCAGGTTGGCTGATCCGGTGATGTTAATCAGGATTCCCCTTGCCCCGTCGATCGAGGCATCTTCGATGAGTGGGCTTGATATGGCATGAGTGGCTGCTTCCACGGCTCTGTTCGGTCCGCTGGCCATCGCTGTGCCCATTACGGCGAATCCCATTCCCTGCATGATCGTTTTCACGTCGGCAAAATCCCGGTTGATGATGCCGGGTATCACGATAATGTCGCTGATCCCCTGCACCGCCTGCCGTAATACATCGTCGGCCAGACGGAACGATTCAAAAAAGCCGGTATTCCTTTCCATTTGCAGCAATCGGTCGTTGGGGATGGTGATCACCGTATCCACGCTCTCGGCCAGGTCGGTCAGCCCTTGTTCCGCCTGCAATTGCCGGCGTTTTCCCTCAAATGCGAACGGCTTGGTCACCACCGCAACGGTCAGCGCGCCCAGCTCATTGGCCAGGCTGGCAATAATCGGGGCGGCTCCCGTTCCGGTGCCTCCGCCTAAGCCCGTGGTCACGAAAACCATGTCGGCCCCTTCCAGGACCTCCAGCAGTTTTTCCGTATCCTCCAACGCAGCCTTGCGCCCGATTTCCGGATTCGCCCCGGCTCCCAGCCCTTGCGTCAGCTTTGTGCCGATCTGCACCTTCACCGGCGCTTGCGAAATTTGCAGCGCTTGCAGGTCTGTGTTGGCAACTATAAATTCCACGCCCTCCAGCCCTGCGTGGATCATGCGGTTGACGGCGTTGCATCCGCCGCCGCCGATGCCGATCACCTTGATGCACGCTCCGTTGCGCTGGTCTTCCTCGAACTCGAATCTCACGGCTTTCTCGGCGGCAAAGTTTTCAAACGTCATGCTTCTTCCCCGGTGCAGGATTTTAGGTATCAGTCATACATTAAGGAAATCTCGCGAGCCAGTCAGCCGTTTTCTTCCATGGAAAAGCGAATGTTTCTTATCGGACACTCTCCTGGATCGTGCGGCCCAGGAGGGTTTTCCAGCGGCTGGCCAGCGGTCGAGGCCGCGGGTTTCTTAGCCGCCGGATGCGCTGCCCGTAGAGCAGCAATCCGGTCAGCGTCGCATATTCTGGCGACTCCAGCAGGTCCGGCATTCCTTCAATCCTTGCCGGCAATCCGATCCGCACGGGCGCGTGGAAAAACTTTTCCGCAAAGTCGCAAATGCCATGCAATTTCGCGCCGCCTCCGGTAAACACCACTCCCCCGCCCAGGCTGTTCTCTGCTCCAAACCTGCGCAATTCTTCCTGCATGAAATCGAACAATTCATGCGCTCGCGGATCGAGTATTTCATTCAGCGCGCCCCGCCGCACGAACCGCGACGGGCGATTTCCTACGCCGGGCACTTCAAAGGTCGCTCCGCTGTGGCTCCAGGATGGCGAAATGGAACCAAAATTCCTTTTGATCACTTCCGCGTCCGCCAGCGCGGTATGCAATCCCACCGCAATATCCCCGGTGAAATGATTCCCGCCAATCGGCATGCTGGCCGACGCGCACAGTCCGTCCCGCCGGTAGGCAACAATTTCACAGCTGCTGTTTCCCACCACCGCCACCAGCGCCCCCAATTCCCTTTCTTCCGGCGTCAGCAAGGCTTCGCCTGCCGCCAGCGCTTCCCAAACCAGGGTTTCCACCAGCACCCCGGCCTTGTTCACGGCGCTAACCACATGCTGCGAGGCCGAAGTGGAGGTAGTAATTAGGTGCACCTTGGCTTCCAGGTGCATCCCCTTCATCCCCATCGGATCATGGATGTCTTCCTGCGTATCCAGCACAAATTCCTGCGGCACCAAGTGCAATAATTCCCTGTCCTTTTGCAGCGGTATGTTGCGTGCTGCTTCCAGCAATTGCCGGATGTCGTCCCGCGTCACTTCCCGCGATCGCTGCGAAAGAGTCCATCCCACTCGGCTCGTCAACCCTTGGATCTGTGCGCCTCCAACTCCGGCCACCACGGATTCGATCTGCGCTCCCGCCGACTTTGCCGCTTGTTCCACCGCGCTCGCCACCGAGTGCGTCACCTGATCCAGATCAGCGATGTTTCCTTTGCGCCAGCCCTCCGATGGTGCTTCTCCGAATCCTGCATAGCGCAGCAGAGTCGATTCCCCTCCCGTCTCCAAAACTTCCGCCACCAGCACGCGGGTCATCGTGCTGCCCAGGTCCAGAGCTGCCAGTAATTCGCGCTGTGAGTTCATCGTTGCTGTTTGGCCTGCGGTGTCGCCAGCGTTGCCGTTACGTTGCCAGTTCCTGAATTATTTTTCCTATCCGCTGCTTTCGGAGCCGCAGGATCGGCGTTCAGGACCACCTGCCCGCTATATCGCAAATCCACAGATTGAATGTTGGAAAACTTCTTCCGCCACTCCCCGATATGCTCCATATAGGTTTTGTACCGATTGAGAAAGCCTTCGTTCCCCAGGTGCAGCCGCACGGCTCCGGCATTGTCCGCAACCACGATCCGGGCGTCACGAGGGTCGGTCAAATCCACTTCCGAAACCACCTTGCTCCAATTCTCATCTCCGCTGGCAATCTCCCTGCTGACCGCCATGAACAGTTTCATCTTCGCTTGTCTGTCTTCTGCTGAGTCCTTTTCCGACAACCCGCGAACCACCGGCAAGTCGAATTTCGCTTCGGGCGGATACCCCAGCAGCACCCCGTCTTCGTCCACCAAGTCTATGCCATCTCCGCTCACTGAAAATGCCACCGGCACCCTCTCCTCCACATACACCTTGATCCGGTTGGGAAAAAATCTCCCAATCGATGCCGACTTCACCCATGTGATCTGCTCGATCTCCTGCCGCCGCTCCTCCATCGGGATGCGGAACACGCTGCCGCCCCGGTCCGAACTGAATTTCTCCTGGATTTCGCTTTGCGCCACATGCTCGGTTCCCAACAGCGTCACTTCCGCCAGCGTGAACCGCTCATGGTTCTGCAAGGTATCATTTACAGCCCACGTCCCATATCCCGCGAGTGCCGCTATCGCCACGCCGATGGATATTTTCCCTGCGTGTCTCCGCAAGAAATTATTTCTTTTTTCTCTGCTGCTCGCAGCCCTTCTCTGCCGCTTGACCGCAGCGTCCTCGCCTTGGCCGACCACTTCCGCTTCGTTCAGCCAATCCGGTGTTCTGTCTGATTGTTGATCCATGCTTTCCTTCCTATGCCGGTTATCCAGCCAGCGTTTAATTTTTCCAGACAATCACCTCTTCCTCCAACGTCACCCCATATCCCTTCAGCACCCGCTCCCGAATCTCATCCATCAAGCGGAAAATATCCGTCGCGGTCGCTTCAAACCGGTTCACGATGAAATTCGCGTGCCGCTCGCTGATCACCGCCCCGCCCACGCGCGTCCCCTTCATACCCAGCTCGTCGATCATTTTTCCCGTCGAGAGTCCTGGCGGATTCTTGAAGATGCATCCTGCGCTTTTCTCTTTCAGCGGCTGTGATTTCCGCCTCCGCTCGTTCAGCGACTTCACATGATCCAGAATTTCCCTAAACGGCCTCTCCTGCAATTGCAGCCGAACCTCCAGCAGAATGTCGTCCGGCGCGAAACTGCTTTTGCGATACCGGAACCTGCCCGGCTCAGCAACCATCTCCTCAATTTTTCCCGCCGCTGCGTGGAACACTTTCACGGAGCGCACCAGCGGCCCGATCTCGGTTCCATAAGCTCCGGCATTCATCCGCAGCGCGCCGCCCACGGTCCCCGGCACTCCCACCAATCCTTCCATGCCTCCCAAATTTTTCATCGCGCATTCCATCACCGACCGCCCCAGTTCTGCCGCAGTGTTGATTCTCGCCTCGATGCCATCAAACGCAACGCTCGCCGCTCCGGTCGCCAGCCGCAAATACACTTTGCCGTGGGCTTCTTCCACAGGCAGAACGTTGGTCCCGCCGCCCAGCAATCCCCACTCAATCCCTCGCTCTCTCAGCCCCGCGACCACTGGCTCCAGCGCTTCCACCCGCCGAATCACGATCATGTCCGCAGGTCCGCCCACGCCAAGCGACGTGTACTCGCTCAACATACGTCCTGGAAGGAAGCTCGCCCCCCAGCCCTCCATCTGTTTTACGAATTCCAAGTCGGTGAGAATCATGGCTTAAATAGGAAACTTTTATTCCAAATCACTTTTCCCAATATTGCATATAGAACAGAGCGTTTGTAAATTCTCAAGCACTGTTTCTCCGCCGTTTGCCCAAGGCTTTATGTGATCGACATGCAGAATAATGCTTGGGTCGGTTGCTGGCGCCCTGCCGCAAGCTTTACACTTGAAATAATCTCTTCTGTTCACAATAAAGCGCAGCCGCCAATTTATCGTTCGCTTTGTTTTGTGCCTGGTACTTGGCTCAATTTCTAAATTCCTGATTGCTTCCTCGGAACAAATATTTTCTTCGTTGTTTATATAATTAACGAATTTTTCTAATGCCTTTCTCCAAGTTCCAAAGCGATTCTCATAAGTACCTGAACTGAACTTTGAAAGCGGGGCGCACATTTCTTCATACCTAGGTTGTCGCCCAAGTTTTATCCAAGTTTCTTCCAGGTCTTGGAACAATTCTTCTTCGGTTATATTGAGATTCCTTGTTTCTTGAAGCCCAGCCTTTTCAAGTGCCTTAAACCAACTTCCGAATCTTCTAAAAAAGGTCGCGCTGTGAAATCTTCCTCGTTCGTCTTGCTGGTCGCGCGTGACAGAATCTTTGTTTAATTCAGTAGCGACTCGCTTCAAGTCGGCAAGCAGCTCATCGTCGGGAACATTTCGGTGATATTCTTCTAGCTGATATTTCATGGTTATGTTCTTCTACGCCTTTCCGCTTCCCGCCTTCACCGCGCTCCTGCTTCGTTGCCGCAGCGCCTCTAAAAATTGCTCGCCCACCTGCCACACGCTGCCTGCTCCTTGCGTCAGCACAAGATCACCCGGCCGCGTAATCTCCAGCAACCGCCGCACAACGGCATCTGCGGTGGGCTGATGTTCCACCGCCGAAAAGCTCGTCGCTTCCATGCGGTCCGTCAGCGTCTTTGATGTAATGCCCTCCAGCGGCGCTTCGCCTGCCGCATAAATATCCATCACCAGCACGTGATCGCACGGCACAAAGCAGCGCGCAAAATCATCCAGCAGCAGGCTCGTGCGGCTATAGCGATGCGGCTGGAACACCACGATCACTCGTTTGTACTCGCAATCCGCAGCCGCGCGCAGCGTCGCGCGAATCTCCGCCGGGTGGTGCCCGTAATCGTCCACCACGGTGATTCCTTCCACCTCGCCGCGCACCTGGAACCGCCTCTCCACGCCCCCGAAGCCCGCTAATGCTTCGCGAATCTTCTCCGGCTGAATTTTCAATTCCAGTCCCACGGCCACTGCCGCCATCGCATTCATCACGTTGTGCCGCCCGGGCACTCGCATATGAAACCAGCCCAAATCTTCGCCGCGATGTTGCAACCGGAACCGCGATTGCATATGCCCGCACGAAATCTCCCGCGCCATCAAATCCGCCACACTCTCGGCTCCATAGGTCACCACGCGCCGCCGCAACTGCGGCAGTATCGTCCGGATATTTTCATCCTCCGCGCACAGGATGCACGCGCCATAGAACGGAACCTTATTCGCAAACTCCGCGTAGGCGCGCCGCAATTCTTCCAGCGTCCCGTAGCAGTCCATATGCTCGCGGTCAATGTTTGTAATCACGGCCACGATCGGAGCCAGGTGCAGGAAGGACCGGTCGCTCTCGTCCGCCTCCACCACCATAAAATCACCCTTCCCCCTCTTCGCGTTGCTGCCCAGGCTGTTCACTCTGCCGCCGACCACGAATGTCGGGTCCATCCCCGCCGCTCCCAGCACGGCCGCCACCATTGAAGTTGTCGTCGTCTTGCCGTGACTGCCCGCTATCGCAATGCCGAATTTCAGCCGCATCAGTTCGGCCAGCATCTCCCCGCGCGGTATCACAGGAATCTGCAATCGCTTTGCCTCAAGCACTTCCGGATTGTCAGCCTTCACCGCCGAACTGGTCACCACCGCCTCGGCGCCCTGCACATGCTTCGGATCATGCCCTTCCCAAATGCGCGCCCCAAGTTGCTCGAGCCTTTGCGTTACTGCCGACAATTTCCAATCCGAGCCGGACACTTCATACTGCAAGTTCAGCAACACTTCGGCGATGCCGCTCATGCCGCTGCCTCCGATCCCGATGAAGTGTACTCTCCGCGCCTGAAAAAACATTTTTTACTTTTTCTGCCGCATCACGAAAATTTCTTTTGGAATATCATTATTAAGCCCTGTTCTTCTCTCCCAACCTTTCTATCTCCTCCACGATCCTCTCTGTCGCATCCGCATGTGCCGCCGCTCGCGCTGCTTTCTCCATGCTTCTTAATTCTCCCGCATCGTGCAGCAGCTCCCACACCTCTTTCGCAAATCGCTCTCCACTGAATTCTTTATCCACAATCAACCGCGCCGCTCCCACTCTTTCCATCGCCTCGGCGTTGCGCAACTGGTGCTGGTCGGCCGCCGTCGGGTAGGGAACCAGAATCGACGCTCGCCCCGCTGCCGACAACTCCGCTATCGTATTCGCGCCTGCACGGCATACCACCAGGTCTGCCTTCCCAAATAGTTCGGACATCTGTTCTGCATATGCAAACACCTCCACGCGCGCATCCGTTTTACTGCACGCGTCCCTAACTGCATCATATTCTTTCTGCCCGGCCTGTAAAAGAATCATCAGATCAACTTTTCTTTGAGCCAAGAAGGGCAACGCCTCCACCACGGCCCGGTTCAAAGTCCGCGCCCCCTGGCTTCCCCCAAAAACCAGCACTGTAAATGGTGCCTGATGGGTTTTTATGGGTATGCTGAAAAACTCTGGACGAATCGGAATCCCGGTCACTCGCCCTTTGCCGGGTCTAAAAAAACGGAGAGCCTCTTCGAAAGCTACAAATGCCCGCGCCACATAAGGCCCCACCCAGCGGTTAGCCAGCCCCGGAACGGCGTTTGGCTCCAACACCGCAACCGGAATCCCTTTCCAAATTGCCGCCAACATCACGGGCCCGGCAGCGTAACCGCCCACCCCCAGCACGACATCCGGCTGGAATTCTTTCAGTATTCGCAGAGCCTTCCAAAACGCCGCTGGCAACCCCAGCAAAGTCCGCAACCGCGCCCCAATTCCCTGCCCTTGTAGCGCCCCTACCGTTAGCAAATCCAGTGGATATCCCGCCTGCGGAACCAACCGCGTTTCCGCTCCACGGGCCGTGCCCACAAACAACACGCGTCTTTCCATGTCGCGGCGGCAAAACTCTTGTGCAACCACTAGGGCAGGCAGGACATGCCCTCCCGTCCCGCCCGCAGCGCACAATAACTTCATGCCTGACTTTCCAGGGTGCGCAGTTTTCGCCCCCACGCTCCGTGCCTGCTGATATTCAATAAGATTCCAGCACTCATCAGCGCGAACACCATTGAACTGCCGCCATAGCTCAAAAACGGCAGCGGAAATCCCTTAGGCGGCAGCATCCCTAAAGTTACGCTCATGTTTATGAACGCCTGGTAGATCACCATCAATGTCAACCCGGCCGCCAAATACCGGCCAAAATCATCCGGTGCATTCAGGCTCGCCTCCCATCCACGCCATAAGAAAATGCCAAACAAGACCACGACCAGCCCTGCACCAATCAATCCGGTCTCTTCGGCGGTTACAGCAAAAATAAAGTCGGTAAACGGCTCAGGCAGGAAAAATAGTTTCTGCTTGCCATTCATCAGGCCCAATCCGGTCACCCCTCCGGTGCCCACCGCGATCATGGATTGAATCGTCTGAAAGCCAACACCCAACGGATCGGCATAAGGGTCTAGAAACGCCAGAATGCGGTCTCTGCGGTAGCTTACCCGGAAGATCATCAAATACAAAAACGGAATGGCGGCTAGGATTAAGCCAAGAAAATATTGATAACGCATCCCTGCAATAAAAAATAGTGTTGCAGCCACCAGTCCGATAACCAATGGCGTACCCAGGTCCCTCTCTAGAAGGATTAAGCCCGCCGCTCCACCCACCAGAACCACAGCCGGGATTACCGTTTGAAGCAGATCATCGATTTTCTCGCCTCGTTTTTCAATCCAGTAAGCGAGAAAAATCACCAGGACGATCTTTGCCAATTCCGAAGGCTGAAACGAAAGCGGCCCCCAGCGAAACCAGCGGTTGGTTTGCTGCACTTTGTCCACCAGCAGCACTGCCGCAAGCAACGCCAGTGAAATGGAGATCGCCGGAAACAAGACCGCGGGATGCTTCAGCCAATGGTAATCCACTCGCATCATCACCCACATCCCAATCATTCCGAATATTACCCATGCCAGTTGCCGCAGGAAGATCATTTCTGCGCTTCCATAACGATCCGCCGACAATGCCGCCGAGCTGCTGTAGACCATCAGCAGCCCCCCGAATACCAGCGCCAGAGTCACCCCGAACAGCTTATGATCCACGGTAAAGCGGCTGGCCAGATTTCTTTCCGTATTAGAGTTCAATGCAATACGCCTTTCTCTGCCTTCAACGCAGTTTCAGCGTGGACAGTGAAAACAATGCCAGCACTAAAGCCGCGATCCAGAATCGGATGATGACTTTTGATTCGCTCCAGCCCTGCAATTCAAAATGATGATGCAATGGAGCCATGCGGAAAATCCGCCTTCCGTACATCTGGAAAGAGGCCACTTGCAAAATCACGGACAGAGCCTCCGCTACAAATACTCCGCCGATAAATAGCAGCAAAATTTCCTGCTTGGTGATCACCGCCACCGTTCCAATGCCTCCGCCCAAGGCGAGCGATCCAACATCGCCCATGAAGACTTCCGCCGGATGCGCGTTATACCACAGGAATCCCAAACAGGCTCCCACCATCGAGCCGCAGAAAATCGTAACCTCTCCCACTTGCGGCAAATATTGAATCTCCAGATAGCTGGCGAAGACCGCATGTCCGGTCACGTAAGTGAGCACCGTCAGCGCTCCCGCTGCTATGATGGTGCAACCCGTCGCCAGCCCGTCCAGCCCGTCCGTCAGATTCACGGCGTTGCTGGACCCCATGATCACCAACACCACGAACAAAAAGAAAAATGAAAATCCCAGCGGGTACGTGTAGGGATGATCTAGCAATGAGTGAA
>MEKX01000120.1:0-17089 GCA_001767075.1 Acidobacteria bacterium RIFCSPLOWO2_12_FULL_54_10 | reverse complement strand
GCGGGTACGTGTAGGGATGATCTAGCAATGAGTGAATCAGCAGGTCCGGCGTGAATTGCTTAAAGAACGGCACAATCAAATGTGTCGAGTAAACCCCGCGCGCCGTTAAAACCAACAGTGAAACGCCTACCAGGAAGCTCACCAATATCTGCAAATAGATTTTGGATTTGCCCGTAAGTCCCCGATTGTGCTTTCGCTTGACTTTGAAATAATCATCCAGGAATCCAATGATGCCGAACCCCAGCGTTGCCAGCATCGCCAGCCAAACAAATGGATTCCGCAGATCAGCCCACAAAAGCGTAGGCACAAGAATCGACACGTTGATCAGCACACCACCCATGGTGGGCGTGCCGGATTTCGATTGGTGCGATTGCGGCCCTTCTTCACGGATGTACTGGCTCACCTGAAATTCCTTGAGCCGCCGGATCAGCCACGGCCCCAGCACCAGGCAGATGAGCAATGCCGTGATGCTTGCGAACGCAGTCCGGAATGTCAGGTACCGGAAAACCCGGAACGGGCTGAAATACTCAAACAGTTGTTCGTAGAACAAATAGTAAAGCAATATTGGTTCCTCTATGTCTTGAGCTTGGCGTTCTTCCCGCTTTCGCGTCCGCTGCTTGCTGTTGCAGTATCCAAACGCTCCCAGACCTTTTCCAGCTTTACACCCCGCGACGCCTTCAACAACACCACATCTCCAGCGCGCAGCATCTCCCTCATTCGCTCGCCGGCTTCTTCCGGCGTATCAACATGCAGCAGATTCTCTGCGCTCATCCCCGCTGCCCGTGCTCCTTCTTCGAGCGGCCTCGCCATCTCTCCAACCGTAATCAGAAAATCGAAACCCAGTTCAGAAACTCGCTGGCCACTGCGCAAATGCAGTGACTCCGAAGCTGGTCCCAGTTCCTTCATTTCTCCGAGAACCGCGATTCTCCGCTGCGCGGGCAGCGCCGCCACCGAGGTTAAGGCCGCGTCCAGCGCCTCCGGGTTCGAGTTATAGCAATCATTGATGATCGTTGCTCCTGTTGCCGTTCGCACAATCTCGCCGCGCAATGGTTCGGCATGCAGACTTTTCGCAGCAATCTGCAATTCGTTTGGCGGGATTCCAAAAATATGACAGACGGCGACCGCCGCAAGAAAATTCAGGATATTGTGCCTGCCCATCAAAGGAACATGAAACCTGACGTCTGTTGATGGAACCGCGTTTGTTGTGGGAACCGAGAGAACCGAGGGAACCGAGCGTTTGCCTTTCCAAATTTCCCCTGGTTTTACCCCTGGATTGGGCTTCACTAGCAGAGTGAATTCTTCCCCGCTTTCGCCCTTTGAAGTAACCTGCGCCGCCCGGAAATTTGCCTTGTCTCCCATGCCAAAATACAGCGTCCTTGCTTCCATCCCAGCTCCGAATTTAGCGACTCGACGATCATCCCCGTTCAGCACCGCGAATGCCTGATGATGCAGCTCTTCGATCAATTCAAATTTCGCCCGGGCAATCGCATCCACGTCGGGGAAAAATTCCAAATGTACTGGCCCAACATTGGTTACCACCGCGACGTCCGGCGCTGCTATTCGCGCCAGCGCGCGAATTTCCTCCTGCGCTGACATGCCAAACTCAAAAACCCCAACATCCGTTTCTCTCTCAAGACACATCAACGAGAGCGGCAGACCGATATGGTTGTTGAGATTTCCTTCATTCTGTACAACGCGGAACCGCGTGCCGAGCAACGCAGCAATCATTCGCTTCGTGGTTGTTTTGCCTGCACTGCCCGTCACCGCAACAACAGGCCCTCCCCAGCGCAGGCGAACCTCTGCTGCAATCTTCTGCATAGCTATCAGCGGGTCCTGAACTGCAATTAGCTTGGGCTGCAAGAGAGATGGAAATGAATTCAATCTTCGGTCGCAAATCACGGCAGCAGCGGCTCCCTTTGCTAGTGCTGCTTCGACAAACTCGTGCCCATCTGTTCTCTCTCCAGGCATCGCAAAAAAAATATTCCCTGGCTTCACAGTTCGGGAATCGATGGAACCGCCGTTTGTGTGCTGGTCTTGACGAACCAGTGTCACAGTTCCGACTATTTTCGAAATTTCGCCCAGTGTGAGTCGCATGATCTGGCCAACAATGTCTCAATCTTTTTCGTTCGGTTCTCCAGATGATTGGAACCCTAATTCATGGAGAATTCTGCGGGCCGTTTCGCGATCATCAAATGGAACAGAGCCATCGCGAAGGATTTGAAAAATTTCGTGCCCCTTGCCCGCAATTAGTACTGTATCCGCCGGATGCGCGGCCTGGAGTGCTAAGTAGATTGCTTGTCCGCGATTGGGCTCTACAGTATAGTTCGCTCCAACTTTTTGCAGTCCAACCATCACATCATTCAAAATCTGAATCGGATCCTCCGAACGGGGATTGTCCGAGGTAAGAAATATGTGGTCACATTGCCCCGCCGCAATTCCCATGAGAGGCCGCTTGTAGCGGTCTCGATCCCCCCCACAGCCAAATACCAGCAAAATCCGGCCATCTGGCGTCAATTGTCTTGACGAAGCAATAAGATTCCGCAAAGCATCATCCGTGTGCGCATAGTCTACAAATACTGAAAACGGCTGGCCTTCTTGGATGGATTCCATGCGGCCTGGAACTTGTACGGCAAGAATTCCTCGCTGGATCACTGCCAATGGAATATCTAGTGTCAATGCCGTCGCCGTCGCCGCCAGCAGATTCGAAATGTTGTGGCGTCCGACCAACTTTGAATGCAACTCGATATTCCCGCTTGGAGTAGCCGCAGTGATATCCAGGCCTTTCGCCGTGGCTTTCCACTTGTTTGGTGTGACATCAGCACGGGATTCAACTCCAAAGGTAATAATTCTGCTTTCGGTTTTTGCCTTCAATGCTACGCACCTGGCGTCATCCGCGTTTAAGACGCCAAATTTTGGCACGGTGCCGAATTGAGACTGCAAAAGTAATTTCTCCTTGGTCGCTTGATAGCTATCCAGGTCCTTATGGAAATCCAGATGATCTCTTCCGAAATTGGTGAAAACGGCGGTATGGAACTGGCAGCCAGTAACGCGATGCATAGCGAGTGAATGGGAACTCACCTCCATAACGGCGCCTTTGGCGCCTCCGTTAGCGGCTTCGCGGAGCATACGCTGCAAGTCCAGTGACTCAGGTGTGGTGTTCGGAACAGCTTTTTGTACTTCGCCCACACCATAGGTCTGCCAATACCCGACGGTACCGAATAGAGCGGGTTTCCACCCTGCTTCGTTCAGGATGGATGCCACCAAAAATGCCACCGTCGTCTTGCCGTTCGTGCCAGTAATTCCAATTAATTTGATGCCTTTAGATGGATAGTCGTAGAAACTATTCGCAGCCAGTGCGAGCGCCAATCTTGCGTCCGGTATTTGCACCCAAGAAACTGAATGAACCTGTAATAGATCACCGGGGCCAGATTCTGAAACAATCGCCGCGGCGCCGCGTTCAAGAGCCTCTGGTATAAATTTCGATCCGTCTACTTTCGAACCTGGGATAGCAAAAAAAACATCTCCTTTAACTACGCGACGGGAATCATATCGGATCGAGTTGATTTGCCGCCCTGCGTCTCCAACCAAACGCGCCTCAGGAAGAATTGAACACAACTGTTGAAGTGTCATTCTTCACCCGGCAGCGGCAGTGAGAGCCTTGTCGGTAGCAGGTGATTTGAAAACCGGCCTTGGCGATGACTCCCGAGGCACATTCGGAGTTCTTTGGTCTTTTTCAACTTTTTCTCCGACTCGGAACCAAATTCGAATTTTTTGTCCCTCCGCGAGAGCGCTCCCTGGGGAAGGCATCTGCCTATAGGCGATGCCGCTGCCAACAAGGTCCACGGCGATCCTATCGCGCAAAGATTCTTCCGTAACAATCCGCACAGTCTGGCCAAGGAAATTAGGCGCTACCGTACCAGAATCCAGACTTACCAGTTGCACCGGTTCACTCTCGATTTCTTCTTCCTGAACTGGCTGAATTGTCCGTGGAGTCGACCGGGCAATCGATAGCTTGCCAGGCACGGTAGGCGGGATGTTCTTATACGCCAGGATTTGTTCCGCTATTTTTTTAAATACCGGTGCTGCAATATCGCCACCATGATATATCCCGCGTGGAGAGTCCAAGACAACCAGTATTGTGTATTGCGGAGCCACGGCAGGAGCGTAACCAACAAACGACGCGACGTGGTCCGTGTAAGAATACCGTCTAGTTTCCGGGTCAATCTTCTGCGCTGTTCCGGTTTTTCCGCCCGCATCATACCCTTCCGGGCGTGCTAACTTTCCAGTACCCACTTCTACAACGCTGGCCATCATTGTTTGCATCGTGGCAGCGGTTTCCGCACTAATCACCCGTCTTCGCTGGTTTAAATCCTGGCTTGTAGATGCGTTGGTTGTGCCATCGGTACGTATAATCATCGGTTTCATTAACCAGCCGCCATTGGCTATGGCAGAGGCCACGCCAACCATTTGCAACGGCGTCACTCCAATCTCTTGCCCCATGGCGATTGCACCAATGGATATCTTCGACCAACGATCGGGAGGCTTCGTGAGTCCGCGAGCTTCGCCTGGAAGTTCGATCCCCGTAGGCTCGCCTATGCCGAACTTTCTAATATGTCGGTAGAGTTCATCATTACCGACCCGAAGGGCCAGTTTAATGGTCCCAACATCGCTGGATTTCTCAAATATCTGCATTACCGAAAGCAATCCGAATGGCGTATGATCCCGAATCGTATGCCCAGCCAAAACAATAGAACCCAACTGGCAGTCAATCATTTCATCCACAGATGTAACATTATTTTCTAGGGCTGCAGCCAGAGTAATGATTTTGAAGGTGGAGCCGGGTTCATAAGAAGAATTCGTAGCCCAATTTCTGAGTGCTGCTGGTCTAAAATCCGCATATCGATTGGGATTGAACGTAGGCTCGTTGGCAAGAGCCAGGATTTCACCAGAAAACGGATCCTGCACGATTACGCTTCCTGCAACGGCTCTGGATTGCTTGACTACAGCGGCGAGTTCTTGCTCAGCAATGTGCTGTATGTTTTCATCCAATGTGAGCACTAGATTGCTGCCTGGCTCGGGTGGATGGCCAGCACGACGGAATCCCCTTTGCCGGGCATCACGCTCGATGAGCAATTGCCCTGGCTTGCCTCGTAGCAAAGTATCGTACTCCAGTTCGATACCTGCCAGACCCTGATCATCCATTCCAACATGACCTAATACATGGGCGGCCAATTCACGCTTTGGATAGAAGCGCTTCGTTTCCTTTTGAAAGTATATTCCAGGCAACTCCAACTGGCGGACTTTAGCGGCTTCTTTGGCGGTGACTTTTCTCTTCACCCAGCTAAAGGATCGGGAACCTTCCAGTTTTTTCTGCACTTCTTTAATATTCAAAGCAAGGATTGGCGCTAACTTAACTGCGGTAGTACGGGAATTGGAAATTTCGGATGGAACCGCAAACACGGAGTCAACTTCCACGCTAATGGCCAAAGGGCTGCCATTACGGTCATATATAACTCCCCGTATAGGGCTGACCTCTACCGTACGTTCTTGCTGACGGCGCGCTTGCCGGGTTAGGAATTCATGATGATAAATTTGGAGATGACCAAGACGGGCAAGAATTAAGATTAACCAAACACCAAGCAGCGCTGGCACAATCAAAAACCGGCGTCTGAGCACAGAAACCATCCCTCCCGAAATGCTTCCACCCGCTCAAATTGCCCGGCGCGGAAATTGCGCTTTCCATACTAGTGCGGCACAGCCAGAGCAACATTTCTAGCGGTTGTCGGCAGTGACGTTGTTGGACGTTCGTTTCTGGCCAATGTCTGTGCTTGCTCGCTATTCGGCATAGACCCGTCTCTGAATATTTGCCGGGGTGAAAGAGTGGTCATGCCCAGTTCAATCCTGGCGATAGTTTCCACGCGCATTGGGTCACCCAGAAAAGCTTCTTCCAAACGGAGCTTACGGTTCGCTTCCAGAATTTGCTGCTTCGTCTGGAGTAAAGCTTCCAACTGATAGCCTTCCTCTACCCCCTGATACCGCTGCCAAGCGAGCCAAAAAGCAGCCCCAAATACAACTACTGCCCAAACCGTCATCCAAACATACTGCCTTGGAACCTGGGCTTCATGCACAGGCACTTGGCGGCCATTCTGAATGGGCTTGACATAGTATATTTGGTTCATGTTGTTCCTCTCGTTACTCGAAATGATAGATATAAATACATTGAACTATTGATCACCTGCGGGCATCCGCTCGGCGGCTCGCAATCGTGCGCTACGCGATCTGGGGTTATTTCGAATCTCATCCAAGGACGGCTTTACCACGTGGCGCGTTAAATTTCTCATATGGCCCTCTTGGTGCCATTTCCGAAATGCTTGCTTTACCATCCGGTCTTCCAGGGAATGAAAACTGATGATGACCAACCGTCCGCCAGGAGCCAGGCATTGCGGAGCGCTTGCTAGAAAATCTTGTAGGCATTCTAGTTCCTGGTTGACTGCTATTCGAAGAGCTTGAAAGGTCTTTGTCGCAGGGTGAATGCGATGATGTTTTGTCCGGGGCGCTGCCCGCCTGCTCCCCGAGCAGGCTTCGATCAGGTTTGCCAACTGGACCGTATTTTTAATGGGCCGCGCCCGGACAATTGCTCTGGCTATTCTCTGCGACCTCCCTTCTTCTCCAAATTTGTAAATCAGTGTGGCTAGCTCGCGCTCGTCATGCCGGTTTACAATCTCTTCTGCTGTCAACTCGCCCCTTGGGTCCATGCGCATATCCAAGGGACCAGGCGTCCTCAGGCTGAATCCTCTCTCCGGAGAATCCAGATGCATCTGTGATAACCCGAGGTCAGCTAAAATCCCGTCCACAGCTAAAACTCCAATCCGTTGCAGCAGCTGTCGTATCTGAGCAAAATTTTCCTGCTCTATTCTGAGCTGCTGTTTGTACGCGAATAATCGTTCCTGTGCAATCGCAATTGCTTGCGGGTCTCTGTCTATTCCGATCAGTTGCCCCGTCGTGAGCCTCTCTAGAATCCTCAGGGAGTGCCCGCCCGCTCCGATCGTGGCGTCCAAATAGATTCCGCTTGGCTTGATGGCCAGCCATTCGATAGCTTCCCCAGTTAATACCGGGATGTGCATGGCAATCGAGATTTGCTCCTTCAAAACAATCCGTCACGTTATATCCCCAACTCATCCAATATCCGTTCATCCTCTGAGGTGATCGGGTTATTGCGGATTTCCTCCAGGAACCGCTGATTGTTCCAAACCGTCAGGTAAGTCAAATTCCCTAATACCGCAACTTCACCCTTCATCTCAGCGGATTCGCGCAGGACCGCAGGTATCAAAACCCGACCTTGGTTGTCCCACTGGACGATTTGACCGTAGTAGTTGGTTCTATCGAGAAATTTACGACGCGTTTTATTGAAGCTGGGATTGTGAGCTAATTTCTCTTCAATCTTGATCCATTCTTCGAATGGATATATCCGAGCAAACTGGCCATCGTGGCTCGTGATGCAAAACTGGCTACCGTAGCTCTTTTCGATTTCCTGCTTGAAAGGCGCAGGGATTTTCAGGCGGCCTTTTTCGTCAACTCGCGCTGGATAATTGCCACGAAGCATATATTAAGCCTGGATGAGCCTAAAACGCCACCAGTCCGCCAGAATTATCTACTTTCTCCCACTTTTAACCACTCGTTACCCTAAAGCAGCCTAATGTACTTGTCAAGGAAAATGTGGAATCTTTTTGAATAACCAGGAGAAAGCAACAATCTGTCGCGGCGGAAATTAGTTTTCAGTCCTAAATGTTGTGGTTAACAAGAAAGATACATCTAAATACAAAGGATATTGGAAGGATTCGAGTCAAATGATTTAAGTAGGCGTTTTTTTCTACTTGTGCAGTTTTCCAGAAGTGGAATTACAAACTATTGACAGGAAGGTACTAAAATTTTCCCTAAAGGAACTTGGGCGATATTAACCCATCGATTATCAGGGGTATGATTAACTAACGAAAGCAGTTCGATCCTTACGCTACGCTCTCCCTTGTAAGTTGCCCATGCCATCGAGGCCTCGCGGCTTATGGATAGAACCCCATTCTCATCAAGCCCTTGCGCGATGGTAATATGAGGAAAGTACGAATACTGCTCTTTCTGTTCGATTTCTTTGCAATTTAGCCGACGATGAAGATCTAACAATTCGGGGAAGCCGCTGCTGAGAGATAAGTAAACTACGCCCGTTACCGGCCAAAAAGCAGAAATATCACCTAAAGTAACTGCAAATGGTTCCACCTCATGGCATTTGTCACGAAGGGTCGTAATTGCTGCCTCTTGCTGACTGCATATTGCTCTAGGGGGCAGTATAGTAATGTGGGAAAGCCAATCGCCGAAAGAAGGATTCAAGCGCCGACGTAAACCATCGAGAAACTCGCCAAGTTGCGACGGTAGGTAAGCTACCAAAGCGTACGATTGTTCCATTAGATACAGATTACTGGAATCGCACACTCAAGCACAAGATACTTCCTTTGGCTCGTGTTTCGTGTTATAACTATACTTTATGAAAACAATAATAATTATGAATTTTACAAATATACCCTTTGTGGGTAATATTGATGAAATGACCCCTGACGATCAATATATTTGGTAATAATTTTAATCTGAGTTGATATGAGATATTTGATTTTGCCTGTGTCAGTAAATGAAATCTAGCTCACCAAATTAATATCCATGAATACTCCCTAGAAATAAATTGAAATGAAATTCATGATCACAATATTTGCTCCTATGTATTTCACCCCAATCAAAGTCCCGTATCATTCCGTGGACCTGACTTAAGCGAAAGGAACGGCACCAATGGAAATATTTTATGACAGTGATGTGAAAGCGGACATTTTAACAGGCAAACGTATCGCGATGATCGGATATGGAAGCCAAGGGCACGCGCAGGCGCAAAATTTAAGAGATAGCGGCCTTTCCGTGATCGTCGGACTAGCGCCAGGCAGGGCGTCAGCGAAACAGGCTACTCTGGACGGTTTTGAAGTGGTTGCAGTGCCTGAAGCAGTCCGGCGTTCCGACTTGATTATGATATTAGTCCCGGACGAACATCACAGGGCTCTTTTCGAAAGCGAGATACGGGCGAATCTGAAACCAGATGCGGTCATCATGGTCTCTCACGGGTTCAGTATACATTTCCGGCAGATAGTGCCCCCTCCCACGAATGACGTTGTCATGGTTGCTCCCAAAGGGCCTGGACATTTGGTCCGTAGAGTTTATCAGGAGGGCGGCGGAGTGCCTTCTTTGGTTGCCATAGCTCAGGATGCATCAGGAAAGGCTTTTGATTATGGTTTGGCTTATGCACGCGGCATTGGAAGCACGCGCGCAGGCGTGGTGAAGACATCTTTTCGCGAAGAAACAGAAACGGATCTTTTCGGCGAGCAATCCGTGCTATGCGGAGGCTTAACCTCCTTGATGAAAGCGGGGTTTGAAACCCTGGTGGAGGCAGGCTATCAGCCTGAAATGGCCTATTTCGAATGTATCCACGAAATGAAACTGATTGTGGATTTGATCTACGAAGGTGGCTTGGCTCGCATGCGGTATTCAATCAGCAACACAGCCGAATATGGCGACCTGACCCGCGGACCGCGTGTGCTTGGGCCGGAAGTGAAAGATCGCATGAAACAAATCTTGAAAGACATTCAAGACGGGTCTTTTGCAAGAGAATGGATTGCCGAAAACGAAAAGGGCTGCCCCAATTTTAACCGCTTGCGAGAGCAAGAAAAACATCACAAAGCAGAGGAAGTCGGTCAGCAACTACGGTCGATGATGGCTTGGCTGCAGAAGAATCCGCCTAAGCCGCAGAATTAACTGATATGTGCGGTATCGGATGCTGTCTATTGCCTAGAAACGGCAATGTAAATTAGGAGGAAATTGAAATGCCTACAACAGGGGCAGAAATCGTTTTAGAGTGTTTGCGTAAAGAGGGCGTGGAGATTGTTTTCGGCTATCCTGGCGGGGCAAACATCCCACTCTACGATGCTCTTTTCAACAGCCCCATTCGTCACATTCTCACACGTCACGAGCAAGGAGCTACGTTCGCTGCGCAAGGTTATTCTCGTGTGAGTGGGCGGCATGGCGTGTGCCTGGCGACATCCGGCCCCGGAGCCACGAATTTAGTCACTGGCATTGCTGACGCAAAGATGGATGGTATCCCATTGGTTTGCATCACCGGTCAGGTGCGCCGTCCCGTTATCGGCACGGATGCATTTCAGGAAACCGACGTTGTAGGAATGACCCTGCCGATTACTAAATTCAATTGCGTAGTCATGAAAACCGAAGAGCTTCCACGCTTGATTGCTCAATCTTTCTACATCGCGCGTTCCGGACGCCCCGGCCCGGTGTTGATTGATATTCCAGTAGATGTGCTGAAAGAAAAAGTCGACGAATGGGAATATCCGGAACATGTCGAGGTTCCGGGTTATCTCCACCAGAGCAAGCAGACCTTGCAGTTCGATCGCTTAATCGAAATGCTACAGGCAAGCCAGCGCCCCGTAGCGCTCGTGGGAGCCGGAGCAAAATGGTCCGGGGCAACCAAGATCGTGAGAGAGTTGCTGGACCGGATGCATGTGCCAACCGTGCAAACCGTGCATGGGCTTGGAACCATCCCGGAAGAAAGGCCTTATTACCTCGGCATGGTCGGGATGCACGGCACGAAACAGGCAAATATTGCGATCAGCCATTCAGATTTACTGATCGTGCTTGGCGCACGATTGGATGATCGTGTTACCGGCGATCCTGCTCATTTCGCCAAGCATGCAAAAATTGTCCAATTTGAAATTGATCCTGCACAATTGGATCGAGTGCGGCCAGTGGAATTGCCGATTGTCGGCGATCTAAAGGAGACCGCGGAAGAATTTCTTTCCGTCATACCTCCAACCTTGAAGAACTGGAACGGTTGGACGGAGGAGTGCAAGTCGGTTCATAATCCCCCGACAAAGGAAAAGGCTGGAACCGGCAAGCCTTCACCAACAAAAGTATTGGAAATGCTTTTTTCGATGATGGACCCTGATGCGCTCGTAGCAGCAGACGTGGGACAGCACCAAATGTGGGCAGCGCAACGAGCCTCTGGCATCGACCACCCACGACAGTTTGTCACCACGGGCGGGTTGGGAACCATGGGCTTTGCGTTGCCAGCGACTGTCGGTATGCAATTGGCCTTCCCGCACCGCCAGGTAATTTGTGTTTCTGGGGACGGCGGATTTCAAATGAACATTCAAGAACTAGCAACGATTCAGCGCTATTCGCTGCCGGTAAAAATCATGATCATTGACAACAAATACCTGGGGATGGTGCGACAGTGGCAGCAGTTGTTTTGGGACCGGCGTTATTCGGAAGTGGACCTCTACGACAATCCTGATTTCGTCAAGATTGCGGAGGCTTACGGAATAACCAGCAAACTGATGAATACGGATGCTGACATGGAAGGGCAACTGAAAGAGTTCTTGTCAGCTCCGGGAGCGGCACAGTTGGTGGTGGAATGCCCAGCAGAAGCTAATGTTTACCCGATGGTGCCCGCGGGCGCAGCCCTTACAGATATGCTTTTGGAAGAGAAAATATAATGCATGGAATAGCGATTTACTTCTTTAACATTCCCGGCGCGATGATGCGCGTTTTGAACTGTTTTACGCGCCGGGGGCTCATCATTCAAGCCGTATGGTGCGCACCGTTGGGAGATCGCCACAGGGCTACAGTATTGGTTGAAGCTAAGGCGATCACAGTAGAACAGATCGTGCGAGAGCTAAAAAGCACCGTCGGAGTCGACAGCGTCCAGGTTTTGGAAAAACCACAGGCTGAACAGTTAACGCAGTCGCATGCAGAAGTAACCAACGGAACCAATGGTTCAACAGTCGTAAAGCTTTCCGGCCCAGCCGAGGAAAATCGTTACTTGCTGGAGTGGCTTGGAGCAAAATGAGTGCAGTACCTGCTCTAGTCTCCATAAGGCTTTAGCAATGAACGGGCATTGGAAGTCATTCGGATAACTTGCATCGGTTCCGATTATAATCCATCATTGGGACTTCCCACTCAGAACAGCAAGACAGCCATCTAACATGTCAGCAGAAGGTTCTTCCAGCACAGCTTCCGCTAGCGATCAACTTGCACCTTGCAAGATTGCTGATGCTTGGAAGATCGTACAACCGATGCTGTTACCTACCCACCTGCTTCGATCTTCGGCGCTCGATGAAATCTCCGGATTTCAGGTCTGGTTGAAGCCAGAGAACCTCCAGAGAACCGGATCCTACAAAATTCGCGGGGCTTCCTACAAGCTGCACCAGCTAAAAGAGCAGGGTGGACAGCATAAAGTAATTGCCGCTAGCGCGGGCAATCATGCGCAAGGCGTAGCCTACGCGGCGCGGGAATTGGGCATGGACTGCGTGATCGTAATGCCGGAACGGGCGCCTTTGCCTAAGCGCCGCGCTACGGAACGTTATGGAGCAAAAGTGATGCTCGTAGGGGATTGTTTTGATGATTCTTTGGCGTACGCATTAAAGATTGCTCCCGCTGAGAAACGCGATTTCATTTCTCCGTATAACGATATCGAAATCATCACCGGCCAGGCGACGCTGGGTTGGGAAGTGCTCGAAGAAATGAAAGACAACCCACCGGATGCAATTCTGGTTCCCGTAGGAGGTGCGGGCTTGATTGCAGGCGTTGCAGCCATTGCAAAACAGATATGCCCGCAGACCCGCATTATCGCAATACAGAGTTCCTGTGCGCCTGCTTTTTTGAGGAGCTGGTACGCTTATCGCCAAAAATCCGAAGCGGTTCTGCCTCTCGACGTGCCTACGCAGGAGACGATTGCCGATGGCGTAAGAGTCCGTCATCCGGGTGAGATTTGCTGGCATTTGTGCAAGGATTTGGTCGATGCCGCCCTCCAGGTAGATGATGTCCAAATTTATCAGGGAATCCTCTTCCTGCTTGAACAAGCAAAACTCGTTTCCGAAGGAGCAGGGGCACTGGGTGTGGCGGCGCTGTTGGATCCTCAAACCAGAAAAAAGTTGCACGAAGCTGGAGTAAAACCTGGTTCCAGGGTTGTCCTTATCATCACGGGGGGAAATATCGATAGCCTTATTCTTCAGCGCGTTATCGAGAGAGGCATGTCGGCTAAGGGAAGATCACAAACTATTGCTGTAAGAGTAAAAGACGAGCCCAGCCAGTTAGGATTCATTTTGGATTTCCTGAGACATCATGGCGCTTCTGTGCTCGATTTACGGCGGTCCTGGAAAACTCAGCCGTTGATTTCAGATTTTGCTGATATTGAAATCTTAATCGAAACCGAGGACGACCAGCACGGCAAACAGGTTTTAGCAGGGTTGTCGCATGAGGCAAAAATACATAAATTTGAATTAATTCAAGAAATAGCTAACCCGGACAACCTAAATCGCTGATTATCGTATACAATTAAGGATTGTCTAGCTTGAAAAGCGGAGTTCAAACTGCGTAGTAGGGTTAAAATCCCTTTGCAATTCGATCCTGCCGATGATAGGCTGTGCAACGTCTTTGAGCAAGTGGTGAGGTATATTGGCTTTCCTGATGCCTATTTCAACCCTGGATGACCGGCGAAAGACCCACTGGGCTTGGCGCCCTGTTCGCCAAACACGCATGCGCTGGGGACGGTGGCTGGCAGATCGACCTACTTATCCGCGCTTGCCGGAATTCTCCAACCTGGACATTTTCCTCAGTGGAAATTCGGAACAAGGGGATGGATTGCGAGCGGCGCAGCTAAGCGACGTACACCATGGTCTATTTGTATCTTTGCGAGAAGTGGAACATGCGGTGGAACTTATTAATTATAAATCCCCTGACTTGGTATTACTTACAGGAGATTTTGTAACTCGTTCTTGGGTCCATATAGAGCCAGTTGCAAAGGCCTTGGGGAAATTGCAAGCAAATTTAGGAGTGTTCGCCGTTCTTGGGAACCATGACCATCGCACGGATGCCGGAAGCATCGAACACCAATTGACTGGGAATGGAATACAAGTCCTGCGGAATCGCCATGTTGTATTGCAAAGGGAGCGCGGGGGAATCGGCCTAGCTGGTGTGGATGATGTTTGGTATAGCTGCGACTTGGCAAAAGCATTGAAAGGTATGCCCCAGGACATTCCGCGGATTTTGCTGTGCCACAATCCCAGCATTTTCCTGGAAGCTGTGCGGGAGGGAATCGATTTTGTCGCTTCCGGCCATACGCATGGCGGTCAGGTCCGCGTTCCCGGATTGAACGCGATGTACAACCGACCGTTCCGAAGCGGCTTGCAGCGCTTGAGTAAAACTCAAATTTATGTGAGCCGTGGAATCGGACGGGTCGTTTTACCTGTGCGTTTGGGATGCCCACCGGAGATCCCGATATTCCATCTGAGGTCCAGTTCAGGAGATATAAATTACACCCATGCAAGCGGTTAACTTAATTCACAGGAAACGTAGTGGCGGCGATCTCGCTAGAGAAGAGATTGATTTCTTCTTGCAGGAATTTTCGAGTGGCAGATTACCGGACTATCAGGCATCAGCCCTGCTCATGGCAATCTATTTTAATGGAATGAACGACCAGGAATTATCAGACTGGACAGAAAGCCTTACTTCCCTTACACCAAAGGTGGATTTGTCAGATTTGGGAACTCCGCAAGTCGGCGGTTGTTCTACTGGAGGGGTGGGGGATAAAACTAGTTTGATCGTTGGATCGCTGGTTGCATGTGCAGGAATTCCAGTGCCGTTGCTTTCAGGAACGCCCCTGCTGCACACCAGCGCTGCTGCGGAAATAGTAAATGCCATCCCTGGTTTTAAGGCCAAGCTGAAAGCTCAGGAATTCAAATCCGCTCTTAAGAAAACTGGGGTGGTGGTACTGAGCGAAACCGAGGAATTCGTCCCTGCTGACTTCAAGCTTGCCCAATTAAGAAACCGAACCGGAACTGCCGAATGTGCTCCGCTGATCGCAGCTTCACTTCTATCCGGGGCGCTCGCATGTGGAGTCAACGAACTTGTGGTGGATGTAAAAACCGGTTCCGGCTCGTTGATGAGAAAAATTACAGACTCCCGCAGGCTAGCTCAAATGTTGGTCACTCTCGGCAAGCGGCTTGGGAAAAAAGTGGTCGCCGTTATTACCGATATGAACCAGCCTCTTGGAAATGCGATCGGAGATGCGTTGGAGGTAATGGAAGCAGTTGAGACTATGCGTGGCAATGGGCCAGCTGATCTTGTGGATGTCTCTCTTGAGTTGGCAGCTCGCATGGTTATTGTGGCTCGTCCCGAGACCTCTTTGGAAAGCGCCAAAGAACAGATGTTCCGTTTGTTGAATGACGGATCTGCATTAAAGAAATTCCGCCAGATGATCGAAACTCAGGGTGGCAACCCCGATGTGATTGAAAACTTCCAACTGCTTCCGAATGCGTCCGCCGAACATATCATTTCCTCACCACGCGCAGGTTATGTTTCCCGCGTCTCTGCTGATGAGATCGGACAAGCGGTGGCCTTGTTGAGCAGCGGATCAACATCGAAGAATTCACACAAGGACTCGGCTGTTGGCATCGTGCTGGAACATAAAGTTGGTGACCATATCCAGGCGGGTGAACGGCTCTGCACCATCTACTTCAATGATGCAGCGCCAGTCGAAGAGGCTTCTCAGATGGTGGAAGATGCGTTCCACATCTCCTCCGCGCAACCGGAATCCCAACCGCTGATTTATGAAGTGATTCAATAGTTTGATCCTTTCAATAATCCGGTGAATCCAGGTAAAGCTCATCATAGGTGGTCTGTATGGATTGCCACCGGGCTGGGGGCTGGTTATCTGCCCATCATGCCTGGAACCTACGGATCGGCCTTGGGAGTTTTGCTGTATCTCGGATTTCGGACTTTACTTTCCGGCATACAGACTCCTGTTTTGTATTTAACTCTGATCACCCTTGCTGTAATTGCTCTGACTATTTGGATTGTTGCCTTCGCATTGCATCATTTCAATACTGAGGATCCGCAGGTAATCGTACTCGATGAAGTCGCTGGGCAGTTGCTCACGCTTCTGGGCATCCCATTTATGACAGATGGAGCCATGCCGCTTTGGCCGGCAGTTGGCTCAGGATTTTTATTATTCCGCTTGCTGGACACTCTCAAACCTTATCCAATTTGGAAGATGGGATATTGGCCAGGCGCATGGGGGGTCGTGGCGGATGATTTAGGCGCAGGTTTAGCTGGCATGATCTTGCTGGCGGCTGGAATCCGATGGTTTTTTTGATGCGAAGAATTCTTAGTTAAAATACTTTACCTGGTCAGCAGTTCAAGTACTTAAAGTGTCCTTGTATTGACCGCTCCAATCATTCCAGCGAATCCGCAATAGATCCAAAAACATTCTTGGACCATCTCGAAACGGATGCACTTTTGTAGCTAAATCATTACTCCAATGCACCGGGACTTCCAGCAAGCGAAATCCATATTTTCTGGCTAAATAGGCCAACTCCACATCAAATCCGAATCCTGTAAGTCTCTGGCGAGAGAAAATCGCTTGAGCAGCATCCCGGCGAAAGCCCTTGAATCCGCATTGTGTATCTTGGATAGCTAGAAATGTAACTCCTCGAACACAATAGTTGAAAACCCTGCCGACCAACTGGCGCGACAAAGGCTGGCGCGGGTAAATCCAATCCGGCCGCAATGCTCGTGAACCAATGACTACGTCATATCCTTTTTGCAACGGGCTTAACAGCAAATCAATATCCTCGATCGGAGTGGACAGATCAGAGTCTGAGAAAACAAGATATTGCCCTGCGGCATGAAGCATTCCGTTGCGAACCGCGTAGCCTTTGCCACGGTTTCCCGGATTTTTGATCAAGCGAACCGTTCCAGATTGCTGATAAATTTTCTCTACAATCGACGCTGTGGCATCAGTGGAGCCGTCATCCACTACAATCACTTCGTAGCTGTACGGTCGCGCTGCAAGGAAATCCACGATTTTGTTTAAGGTCGACGGCAGGCGCTCGGCTTCATTGAAGGCTGGGACCACAACAGACACTGCAACGCCAACTCCCGATGTGGTTGAACTGATCGAATTAGACATCAATCACAAACCACCTACTACCTT
>MEKX01000119.1 GCA_001767075.1 Acidobacteria bacterium RIFCSPLOWO2_12_FULL_54_10 | reverse complement strand
AAAGATCAGAACCCATGCGCACGGCGAGCATGTTGACCACTCCGCCGCCGAAACAGAAACCAACGGCGCCGATTTTCCCAGTGCAGTCCGGACGGCCCTTGAGCCAGCGCGCGGCGGCGATAAAGTCCTCGTACATTTTCGTTCTGTCCACCTTTTGGAATAACTCAGCACCCTTTTCGTCGTCGCCCGAGTATCCACCCTGCGAGGTGAGGCCATCGGGGGCAAAGGCGACGAAGTTGGCGAGACCCAGCCGTCGCGTGACATCTTCGATGTAAGGATTCAGGCCGCGGTTTTCGTGCACGACAATCACGCCGGGCAGCTTGCCCGTGGCGTTTGCGGGACGGACCAGATAACCGCGAATACTGCCGTTGCCCTGGGGCGAAGGCACGGTGGCGCGCTCGGTTTTGAGGCGCGGGTCGTTGACCGGCACCTGCTGCGCCCAGGCATAATTCGGTCGGAGGCTTTCCCAGATTGCCATCGCAGTGAGGCCGCCGACGGCATACTTCTTGGCGCCGTCCAGGAAGTCGCGGCGGCTGATCTCGCCGTGAACATAATGATCAAACAGGTTGAGCAGTTCCTGCGGGAAGTCAGTTGCTTTCTTGCGTTCCATGAACTCGCCTCCAGAAGTATTTTGTGGCAACCACCATTTAAAATCGGGATACTCTTCGCCAAGATTAGCACAAACACCGCTGGCAGGAACAAGATTTCGACAGTATAAAATGATCGACAAAGCATTTTCAGGAACGTATTTGGAATGAGGGGATAGTACCTGGGTACCGATGAGAAATGGGACTTTCGCTATGTTGTCAAAGGATGACGCCGTCATCAGAATTGACCATTGAAGAATAATTTAGTTGAAGTATAACGGAACCAAGCAAAGGATGCCAGAGGGGGAGAGAAGCAACAATGGCCGAAATTACCAGAACCAGAGCAGCCATGAAATGCCGCAGGGTAGCCAGCAGAAGGATTGTTGCGTCATCAGGCGGCCCAAGCGGGCAGAGCGGCAACGACGCGCAGCTTAGCACTGCGCTGAGTTCGGGCCGGAGTTATGACGGGTCCCGAGGGGAAATCCAGGTCCGCGGCCGCAAGCAGCGCGCCAATGTTACCATTCAATGCATTACATCGATCAAGGGACTCTTGGTCTTCCTACTCTTTTGCACGGCTGCCCTGGCGCAGAACCCCACAGCCAACGTCACGGTGGACGCCAATGCGAACCGGCGCGCCATCGACCCGCGAGTTTATGGCATTGCCTACGGCACCGCGGCGCAGCTTTCCGATCTCAACGTGCCGCTGAATCGTTATGGCGGCAACAACACCAGCCGTTATAACTGGCAGTTGAACGCGGACAACCGAGGGCAGGACTGGTACTTCGAGAGCATTGCGGAAACGAGCAGCGTCGCGGGGGAACGGGGCAACACGTTTATATCAACCACACAAGGCGCCGGAGCCAGGGCTATGATTACCATCCCCATGCTGGATTGGGTGGCGAAGTTAGGCGCGAACCGCAACAAGCTCGCGAGCTTCTCGCAAGCTAAATACGGAGCGCAAACCGGCAACGACTGGCAGTGGTTTCCCGACGCTGGCAACGGCATATTGCAATCGACCAACCAGCCGGTGCAGAACAACGATCCGAACGACGCCAACGTGGGGAACACCTCTACATTCCAGCAGCAGTGGGTGCAGGCGATTGTGAATCAGTGGGGACTGGCATCGAGCGCGGCGCCGCGGTATTACGTTTTGGATAATGAACCGAGCATCTGGCATTCAACGCACCGCGATGTGCACCCCGCAGGCGCGACGATGGAAGAGGTGCGGAATCGCATTCTGGATTACGCGGCGCGGATTCGCTCCGCCGACCCTAATGCCGTGATTGTCGGACCTGAGGAATGGGGCTGGAGCGGCTACACACTGAGCGGATATGACCAGCAATATGGAAGCCAGCATGGATGGAGTTTTTTGCCGGACCGGGCGAACCACGGAGGCGCTGACTATCTGCCGTGGCTACTGGGTCAATTGAAGGCCGACGGCCGCCACTTGCTGGATGTGTTTACCGTGCATTACTATCCGCAGGGCGGCGAGTTCAGCAACGATACCAGCAATGCCATGCAATTGCTGCGCAATAAATCGACGCGCTCGTTGTGGGACCTCAACTACACCGACCCGACGTGGATCAACGACAAAGTCATGCTGATCCCGCGGCTGCACAATTGGGCAAACACATACTACTACCCGGGAACGCCTATCGGCATTACTGAGTATAACTGGGGAGCCGAAAGCCACATCAACGGCGCGACAACGCAGGCCGACATCCTGGGCATCTTCGGGCGCGAGGGGCTGGACCTGGCGGCACGGTGGACAACACCCGCGAGCACGACGCCGACCTACAAGGCGATGAAGATGTATCGCAACTACGACGGCAACAAGTCCACCTTTGGAGATACCAGCGTTCTGGCGTCTGGTCCCAATCCCGATAATGTGGCGGTGTTCGCCGCGCAGCGCACCTCCGACAACGCGCTGACCGTGATGGTGGTCAGTAAGTATCTTTCCGGCAGCACGCCGGTGAGCATTGCGCTCAACAATTTCAGCACCAACGGGTCGGCGCAGGTGTATCAACTGACATCAGCGAATGCGATCACGCGGCTGGCGGACCTGAGCTTCAGCAGTTCAACGGCGAATTTCACCGCGCCTGCGCAGAGCATCACGCTGCTGGTGCTGCCGACGGGCGCGCCGAACACTCCGCCCGTCGCAATGGCCTCGGCAACGCCGACTTCGGGCACAGCGCCGCTGACTGTCAACTTCAGTTCAACTGGTTCAAACGATCCGGATGGCACGATTGCAGCTTATAGCTGGAACTTCGGCGACGGCTCTGCGCCAAGCACCATCGCATCGCCTTCTCATGTTTACCAAGCGGCGGGTAATTACAACGCAGTATTGACCGTGACGGACAATCGCGGAGCAACAGGCACGGCGCAGGTGGCGATCACGGTGGCGTCGAACCCGAACACGATCAATGCGCCATCGAACCTCACGGGCACGGCGGGCAAGGGGTCGGCGAAGCTGACGTGGGTGGATAATTCAGCGAACGAAAGCGGCTTTTACATCGAACGAGCGCCTGCGGGCACCACGAACTTTGCGCGAGTGGGCACCGTAGGAGCCAGCGTGAAGACATTCACGAATACCATCAGCCGGGGGAATTACCACTATCGAGTGCAGGCATTCAACTCCACTACTGGAGTAGTGTCTGGTTACTCCAACACGGTGACGGTGCGGGTGAAGTAACGACACGACAGCGCGAGATTAATGAGTCATCGCATAGATCATGAAGTTGATGCCGATGTGGTAGGCGTAGCCGGAAAAAACTTCCGGGTAACAGGGCAAATCCATATACTCCCAGGCATCGCCCAGGTCTGAGTTATAGGTGACCGCGACCATGAGGCGGCCAATGTCACGGTGGACGTCAATGCCAACCGGCAGGCAAGTGAACTGCTCCCTCATCGCCAAACTCACGTATTCCTGGGATTTTCAGGGCATCTATAACGATGTCGGCGTTGCCAAGATACACAAGTACCGTTAATCCCCTTGCCCCCCGAGTGTCCCGACCGGAGTAAGAACTTTATTGTCTTGACCGGGGCGGAGTGATAGAATTCCCGCCAGCAATAATTTTTGCTGGGCCGTTTCAAGCGGCGGGAGAGGGGGATTTCTATGGCATTCTGCTCTGCTTGTGGAGCTGAGGTAGGGGCCAGCGTGACGTTTTGTCCGAAATGTGGCAAGGCAGTTGGATCAGTCCCTGCCAGCACAGCAACAACAGCAACAACAGAAACAACAGGAATTCAAGAAAACGTGGCTGGCTTGCTATGCTACGTAGTAGGCTGGGTGACGGGTCTGATCTTCTTCTTGATTGACAAGCGCCCCAACGTTCGTTTCCATGCCATGCAATCCATCATTGCCTTTGGCGCGCTGAACGTACTTTTCTGGGCGCTAGCCTGGAGCAGCTGGTTCGGTGGGCTCCTCGGCTTGGCCTTCCTGGGTCTGTTGAGCATGCTCTTCTGGCTGGTGGGAGTGGTCTGCTGGATTCTTTGCATGGTGAAGGCATACCAGGGGCAGCGGTTCAAGCTACCGGTGATCGGCGACCTCGCGGAGAAATATAGCCGCTAACAGTCGGCCGTTCACAGGGCCTTTCCACCCTCGATCCCTCGGTGGGTTCCTATCCGGAGGGCATCTCCCTGTTCGGGAATGGCCGAGGAGCCGATGGGAGGGCGGAGCATGAGAACCTTACCCAAGAGATTCCTGTCCCTCCGTCAGCCGGGGGAATTACCTGTATCGCGCGCAGGCATTCAACTCCACGACTGGAATCGTGTCTGGTTACTCCAACACGGTGACGGTGCGAGTGAAATAGAGCGCGAAACACATGACCCTTGCGCCAGTTGATTGAGCGGTAATTTGCTTGAACGCGGAGCGACTAATGAGTCATTGCGTAGATCATGAAGTTGATGCCGATGCGGTAGGCGTAGCCGGAAAAGATTTCCGGGTAACAGGGCAGGTCCATATACTCCCAGGCGTCTCCCAGGTCTGAGTTGTAAGTAACCGCGACCATGAGGCGGCCACTGTCATCGGCTATGCCCAGGATGCGCGGCTCGGTGTCGTCGGGCTGTTCCCAGGTGCGCTCGCCATAGCAGCCATTGGTCCTGTTGGGCACTTGCATGACAGCATCGATGTCAAAGAAAGTGTGAAACGCCGCGTGGGTCATCGGCAAGTCCTTGATGGCGCGGTCGGGGAAAACCTTTTTCATCTCCTCTTCAAAATTTTCCAACTGCCACCGCCCCCAAAAATCATCTACATGAAGGAAACCGCCGCGCAGAAGGTAATCCCGCAAGCGGGCGGCTTCCTCCTCGCTCAAAACCAAGCCGCCGACTTCCACGGCGTAGACGTAAGGGAAGTCGAACAGCTTGGGGTCCATGATGTCGATGACATTGGGGTTGGCATGGACTCTCATTCCGGTTAGTCGGTGAACACCGCCCATGAACTTGCAGTCCGCGCCCGGATAGTCAGTGGCCCATCCCCAGCCCTGACGCGGGAAGAAATTGCCACCTCCGAATTCCGGACAAGTGAATTGCTCCGAGGGCATGGGCATCGTGCGCCGGTTACGCCAGCCGTTTTCCGAGAACACCAGGCGCGTGAAATAGAATTCGGGCGCGGATTCCGGAGCAAATTGGATGTCGTTGGAAATCGCGAAAATAGAGAACGCCGCGAAGAGCGCGAAGAGAGTGAAAAGCGAGATGCCCGTCAGCTTTTTCATAGCCGCTTTCCAGGACAGAATTCAGTGAGTTGATTCTACTTGAGAATGGGATGGTCAACAAGAAAGCGTTTGACGAGAAGTGATCGAACTGTGCGCAGGTGGAAGTTACTTTATTAGCTTTAACCGCTTTAGATCATTGATGGCCCAACCTATATCTGCAAGAAGGGCTTTTAACAAATTGGGACCGAACGTCTTTTTGGGGTGGTAATGAATGGTTACGCGCACGTTGGGGCTGCCCGATTTGATGTAACCGCGAATTGCACTTTTGCTGGCTTCGTCTGGTCGCCAACCATCCTTTAACAGGGCACTAATCAGCTCATCTGCGGTGAGATTCTTTAGCTGACTCCACACATTTGGAGGGAAGGATGCCATTCGACAGTTAGGTTCCTCAAAATAGCCTTATCGGGAATGTTGGGCCGGACTACACTTACCATCAAGTCCGGGCCAATTGGCAGCGGATCCCCGTGTTTACTCAGTGATGTTAAATACACGGTGATCGCATCCTTTAGATTGTTGAGTGTTTCTTTTTGCGTGGCGCCATCCACATGCAAACCGCGCAAGGCCGGGCAATAGCCGTGATAGCCGCCCTCGTCTGGCTCAATCACCGCAGAGATTCTAAGTGTAATTGTTAAAGTGTCTTTTGGTTTCGATGTGGTCATGGCCGTTCTCCTCCGTATATCTCTATCGGCCAATCAGTGTAACTGCATCACTTAGTAAGATGCAGAAATAGACAGCAAGCATACATAGTAACAAGCAAACATTTCAAGGTATATAAATGTATATTAGTAATATAAATTGAACAACCCGCCTACCAAAGGAAAGGTAATATCT
>MEKX01000118.1:6648-7062 GCA_001767075.1 Acidobacteria bacterium RIFCSPLOWO2_12_FULL_54_10 | reverse complement strand
CTGCACAATGATGAAACACGAAGGAACCATCAACACTGCCGAAAATTCACAATCTCTGCCGGAGGTCTTTTCCAGCGTTGGCATTCCCGTCACCGGGAGCTGGTTTCGCAAGTTTTTTGCATTCGCTGGTCCGGCCTATCTGGTCAGCGTCGGTTACATGGACCCTGGCAATTGGGCAACGGACATTGAAGGCGGCGCGCGGTTCGGTTACCAATTGATCTGGGTATTGCTGCTCTCCAACTGGATGGCCATACTGCTGCAAACGCTTTCTGCGCGTCTTGGATTATTCGCAGGGCGCGATCTGGCCCAGGCTTGCCGCGATTACTATCCCCGGCCTGTGGCATACATTCTATGGGTGCTCTGCGAAATCGCCATTGTCGCTTGCGATCTGGCCGAAGTGCTGGGAAGCGCCAT
>MEKX01000118.1:5159-6577 GCA_001767075.1 Acidobacteria bacterium RIFCSPLOWO2_12_FULL_54_10 | reverse complement strand
TATTGATGCTCCAACAACAAGGCATCCGCAAAATGGAAGCGTTGATTGTTTCGCTTGTTTTCATGATCGGCGCTTGCTATGTGGTCGAGATTTTCCTGGCGCAACCTGACTGGGGAGCCATTGTTACATCTACGATACATCCTCGTATTAACAGCGAGAGTCTATACGTGGCTATCGGAATCTTGGGCGCCACCGTTATGCCGCACAATCTTTACCTGCACTCCGCTCTCGTCCAATCGCGCCGCGTGACGCGGGCTCCCGACGAATTGCGGACTGCAGCTAAATATAACCTCATTGACACCGCCGTAGCTTTGAACATGGCTTTTTTCGTTAATGCTGCCATTCTCGTAATGTCAGCAGCGGTTTTCTTTCGCAATAACGTCGTGGTGAGGGAAATTTCACAGGCACACACTCTGTTAGCTCCGCTCGTGGGCACTGCTTTATCAAGCACATTGTTTGCTGTCGCTTTGTTGTGCGCAGGACAATCATCAACGCTCACCGGAACGCTGGCTGGACAAATTGTCATGGAAGGGTTTCTGCGCATTCGTATTCGCCCCTGGATGCGGCGGCTGATCACTCGGTCTCTTGCCATTATTCCCGCAGCCATCGTGATCGCAATCCAAGGCGAAGAGGGCACTTATAAATTATTGATCCTGAGCCAAGTCATCCTTAGCTTTCAATTGCCTTTTGCCATTGTCCCGTTGATTCAATTCACCAGCAGCAAAGATAAAATGGGCGAGTTTGCGAATCCGCGATGGCTCCAGCTCATTGCATGGCTCGTGGCTGCCTTTATCATTGGGCTGAATATCATGTTGCTCACACTGATATTCTCTGGCGATTAAACGGGATGCATGGTCTTCTGATCTGTTTTTCACAAATTATAGATGATTGCAGATGGGTCTAACAGACCATCACAAGAGTTGTTTTTTCAACCGAGGGTCCAGGCTGTCTCGTAATGCATCACCTAAAAAGTTGAATGCTAATACAGCCGTCATTACGCTCAACGCTGGAAACAATACTAAATGCGGTGCTTCAAACAAATGGTTCCGGCCATCACTCAGCATTCCACCCCAAGTTGGCGTGGGTGGCGGAACACCCAGGCCCAGAAAGCTTAGCGTCGCTTCCGCTAGAATCGCTCCAGCCAACCCGATGGCTGCTTGCACGATTACCGGCGCAGTGATGTTGGGCCAGATGTGCATAGCCAGCAGCCGCCAGGCTGGTGTGCCCAAGGCACGCCCAGCCAGCACGTATTCTAATTCCTTCACCTTTAATATTTCTCCTCGCACTAATCTGGCGTAACCGATCCATCCGGCAAGAGAAAGCGCCAGGATCAATTTCCCAAGTCCTGGTCCCCAAAAGGCAACTAGCGCCAGGGCCAGCAATACGCCTGGGAACGCCAACATCGTATTAATAACCAC
>MEKX01000118.1:0-5102 GCA_001767075.1 Acidobacteria bacterium RIFCSPLOWO2_12_FULL_54_10 | reverse complement strand
CCTGCACGGAAACCCTGGCGCCGAATATGATTCGGGAAAAAACATCGCGGCCTAGTTCGTCCGTTCCTAACAAGTGCGCCATGCTCGGCCCCTGTAACCGGAGAGTGAGTTGCTGTGCTGATGGGTTATGCGGGGCAATCCAAGGAGCCGCGACAGCGCAGATCAACATCAGCCCTATCAATGCCAAACTGGTTACGATCAGAGGATTGCGTCGATAATTCAAGTTCTCGCTCTTTCCATCGCCTTAATTTAGACTTCCCGTATGCGCGGATCGACCAGTGTGTAGATCAGGTCCGTCAGCAAATTCACAAAGATGTAAGTGATGGCAATCGCCAAAAAACATCCCTGGACTAGCGGGTAGTCACGGGAATTGATGGCTTGCAAGGTCAGCCTCCCGATTCCCGGCCAGGAGAAGATCACCTCGGTTACCATGGCCCCAGTCAAGAGAGCACCCAGTTGCAGCCCCACCAGTGTCACCACCGGAAGCAACCCATTTCGTAACGCATGGCGATACCGAACGGATTGCTCGCTCAAACCCTTGGCTCTCGCAGTACGAACGTAGTCCTGCTGCAATTCTTCCAGCATGGACGCTCGCGTCATGCGTGTCAGGATTGCAGCCAATGCACCGCCAAGCGTTAAAGACGGCAACACGAGGTGTAAGAGAGAGCCGGAACCGGAAACCGGCAGCCATCCGAGATGGATCGAAAAAATCAGGATTAAAACCGGTCCCAGCGCAAAGCTGGGGAATGACAATCCCAGCAAACTCAGAAATCCAAGCAAGCGGTCCTTCCACTGTCCACGGTACACGGCTGCCTGTACTCCGGCTGGAATGGCTAGTATTAACGCTACCAAAAGAGCAGCCAGCGATAATTTGATTGTCGAAGGATAGCGGGCGAGAATGGTTCCCGCAACCGGCGAGTTGAAGCGGAAGGATCGCCCCAGGTCTCCTCGCGCCAATCCTTTCCAATATGCGATGTACTGCTCCGCTAGCGGGCGATCCAATCCCAAATCGTGGCGCAGTTGCTCAACGTCTGCTGCCCTTGCGCCCTCTCCCAGCATCTGCTGCACGGGATCGCCTGGCACCATGTGGATAAGGAAAAATACAAGACTGACGACTAGGAATATGACCGGTACGGAGTACAGCAATCGTGCGCCTAAAAATTGCGCTAAGTTGGACAGGATTACTCGCATCTCTCGTTTCGATGATGAGTATAGCAAATTGATCGATTGCCCTGTAAAGATACCTGTTGGCGGTATGAGTAGTGGTTAAGTAAACCCGCACGGCAATGCGGTCCCACGGTCCCCGCGTGCTATACTCTAAGAATCTTCAGGATGGGGCCTAACATGCCAGATTCGATGGGAGATTCCATAAGAAACCCCAAGTTTCGGCCAGCATTTATCATTGCGATCAGCATCCTTGTGCTGATATTGATGGTCAGCCTCTTCGGGCTGACTTCGTTGAACCTTCCGTTTATCAGCCCCAGTGGTTCTGCCGCGACATTTCTTTTATTTGCCCTTTCCACGCTCATTTTTCTTGGTCTGGTGATTTTTGGTTTTATCCTGGCCCGCAGCCTCATCAAGCTGCACATTGAACGTCGCGCCAAAATCCTTGGTTCCAAATTCAAAACCAAGCTGGTCTATGGTGCTTTGGGCTTATCTGTTTTGCCTGTTTTTTTCCTGTTCCTTTTTTCATATAGCTTATTGAATCGAACTCTCGATAAATGGTTCAGCCGCCCATTCGAACGCCTTAGCTCGGACGCTCACCAGGTGGTAGATGAAATTCGTGGCCTGGCGCAGGCGAATGCCGCCAACGATGCGGAATTTCTAGCTTTGCAAATGAGCAGCAAGAGTAGTTCTCTGGCAGGAATTCTCGCGTCATTAGCGCCAGATTCGTCTATTGCAATGCCTCGCAATACCAGCTATTTCGCGGTTTTGACTGAGGATGGCAAACCCTTGCTGGAAAGTTCACTGGAACCAGATTGGCCGCGTTTACCCTCTGATTTGCTTCAATCGAAAACGTCTGACGGACTTCCTGCCGCTGCCCGGCTTATGGATTTAAACGGCGCTAGCTTTGTTTACGGCTGGGCACGACTGATGACGGCAGAGCAGAATCAAGCTTTTCTAGTGATTGGGAAAAAACTGCCGGCAAACGTATCTGCCGCAGCCGCCAGGCTCAACGCTGAGAGCGTCTTGTACATCGAACTGAGCAGCGAGCGAAAAACGCTCCGGCAAGCCTATCTTTCTATGCTTTTGTTGCTTACGGTGATGATTCTTTTCATTTCAACTTGGTTTGCGCTTTTTTTATCCCGCCAAGTGACCATTCCTATCCAGGCTTTGGCGGAAGCCACCCACGAGGTTTCCAGGGGAAATCTCGAGCACCGCGTTCATGCGCGTGCTGCGGATGAATTGGGTATTCTGGTCGGCTCTTTCAATGAAATGACGGAGCAACTCAGTGCGGGTCGTACCGCGCTGGAACAATCGCGCAGTCACCTCGAGCAAGCCAATCTGGAGCTTGACCAGAGGCGTCGATTTACAGAAACAATACTCGAAAGCATCCCCACTGGCGTCATCTCGGTTTCCGGAGCTGGCGCTATTCTGGGCGCAAACTCCGCCGCCCGCCGTTTGTTTGGACAAGACATCACCACATCTCGTCACATGTCGGAGATATTCACCAAGGAGGACCAAGTCGAGCTGAATTACCTCATGAAACGCGCTGCAAGGCTAGGTCAGTCTATGCGCAACTTGGAGGTTCGTCTGCAAGGCCGCTCTTTGAATCTCGCGGTTACGGTTTCGGCTCTCCCGGGAATTCCTCCGGGATTGTCTGGCGGCGATCTGGAATCCAGTTGGTATGTGATTGTTATGGAGGACCTGAGTGAGCTGCTCCAAGCCCAGAAGACCACCGCTTGGGGCGAGGTTGCGCAACGGGTGGCTCATGAAATTAAAAATCCTCTAACGCCCATCGCGCTTTCTGCTGAGCGCATCCACTTATGGCTCGAACGGTATAAAGATACCGCGCAAGATTCTCCAGTATTGCGTCAGGTCATCGGCGAATCTTGCTCGTTGATCCAGCAGGAAGTCGGGCAATTGAAGCAACTCGTCGATGAGTTTTCGCAGTTCAGTCGTTTTCCTAAAGCCCAGCCTGTCTCGTCCAACTTGAATCAAATCGCGGAAAACGCCATATCCGCATTTAATGGCCGTCTTTCAGGCATTCATATCGAGCGCCGCCTGGCGGAAAATCTGCCTCCCGTCCAGGTGGATGCTGATCTTTTCCGGCGCGTTTTTGTCAATCTCATTGACAATGCTGCCGAAGCCATGGAGCAGTCGCTTGTAAAGGAAATCGTTTTTGCAACGCGGGTGGACCCGCAACGAGAAATGGTGGAAGCCGAGGTCGCCGACACCGGTTGCGGAGTGTCCAGTGACGACAAGGAGAAATTATTTCTTCCATTCTTTTCCACCAAAGGACGCGGCACGGGACTGGGCTTGGCCATCGTGAATCGTATCGTTATGGAACATAAGGGCACGATTCGGGTTGAAGAAAATCGCCCGATCGGTACGCGCTTCATCATTGAACTGCCGGTGACGCAGAATAGTTAATTACCTGTAAGTTCCCCTGATATTCTTGTCATGATTCAAGAGATTTTTCATTTCAATCTGGTAGTCTTGGGTTCAGCATGAAAGCAAGCTTGCTCATCGTGGACGACGAACAGGGAATTCGGCAGTCACTGTCCAGAATCCTGCAGGATGAAGGCTATCGCACGTTGGCCGTAGCCTCCGGGCAGGAGTGCTTCGAGGCGCTCGGACAGGACCGCTTCCAGGTCGCATTGCTCGACGTTTGGCTGGCGGATGGCGACGGCATGGAAATCCTCCAGCAAATTCAAGAAAAGCACCCGGAAACCGTAGTCGTAATGATCTCCGGTCATGGCAACATTGAATCCGCTGTGAAGGCAACCAAACTCGGCGCCTTCGATTTCCTCGAAAAACCTCTCTCCATCGATAAAACGCTGGTTGCCATAAAAAACGCTCTCGAGCATCAAGCATTGCTGGAAGAGAATCGCCAGCTTCATGAACAGCTTGATTCCCGGATAAGAATTATCGGCGATAGCGTTCCCATGAAGGCTCTGCGCCAGCAATTAGCTCTCATGGCTCCTACCAATGGCCGCGTTCTGATTTATGGAGAAAGCGGCACCGGCAAGGAACTTGTAGCGCAGGCGATTCATGCGCAAAGCCTTCGCGCTGCCCAGCCGTTTGTTGAAGTCAACTGCGCTGCGATCCCGGAGGAATTGATCGAAAGCGAATTATTCGGCCATCGCAAAGGAAGTTTCACTGGCGCAACCGAAGATAAGGTAGGCAAGTTTCAAAAAGCGGATGAAGGAACCCTTTTCTTGGACGAAGTCGGGGACATGAGTCTTAAGACCCAGGCGAAGGTCTTGCGCGCCCTCGAAGAGCAGCGTTTCGAACCAGTAGGCTCTTCGATTGCCGTCAGCGTAAATGTCCGCGTGATTGCAGCAACGAATAAAAACCTGGAAGAGGAAATTGGCAAGGGTAATTTCCGCGAGGATCTTTTCTACCGTTTGAATGTAATTCCGTTCGTGGTGCCGCCCCTCCGTGAGCATGCCGAAGATATTCCCCTGCTAGCCCGCTATTTCATGAGTGAGTTCGCCAGCGCTTATGGAAGAAAACCAAAGGAGCTGACACCGTCCGCGCTGCAAGTGCTCGTGGAATATAACTGGCCCGGCAATGTCCGCGAGCTAAGAAATTTGATCGAGCGGATTGTGATTATGAATCCTCAACCATTGATTGACCGCAAGCATCTGCCTTCACTGCTGTTTCGCAACCACCAATCCCGCAAGCAGGTTCCTGAATCCACCACTTTGCAACAAGCGCGCGCGGCCTATGAAAAAGATTTCATCCTGAAAAAACTCGAAGAACATCGCGGTAATATATCGCGCACGGCTGACGCCCTGGGCCTGGAGCGCAGCCACCTTTACCGTAAAATGAAGGTGCTGGGCATTACGGTTACCACCTGATCTATACTGGCGGCAGGATTGCAGGACTCGGCAAATTCATCTTGATTCATTGACCCACCATCCGGCGCCAGTCTA
>MEKX01000117.1 GCA_001767075.1 Acidobacteria bacterium RIFCSPLOWO2_12_FULL_54_10 | reverse complement strand
ATCCGAACGAGTTCCGAGCCGTCGGGAGTGTAGGACCATGGGGATTGTTGCGAGCGTGCCGCGCGCTTGGACCGGGCAATCTCCTCGCGAAGGAACCCCAGGGCCTTCTCCCGCCAGGCAGGCCACTGAGCAATTCGGTCCGCGTGGGCCTTCAAGTTCTGGTATTGCGAGAGGTGCGTGGATTCCGCGAATTCTGCCCAGATGAGCGCCATCGCTTTATCGTGGGCCTTCCGACGATGGTATTCCTCGGCAAGAAACTCGCGGAGTCTGGAATCCGTGCGCTCCGGGAAAGCCTTCAGGCCGCGCTCCGCCCATTCCAGCGCCAGGTTGTGTTTGCGAGCCTTTTTATAAACCTCCGCGATCTGAAGGTATGCATAGGGCAAAGAAAGGTCGCGCTTCTTGATCGCGACAAGCGCTTCGACATCGCCGGTCTGCCGGGCGAGAGTTTCCATAATGTGGGTAATCCGAAAATGCCTCGAATGCTCCACTGGGCTGTAGTTTCCTGGCCCGGACTTTGGCACCTTAGCCCATTCGGCTTCTGCGAGCTTTCGGTAAATAGTAAGACCGCTCTTGCCGAAAACGTCGGCGTACGTGGCAGCCGCCCCGTAGAAGGTATCCCAGTGGGTGCGAAGTTCCCATGCGAAAAGCCGCCGGGCCAGCGCTTCCGGGTCCGGTTTGGCCATCTTGCATGCCTGTAAGTGCAACTCTTGGAGCCGTTCGAGAATGCCACCCATGTACCCATCCGAATCGTCTACCGAGCCGAGGGCGTTCTCGACGGCTTCGAGAGCATATTCGGCAAGTTCGATGACCTGTGCGGCATATCCTTCCTTCAGAAGCTCCGCGATGGAGTCTATCGCTTCCTCAATGCCACGGGCGTAGTCACGAGCGCTCCAATAATCCACAGAGCCATCGTGATCCACGGCAGAGTCAATCGCCTGCCGATAGGTGGCAAGGTCGAAGCCCTTGGGCCCTTTCTTGGCGGCCTTCAGGAACAACCGCCGACGGAGGCGGTCGTCGTCCATGGCTTGTTCCACCAGCATGTCGGCGAGGACGTCCTGATCCAGCCCGGCGAGGTATGCTCGCACATCATCCATGGTTACCACCGGCGCCGTCCGTTTCCGCCGGAACGTCTTCTCCGTTCCCTTGGCCAGCCACGCCAGTCCGACAGCTACACAGTGTTTGCAAAAGGCGCCATCGTCACCGACCGGGCAGGTGCAGGAGTATTCGAGTTGTCCGGCATCCGTCCAGAGTTTGACCGAATACGTATGGGTCCCCCGCACTTTGGCAGTGAGAGTCCCTTCGTAATCCGCGAGGGAGCCAACTCGCCCAGCGGCGAAGTATTCCTCGCCACGCTCGAACGAACGCGCGTCCGCCATCCGGTGAAGGATACGGGCGTCTAGCGCCTTTTGAAGTCTCTGCTGGCTCATGGTCGGCATCGCGGGTCAGCCGTACAGGTATCCCGCAGAAGAATCGAACGCTTCTTCGGGTGTGGCCTCGAATGAACCGGATGCGCAGAGTGAGAGCGCATATTTTTCGGTACTGTACTTGTAGAAGGCATACTGCCAACGGTCGGCGCTTCCGAGATAGCCAAGGCGGCACAGATGGACCGAAATCACCTCAATGGCCGCACGCTCCTCCAGACGCATCCTAGGATGGAATTCATTTTTTGCTCGGAAGGCGCCTACATAGGCGAATGCACCGCGGAAGCGGACTACGAC
Source organism: Acidobacteria bacterium RIFCSPLOWO2_12_FULL_54_10 (assembly GCA_001767075.1). Taxonomy (GTDB): domain Bacteria; phylum Acidobacteriota; class Terriglobia; order 2-12-FULL-54-10; family 2-12-FULL-54-10; genus 2-12-FULL-54-10. The sequence continues at coordinate 3,560 of MEKX01000117.1, read as the reverse complement.
CTCCCGGCATTGTTCCTTCCACTTCGCATGCACATGTCTCTCCAGCCGCGCGCGCAGAGCGTCCTGCGCCACCTTGGGGATTGGACCCCGCGGCACTCGAATCCACAGCCACTGCCGTTTTGCCATCCGCCCGTCCTTCTGCTCAAGCGATCCGCATTCCAGAAAGACTCCCCTGTTGCTACCGAGCATCCCGGTGTATCTATCAACATGTGGTGTTGCAAAACGTGGTTCTTATGAAAAACTACCGACGAATGGTAACACCTGCGATTCAGGAGTCTTCCTCTCCCTTCGATCCTCTCTCCGCACTCCCTCTCTTGAACTGACGCACGTTCACCACCTTCCATTCTAATCCTGGGTGACTGCGGATGCGCGCAGCAAGACCTGGATCATCCGTGAGCAGAGAAGGGTTGATTTCGCCGTGATCCAGCAAGCGGTCCAGGAATTCACGTTCGGGATCTTCGAGCGGAAGAACAACAGAGAGTAGCTCCCGGCATTCGGAAAGCAGACGGTCTGGCCATGAGCCGACGGAGTCAAGACCTTCTGACCCGTGTATCCGTAGCATCGGGGACAACTGGTTTTGCAATTCTGTTGGATCAATGCTCACGTCACTCGCAGAAACTGTGCGCCAGTCCTTGCGGTTGATCGCCCCGTACACCACGAAGCCAAGCCGAAGGCGGCGACGATCTAAATGGCATGTCGTCAGCAACTGACGCACGTCGAAAACGTCCCTGCTTGCGCTTCGTGCCAAGAGCGCCGCCAGTTTGCCCGCTGCGAGTTCCTGAAGGTCCAGTAGTGGAACGCCGGTGGCCTGAAAAGAACCAATGTGCCGAGAATCACGGGCAACGACAGGCCACAGCGGAGTGCGGAACATGTAGTTCAGGTCCATTTCCAAGTTGCCTCCCTGTCCGAGCGCACTCGCGTAGCGCAGTGACCAGCGGCCACCGGCGTGATCCGAAGGAATTCTGGTGACCGTGAACCCTTCTCGTGCGCAGACCGCCCGGAGCGCCTCTTCGAGCTTCGGCCGCTCGGCCATCATGGTTTCGCGTTCGGCGGCACCCACGTAATTCAAGTCAATGTCCACGGACAACCGTGGTACGTCCAGCAGGAAGAGATTTAACGCGGTCCACCCTTCAACGCCCAGCGTCCTTTCAGAAATGGGTGTGTCTGGAAGATGCTGAGGAGATGGAGCAGATGGATTACCTTCTCCAACATCTCCGCGCGGAAACCCGTGGCCTCCGCTTCAGCGCGGAGTCTCTCGTTCGAAAGCCTCACAGGATCTCCTGCCAGCGCTTTTCCAGAACCGCTGGGGGCACGATGAGGTTCCACTCGGAAACCAGTTTGCCTGCCTGTCGGTCACGGCGCGAGAGATAGTGGGGTTTCTTGGGGCAGTGCGCCCGCAGACGATTGAGGTGTTGATCTTCCACCATCAGAGCATCCTTGTGCTGCTCGAGGAAAAAACCAACCTTGGCGACGGTGGTCGCATTTCCCAGCAGGGTCGCGTACTCGATGACCACGCCGAGGTCGAAGAACTCAACCGATTCCAGGCTGCGCCAAATCTCCTCCCAACCCCCGCCTAACTGCGGTCGGTCGAACACGTCGACCATGGTTCGCTCCATGCTGGTGACTCGAACATCGAGGCCCACGCGATCTGCAGTGACAACACCGAAAGGCTCGACCTTTTTGGCCAGCAATGCCGGGGGGATGGACAAACCTCGAAATCGCTGGCCTCGAAAAGTGAATGGACGGGCGGCACGCTTCGTCAAGTACAGGAACTGCTGCGTCACGGTGTGAGCCTTACCATGAAACTCCAGAGCGGTGTGGTACGCCAGCACTGCGTCGTCCGTCATCTTCCCGGCCAATAGGAACGGATCAACAGAGAGGCTCGCTGTACGGGAGCCGGGAGGCACCGCCGCATAAAGCCCTCTTCGAACGCGCACGACACGACCGCGTTTGGCGTGGTAGAAGAGGATGGTTTCGACAGTTCGAGCGGCAACGGCACGGCGAGAAGCGTACCAAGCTGCCAATTCCGCCAAGGTAAAAACTGGGCGTTTGACGAAGAACGTTTCTAGATTGGGTTCCACTTCCTTGACAACCATACGCAATCCACACGACGATATTATGGGTTATGATTAAATATGTCAATCCATTCTTGACATAGAAAAGCAGAATACGTAGTTATGTTATGTGTTTCGGTTTAGGTTGTCCAGTCTAAACCCTCGAACTCCTACTTCTTGAAATCGTCCGGTTGCTCGTGATCTACTCAAGACCTTCATTCGCCGGAGCATCGAGCGTTTGGGACCGCCGTTTTTGTGCGGGGAACCGAAGTCTCTCAAAAAGCCTCCAGCTATTGCGGACCACTGCTGTCCGGTTGAGGCCCGACCCACGAGGTGCAATTGATTGTCGGGCAGAGAGTTGTTGCGTTTCTTGCCTTGCCGCGATTTGAACGCGAGTAGGCTGAAAAGGCCGGTTTGGAGACGGTCCACCATGGTGCATGAATTCTGGCCGCACCGTGTTCTCACAATTGATCAGCTTCCTTCCGGATCGAGAGTTCCGCCGGTGTGTCTGCCGTTACGATGGCGATCACCGTCTGCGGGAGTTCTCGTGTTGGGATCAGTATCTGACGATGGCCTTCGCTCAACTGACGTACCGCGAAAGCTTGCGGGACATCGCAGCATGCCTTCGTTCGCTGCACGGCAAACTCTACCACAGGGGGTTCCACAGCCGCGTGGCGCGTTCGACGCTGACCGACGCCAACGAGTCGCGCGACTGGCGGATCTACGCGGACTTCGCCCAGGTGTTGATCGGCATCGCACGGCCCCTGTACGCGCACGATCCGATCGGCGTCGATCGGGATCAAAGTCTGTACGCGCTGGACTCGACCCCCATCGACCTCTGCCTGTCGCTGTTTCCCTGGGCGAGATTCCGCCAGCACAAGGGCGCCGTCAAAATGCACACGCTGCTCGACCTGCGCGGCAGCATCCCCACGTTTATCCGCATTACCGCAGGCAACGTGCACGACGTCAACATCCTCGACGAAATTCTGCCCGAAGCGGGCGCCTTCTACGTGATGGATCGCGGCTACATCGATTTCCAGCGTCTCTTCCTCTTCACGCTCTGCTCCGCATTTTTCGTCGTGCGCACCCAAGAGAACCTCTGGCTCCAACGCCGCTATTCTCGTCCGGTGGACAAAACCAGCGGCCTGCGATCCGATCACACCGTCATCCTCACCGCATTCGATTCCGCCGCAGCCTACCCGGACCCGCTGCGACGTGTCTCCTATTTCGATGCAGAAACAAAAAAGCGGTTGCAGTTCCTGACCAACCATTTCGTGCTTCCAGCGCGGACCATCGCTCGAATCTACAAATGCCGGTGGCCAGTCGAACTGTTCTGCCAATGGATCAAGCAGCACCTGCGCATCCAGGCGTTCTATGGCACCAGCGAGAACGCCGTGAAGACTCAGATTGGGGTCGCCGTTTCCATTTATGTGCTCGTTGCCATCGTTCGCAAGCGTCTCGGGCTGGAAGCGAGCCTTTACCAAATTCTACAGATTCTCAGTGTTA
>MEKX01000116.1 GCA_001767075.1 Acidobacteria bacterium RIFCSPLOWO2_12_FULL_54_10 | reverse complement strand
CAACTGCACGACTTGCAAATGGGATACGTCCAGCTCATAGCCGCCAGGGGCGCGGGCATCGGCGCGAACCTTACCGGTGACGATGACGGAAGATTCCTGCGTTAAGTCCCGAGCCGCAGCAAACACTTCTTCACTAACTGCATTCTTAGCCACGACACCCTGGATCAATCCTGTTCCGTCGCGGAAAATCGGAAACAAGAGTTTTCCGGATTTGCGAAGATTATAGAGCCAGCCGCTGAGGGTGACTTCCTGGCCGTCAAAGCGCGCAATGTGCTCGATGGTTGCAACAGGGATCATGCTGGTGCTTCCTCCAAAATCTGCTCGAATCGCCGGAAGACCTCAGCTGCTTTATGCAAATCAGGTTGCTGGCGATTGTGATAGCGCGCTTCCAGAATCATAGCAGCCTGGGGGGCCGCCGAATGAAACCGGGGGATACATTCCTTCCACGGAAGCGTTCCATCGAATGGCAAGCGGTGATCATCCAGAGTGCCGGAATTGTCGTTCAAGTGAATCATGGCGATGGATTCCTTCAAGAGATCAAAGGCTTCCAAAACCCCTCCATCGAGATGAGCGTGCCCAGTATCAAAGCAAACTTTCATATCCCGCAAGTGTGCGTGCCGGAAGAATTCCAGCAGCCGGCTGGGGCTGGAGAGATCATTGGGAATATTTTCAATCAGAATTTCCACGCCACGTTGTTTTGCGAATAGCCGCAGGTGCTCCAAGCTGGTCATCGCCGCGTCAAACTTGCGCGGATCGAACTCTTCCCCGGGAACGCCCAGATGCAGGACAAGAAATCGGAAAGGAAGATTCTCAGCGACTTCCAGCGCACGCTTGATTTCGTCCATGGATTCCTGGCGGCGCTGCTTCTCTATGTAGGCAATTGAAACCACGGAGTGATGCGAAGTGCCGTAGGGATCACGGGATACCGGAGCGTGCAGAGAGTGGAGCTTCACCGTGGAGTCTTCGAACCATTCAGCGATTTCACGGACATAGCTTGGATTTGAGTAGTCGAAATGCTGGCGGTCGCAGTAGATTTCAATTTCCTCGAAGCCATGGGATGCCATTTGGTCAAGAATGTGTACGCCCAGGACCGTATGGCGAAATAGATATGTGGAGATCGATTTACGCATGGATATTAAATTCCACTGGGCAGAACTTCCTGGATGCGCGACAGCAGCAGGTCAATCATGCCGGGATAACTTTCCAGAGATTGCGCAACTAGTATTTCAATATTTGGAAAGCGAACGCGCTGTTCTGCGACCAATCGGGGCATATCTTCCCGGACGTGGACACCCATCGAAAGAAAATAAGGCACAATGATGATCCTCTTCATTCCCTGGCTAGCATATCCTGCAATGGCTGCTGCCAAGTCGGGTTGTGCCAGTTCCAGAAATGCACATGTAGCAGGCAAACCGGCTTTGCGGGAAAGCTCTTCCGCAAGGCGCGAAACGCCTTGATTCGCCTCCAGGACGGTCGAGCCGTGGGCAAAAAGGATGATGGCTGTAAAATCATTCATATTGCCCTCCCCCTCAAGTTCATTCGCTGGAAATTAAGTTGTGCTCGAATCGCTGTGCGAATAAAACATAGAATCTGGATGTCTGCAAACACATTGACTATGAATTTAGTGATACACAGACCAGGGAGATATTACTTTAGATTCATCAAGTTAAGCATTATCAATTCATCTTGCTGAAAGATAAGGTTAGCACAAATCAGTTGAAAGCTGCGATTTTGCCTGCGCATTGAAAATGGGAGATGTAAGGAAACGAAGTAACAGTCAAGTCACTTGGTACAGCGTCAACAATCTGGTAATTTATGAGATATAGTGCAATTGCCTGAGATATAATCCCGTTTCAGTCTTAGGCTTTGGCCCGTAAATTTTTTTAGGTTGGGAATACGTTTTTAAGAGGCTGTACTTACAAGCATGAAACTTCGTTTTTGGGGAGTTCGCGGGTCAACTCCAACACCATCGCTGGACAATTATCGCTATGGTGGCAATACACCTTGTCTTGAGGTTCGTCTGCCGGAAGGCGAACTTCTGATCTTTGATGGCGGCAGCGGCATGCGCATGCTCGGCAAGCAGTTGATGGTCGAGTATGGACACGGGAGCATAAACGCATTTATCTTTCTCACCCATTATCATTGGGATCATATTCAAGGCATTCCGTTTTTCGAGCCACTATATAATCCGGAGAACTCGATCCATTTCCGCTCATTTTCATCGCAAGCATTATCCGCGCAAGATGCGCTGGCAGATCAAATGTCGTATCCCTATTTTCCTGTCGATATGGGGACATTCCGCGCGAAGAGGACTTTTTCGAAGGTAGATCAGGATTCCATCACGATTAACGATGCCGTACTGAAGACGGCGCCGCTGAATCATCCGCAAGGTTGCCTGGGGTTTCGATTGGAGAGTGAAGGCAAGGTGCTGGTTTATGCAACGGACAACGAACCAGGTTCTCCAATTCATGACGAGAATGTCAGGAGATTGGCAAAAGGAGCGGATGTTCTCATTTATGACGCGCAGTACACACCGCTTGAGTATTCCAGCCAAAAGAAAGGTTGGGGACATTCCACCTGGCGCGAGGGGGTTAATATTGCAGCGGAAATGGGTGTGAAGCAATTAATCCTGTTCCATCACGATCCCGATCATAATGATAGTTTTGTTGACTCAATCCAATATGAGGCCAGAAAGTTCTTTCCCAACAGCGTCGCAGCCTGGGAGGGCATGGAAATCGATTTATCAAAAGACGAGCACACGCAACCCCAAGACCGCGAAAAACGCCGTAGTGGCAATCGCAAACCAGCACGGGTTCCGCTAAAAGTTAACGGTAAGCGAGCGGACGGCTCTCCGTTTGAAGAAGAAACCATACTGGAAAACCTTTCCGTGCAGGGTGCATATTTCCTGCTTGAGAACGATCCAGATCCGGACGGTGAGCTGGATGTTACCTTCAATACGGACCCGGGAACTTTTTTCGGCCAGCCCTTTCAATTCACAAAAAGCCAACTGGTACGTAACCAGACAGTCGAAGAAGATGGCATTATTAAGCGCGGCATCGCGGTCATGTTCCGATAGGTTTTTATTTCAGCCCGCCCACAAATAGGAAATATTTCCAACATCCAACCGCGCTAGTCTGTAATGCTTCTAATTATTCTAGGGCTATGGATTTCCGCCAACGGGAGGTGAACAATGAGAAGAATGATTTTGGCAGGGATGTTCCTGGCATCTGCATCACTTCAGGCGGCAGAAATTCCAGTGCGTCAGGTCATCCTCTACAAACATGGTTTGGGATACTTCCAGCGCGCCGGTCAGTTGCAGGCTGGAGACTCGGCTACGCTGGAATTCAAAGCCTCCGAAATGAATGATGTTTTGAAGTCGCTGACGGTCGTGGAACGGGGCGGTGGCAAGGTCGCCGGTCTGCGGTATGATTCCAGCGAGCCAGTGGAGAACAAACTCTCCGAATTTCCCTTCCGAATTGTACCCGGTCAGCCGCTCAGCGTGTTCCTGGATCAGTTGAAAGGCGCTGAGTTGGAACTGCGGCTTGGCACGGAAACAGTGAGAGGAGTAATTGTCAGCGCACGAGTGGTGCCCGGCAGCGAACAGCGCGCAGAGTCGGAAAGAATTACACTGCTCGTATCGGGCGAAATCAAGAGCCTGGACCTCGCCGCCGCATCCAGCATTCGATTGACCGACGCTGCTCTGCAAACGCAGTTACAAGCTTATTTGGGCGTTCTATCGACGGCACGATCTCGCGAAAAGCGCAGTCTCTATATTGATTCGACCGGAGCGACGCTGCGCGAGATTCTGGTGGATTATATGATCCCCATGCCCGTTTGGAAATCCAGTTACCGGCTGATCTGGGGAGCCTCCGGCGATCCTACCTTGGAAGGCTGGGCTATTGTGGACAACACGACCGGAGAGGATTGGGCTAATGTCCAGTTGGCGCTGGTCTCGGGGCGCCCGATCTCTTTCATCAGTCAATTATACGAGCCTCGCTATGTTTCCCGCCCGATCGCTCAACTGCCGGAAGATAGGCCTGTAGCTCCAATCGTCTACGGGGGAGCTATAGAAACCCCTGAGGAAAAGAATGTTGAGGTGTTGGCACAAAATCAGTTAAGTGCTCGAGCCAACGCACCGCCCAGGGCACTAATGGAATCGGCATTAGGAGTAGGAGGGGACATAGCCATGATGGAGGGCAGAGCGGAATCTCCCAGCAGCGTTGCGGCAACCGCCACTGCACGCGAATTAGGAGAGCTATTCGAATATCGCTTCTCAACACCTGTTACGGTTCACCGTAATGAATCTGCCATGCTGCCATTCCTCCAGCAAACTGTTACGGCCCGGAAACTTCTCATCTACTCGAACCAAAATCTGCCAAACCCGATGAACGCTGCCGAGATATCAAACTCCACTGAGAAGACGCTCGATGGCGGGCCGATCACCGTTTACGACGCCAACGCCTATGCTGGCGAAGCTCTCATGGAAACGCTCAAAGCCGGCGACAAACGGCTCATCAGCTATGGCGTCGATCTTGGAACGCGCATCACAACGGCATTTGACTCCAAGGGAGAGAACATTCGGGAAGTCCATCTCCGGCGAGGGGTGATGACCGCCCGCGCTGCCGTAGTGGAAACCAGGACCTACACGATTCTTAACGTGGACCAGAAAGCCAAGACCTTGGTGATCGAGCAGCCCGCCCGACAGCAATTTGAAGTCCTCGAACCTAAACCAATGGAGAAGACGGCCAATGCATACCGCTTTGAGGTGCAATTAGCTGCCGGAGCGACCGAGAAGCTTCCTGTCGTCGAAGAGCGCGTCTACGAGCGGACTTTGACCGTAGCCAGTCTTACCCCAGATGTGCTGTATTCTTATGTGCAGAACAAAGACCTCAGCCAGGCAGCGCGCACGCAGCTTGAGCAGATACTGAACCAGAAGCGGCAGATCGCCTCAACCGAAAATGAATTCAACCGCGCTAACCAGCAGGTGCAGCAGATGTTTCAGGATCAGGAGCGCATCCGGCAGAACATCAATAGCTTGAACCGCGTCAGCGGTCAGGAACAACAAGTGCAAACCTACGCCCGGCAGTTGGCGGCACAGGAAGCTCAACTGGCGACTCTACGCGACCAACTTGCCCTGCTTCAGCAGCGCAAAGCAGCATTGGAATCGGCTTTGAACTCATTGATCGAGACGATGGAGTTTTAGTCAGTCGATTTTTCTTTAGGAGAGGATGATTTTCGGAGGATACTCACTATTTCATCCCGTCCCGCGTGCTCTGCAAGTTCCAAGGCGGTCTTGTTATAAAAGCCCGGCGCGCCCGTGCCGCGAATGTTTGTATCCGCGCCTGCCTCAACCAGAATTTTTACGATCTCAGCATGATTATTAATCACGGCCAACATGAGGGCGGTTAGGTTGAATTTGGCTGTGGCATTTAATTCCGTGCCGCTTTCAACAAGCATCCGAACAATCTCCGCGTGGCCCCTCGTCACCGCTAACATTAAACCGGTCTGGCCGTAGCGGTCCTTGGAGTTGAGATGCTGACCGTCAACTGACATGCGGCGGACAATAGCCGCATCCCCTGATCTTACAGCTTGTTCCCATTCGAAATTCATTTCTGCTCAATAATAAAACGCTCCGGTGAAAGCTTCCCTCCACCGGAGCGGCTTAAATCATTGCCTGAATTTCAGGCGATTTGGTTACTGCACGACGAAGGTAACTTCAGTGCTGTCATCTCCAGGCAAGCCACTGTAAGTAGATTTCGCCTTTACTCGGTATGTGCCTGCGGGGTCTTTCCCGGAAAGCTTGTAGCTCCAGATGGCGATACCGCTCGTGTTAGCAATGATGGTTTTGGTTGTGGTGCCTTTTGGCTTGATAAGTGTGAACAACACGGACGCACTCGGAGCGGGGGAGCCGCCAGCCGTTACCGTAGCCGTCATTTTTACTGTGCTCCTTTTCGCATACGTGGATTTATCGGTCACCACGCTGGTGATGGGCGCCACAATCACGTTTGCTGTTGCCGTAGCAGAAGCAGAGTTGCTGGATCGCGTTGCGATGGAATTGATCTGATACGAAGCCGGAGAAGCTGCACTAGGAATAGGCCTCGTCATGGTGGTAGAAAGGCTCGTTCCAGGAGAGATGGTCAGAGTTCCGAGAGCGAATGTGGCAAGTGGCCATCCGCTTGGTAGAGCAGAACTGAGCGAAAAGTCTAAATCAGTGTCGCATCCCGTCGAGTCGTTATTGGTGACATTGACTGTGTAATTGAGCGATGCGCCTGCCTGACCACTCTGACTGGAGGGTGAGATTGAAATCGTAGGATTAGCGCGGACGCAAGGCACAGGCCCATACGATACGGTTACGCCCAGTGCGGTAGACGTTGCGCTGTCTACGTTAAAGGAAACATTGGAATACGAGTCGATAAAGGTTCCGAGCAATTTCGCTGGATCATTGAAGCCGCTTGCGCTGCCGGGCGTCATGTCCAGCAGGTGGGAGTGAGTGCCGGTGGTTGAGTCTTCATAGTGCACCAGCGCGCCGTTATGAACCTGCGAGTTGATGGCTGAATCGTACAGGCCGATCGGTCGGCGATATTCCAACCATAGCCATGCATTGTTGCCTGTTCCGCGGCGCACTTTTAGTGCTGCCAGGCCAGGGAGGTTTTCGAAAGGTTGAATGGAGAAGGTGCCGTTGCTTTCTACCTGCCGGACGCTGTTGGTGGAGCCGGTTCCAACGTTCAACCATCCCAGGCGGACCTTGTGAGGAGCATTGTAATGCCCAAAGTTCCACGAACCCATGGTGTTGAACAGGTCGCCATATTCGTTGAGGGTCCCAGCCGTTCCAACCGGCCCGATAGTTTCAGGGAGCCCAGTAACGGAGTTGGTAAATGCCCGTGTGCTGGCGTGGTGGAGCGAAAGGTTATGTCCGCCCTCGTGCGTGGACAATTTAACACCGTTGTCGATAGCACCCATATAATTGGCGAGCAACCAGGAAGTGGAATAGCTAAAACTGCCGTCGGCTGAACTTAAGGTGCCGCAGCCGAGTGTTCCCAGCCCTGCCCAGCCGCAACTGCCTGGGTTCGGGAATACAAGCATCAACCGCGTGTAGCCGGAAAAATTGACCGCTGCATCGGCGGCATTGATGGCCGCTTGCCGCATTGCATAGTATTCGTCACAGGTGTATTTGCGGTCCAACGTAAAAGGTCCGACCACAATACCTGAAGCGCTCGCTGCGCCATAGGAAGTCTCGCGCCAGTAGCCATCCACCGACCGGCCCGTCGGCGCAAAGAAAATGTTGTTGACCATCGGTTGTGTCACTGTGCTGGGAAGGTGTACGCTCTGGTCGCCATCGACCAGCGGATCATCTGGAAATTCAATGAGAATGACGACGGTCTTCTGGTCGCCCAGTGTGGAGCAGCCAGCGCTTGCTACGGAGCCTGAAACGCTTCCGTCTGCTGCGGCCACTTGTTCGCCGGCTTTCACACCTTCCACGCGGAGAATGTCACCGCACTGCATTCCGCTGGGTTCGTGCTCCGGGAAATGGATCATCAAATTCTCTTGCCCAGATTGCATGCTGATGTCCACGCGATGCCGCGTAAGCGTTGCATCATCCAGAATCACGTATTCAATGGGAGCCTCCCAGACGCCGCGCGATTCCAGGTTGCCGGCGGATTGCGGAAAGGCGTTAGCTAGGGCTTGAAGAAGGTTTTCATCGAATGCCAGCTCAAGGGCCTGCTTGGGATCTTGCTGAATCAGCGATTGCAGCACACCAAATCGCTCTTCTAGGATTGATCGTGCATTGTTGCGCAAGGATGCCCCCTGGCTCGCATCGGCCGCCTGCAATTGGCCATATAGCTGAAGAACCTGTGTATTCAAAAAACGCAGCCGGGCTTCTTCCGACTGTCCCTGCGCATGCAAAAGGCTCGCTGCGCTCAATAGGATCACTGCCATTGTCAATCTGAATTTCAACATTTGATTCTCTCCCTCTCTGTGTTTGCCGTCTGTCCGTTTTCAATTGCTCTCACGCTTATCACGGATCATCAGCCCATCGCTGTACCATTCCTAATTTGTGGTACGAGAGTGAGTATCGTCCTACTAAGGTCCTGTATCAATTGAACGAAAGTCTCATTTTGCTGTGGCGATAAAGTACTAGGGTCCTATTCAATGCAGACACTTAAATTGAATGGGCCGGTCACTTCTGGGATCTTTTAACACAGAAAAACTTCTGCGGTAACCTGACTCTGGCAGCGATGCCAGGGTTCCACCCGAAGGCGGGGCGGGCCGAACTATCACAACATGTAATTGCAATGAATGGTGCGAAAGGGGGGACTCGAACCCCCACCCCTTGCGGGACCAGATCCTAAGTCTGGCGCGTCTGCCAATTCCGCCACTCTCGCATTCGCTTGATTATATCCCGTCTGGCCAGAGACATCGCTGGCGCATTCAAATGCTGAATGTTTCTATGTTAGCGTCGTCCAGCGAATGTCAGGGTTCGGTTCCTTCGGTTGTGTAGGTTGGAAATTGCGGGCCAGTAATCAGGATGCCCACGGTGTAATTTCCATCAGGCTGACTGCGAGCTTGTTTCACGATTCCGCGGGTCAGGAATGAGACAAGATCAACATGCCCTGGGACGCGTCGCAGGATTTCCATCTCCAACTCTGTCCCAACCGGCAGGTCGAGGGAGGTCTGAATGGAACAACCACCACGGCTCACATCGCTGGATTGCGTCTTTTCTTCAAAGGGCAGACCGAGCGCGTCCGTTCCCCGGAGACGAATCTCTAGTGCGACATCAAGGCGGTGCTGGCGGCGCTGCTCCACAGGTTGTAAAAACCTCCCGCTACATTCTAGTGTCGCGCCGCAACCCGTGCCAGAGCTTAATTTTCTAAGTTGTCTTCCGCGGATGGTGTGGCTGGTTCCGTTGCAGGTTCCTCTGCACCATGCGAAGCATTCGCCAGGAACTTGCGCACGTCCAGCAACGGCCGGCTCAAGGACTGGATGTATCCAGTCCACTCCTGTTTTTCACTTGGAATTCGCTCCAGCGCGGTGCGCATGTTTTGCAGCTTTGAATCCAGATCATCCAGGTAATGCAGCAGCATCGCTTCCGGAAACATGGGGAGTTTGGGCGATCCGAACTCATACTGCCCATGATGGCTGATGATCAAATGCTCGAGCAGCATCTGCAAGGGCCTCGGAAAATCCGGCACGCCCGCCAACGCTTTGTGCAGTACCTCCAACTCCAGGATCAAGTGCCCCAGGAGCTGCCCTTCGGTCGTGTACTGGAATGACCGCGTGTAGGAAAGCTCTTTGATTTTCCCCATGTCATGCAGCACCACGCCCGCCAGCACCAGGTCTTGATCGATCTCCGGATAGTTCTGCGCCACCAGTTTTGTCAGTCGGCACAAGGAGCAGACGTGTTCCAGCAAACCGCCGAGAAACGCATGGTGCAGCGTTTTTGCCGCCGGAGCGAGTTTCATCTTTTCGGAAATCTCCGGCATGGCCAGTATGGTTTGCAGAAGTTCGCGAAGCTGTGTATTCCCAATGCCGGCGACCACGGCTTCCAATTCCTGCCACATCTCTTCCGGGTCTCTCGCCGACCGCGGCAGGAAATCTCTTAGGTCCACTTCGCTGTCTTCCATTCGCTTCAATTTGTGAATCGTGATCTGCATGCGGTTCTGATAGAGCTGCACCGCGCCTTTTACTTTGACAAAGTGATCCCGCTCAAACGACGACTCGACCTGGTCCACGTTGTCCCACATCTTGGCTTCGATTTCGCCGGTTCGGTCGCCCAGGGTCAGGGAAAGATAACCCTCGCCGGTTTTTTTGTGGCGAAGGTCTTTGGCCAAAACCAGGAACTCCGAGACGATCAACTGGTTTGGCTGCAGATCGCTGGTGTAGATTTCTTTCATTGAAGGCTAGGATTTCGGCGTGGCGGCTGGTTCGGGGATTGCCCCGGTATCTTCATAGCCCGGTTTGATGAGGATGTAGCTTTCCAGCCGCAACTGGCCCAGGTATTGCCGCAGGGCTGGCTGGAGCCTGCTGTAATAGATCTGCTCATGGACGCGAGCTTCGACTTCCGTAAGAGGCGGTATGCCTGCTGAAGTCCGCTCCAGGAGTTTTACAATCAAGAATCCAGCTTTAATCGGAATGACGTCGCTGATCTTGTCTTTCTCCAACGCGAATACCACCTGCTCGATCTCCGGGGCCATTAGTCCGCGCTCGACGAATCCAACCCCTCCTCCGGCGCTGGCCGTTGATTCGTCATCGGAGTTTTGCCGCGCAAGTTCCGCAAAATCTTCCCCATTGCGTGCCCGGGCGAGCATGTCATCGGCTTTGGCACGCAGCTTGGTTGCTTCCTCTCCTTCTTTGCCTTCCGTGGAGATCACGATCTGCTGCACGCGCACGCCGTCCTTGCGCTCAAACTCCTGCTTGTGCTCTTCATAATAAACTTTGATTTCATCCGGACTCACGGCCACCCGCCCGCCCATTTCGCGACCGATCACCTGCTGCGTCAGGATGTTCTCCCGCAGGTTCTGCCGGAAATCCTCGTAATTCAGCCCTTGTTCGGCGACGGCTTTTTCGAGCGCCTCCATGCTGGGCAGATTCAATTGCTGGCGAATGGAGTCCAGCCTTCTCACCAAATCCGTCTCCGGATTGATCCCCAATTCCGATGCTTTTTGGAGCAGCAGTTGCTCATCAATCAAGTCGCGCAGGGCGTCCTTGGTTTGTTTCGCGATTTCCTCATCTAACGCCGCGCCGGTAAGCTGCTGGCCGAGTTGCTGGCGCAGTTCTGCCAGGCGCAAGTTGTACTCCGACAGCACGACGATGCCGCTATTCACACGCACGATCACTTCTTCAACCACTTCCGCCCGCAGGAGCGTGCTGGAAGCAAACAGCAAAATTGCTGTCAGGAAACTATGGGGAACAATTTTCTTTATCACCTTTGGCCCTCGCGCATACCGCATTTGGATGGTGTAATCAGTATATTTTACGCGCACCTTTCCCGCAATACGTTTTCCTTGTGCGGTAGGGGGTTAGTTTTCGGATAGGGCATTTATAGGGACGCAGGAAAGATGGATCACGTCACAAGAGTTCAGTGGAACATCTGCTCAACGGTGATCATCGGAAGAAAAAGTCTCCGGGCAATGCTGGGGAGTTCCAGAAACCCATACTTCCGGTAGAAGGTGATGGCCTGGTTGTCCTTTGCATCCACAATCACTGCGGCTGATGCAACCTGGCGGCTCAGCGTGAGAGAACGATGCAGGGCATCCATTAGCAATAATTCGCCGAGTCCCTGTCCGCGAAATGCGGTGCTCACGGCAAGTCGACCGATCAGCGTCGCTGGCACGATCGGGTATTTCGGCAGTCTTCTGGCCAGTTCCTGGGGAAGCGCGCCCAAGTCAATGGAATATTGGGAGAGGGTGTAATAGCCTGCAATCGTCTCGCCGTTTGGAGTGAGCACAAACGCAGCAGACACGCGCTTCCTGACGTCCTGCCGTGCCTGGCGCTTCAGGTAATCGTCGAGAGGTTCAACACCGCACGAGAAACCAGCGCGGTCGTGATGTGGTCCGAGAGGCTGAACTAGGAACTTCGGTGTCGGCATTGGATCCGGCGCCTATCGGCTGCTGCGCTGTTGGTATCGGTTGACTGCTCTCTTCGCTGCGGCATTGGGAGCTGGTGGATTCAGAAGAGCGTTGACAAACGCTTCGCGCGCTTCGCCATGCAGGCGCAACATTTCATAGTCCTTGATGGTAGTCGTTGCCGCTTGCTGGGCGCTGGCCACCACGAATTCTGTCACCGAGGTTCCCCGAAGTCCTGCCGCACGCTCGATGATTCGCTTCTGTTCCCGTGAGATGCGTGCCTCCAGGCGTTCTAATTTCGCGGAATTCTTCCTTGCCTTGCGTGTTGGTTGCTGTGCCATGGGAACCTCCTATTAAAGTGTACGGCTGTTAGCCGTACATGTCAATTTAAGGCGTTCATCAGCCAGCGTTCGGGGTCGGCTGGGCTAGTTTACCGTGACGTAGCGCTCCAGCCGGGAGACTTCTTTCTCGTTGACGTATTTGCCCATCTCGCGGCGGAACTGCTCGATGGTCCTGTACGGACGGTACTCTTTGAATTCGCGCAGCATGCGGCTGCCGAGGCCGGGGATGCTCGTGATATCGGCGTCGCTGGCGGTGTTCAGTTTCAGCGGGATGAAGACGTACTGCTCCAGGCGCGCCACCTCTTGCTCATTCACGTACTTGCCCATCTCGCGGCGAAACTGCTCCAGGCTTCGGTAAGGGCGGTATTCCTTAAACTCGCGCACCATGCGCGGGCCCATGCCGGGGATCAGCAGAATTTCCGCTTCACTGGCTGTGTTGAGATTGATGTGCAGAAACATCTTGGCGTACAGCTCCGCGAGCTGCTGTTTGCTGAGCGACTGGCTCAGCAGCCCGTTCAGGTCCGTCATGCTCAGGAACGGGCGGCGCTCCATCAGCGTCTTGATGAGCGAGGCGTTGAGGTGCGGTAGCGCAGCCAACTGCGGCTCCGTGGCCACGTTCGGATCGAGTAATCCGGCCTGCCGCCCCAACTGGGCTTGCCCGTGTACGGGCCATCCTCCCGCGAGAGCGAGCAGAGCCAGTATCATCGCGGCGCGTTTCGCAGCCCATCCATTCAATGCCCAGCACGTCATGTCATCATCTCCTTTGCAAACAGTCTCTTTGCGGTTCCTTATTTCTTGCGTTCCTTGCGCAGCGCCGGATGGCGGTACGCGAATGCGAAGCCCAGCAGCCCCATCTGGATCATAACACCGGGGGCGAGCGATGGGGGAGCCTGACTCTTCATCGCCTCCCAAAACAGCGCCGCACCCGCAAGCGATGGGTTAACCTCCAATTGAAACTCCGCTTTGGCGCGGTAGTGCAGCAACGTGCCAACGAAGCCGCTCAAGATGAACAGCGCCATGAGCGTCTGAACAAATTGAATCGGAGCGGCTCGGCGATCGAGCATAACCCATCCGAGCGCGAGCAGTGTCGCCGAGATCAGTACAATGGGAACCCACTGCCAGGGTTTTTCGGTGTGCCCTGCCAGCAGCAACTCGGCGCTGATACCGAGCATTTCCAATATCAGGATGAGAAGCAGGAAGCGCCGCACCCTCGCCAGAACCGCCGCTTCTCCCTGACCGCCGGTGAATCCAGCACCCGAAGAATTTTGTGTTTCTTTCATTCCACATCCTCGCTCAGCAACTTTTTCTCCGCAAGCTGGCCGCAAGCGCCAGCGCAAGTCGCGGCTGACTCCGCTTTCTCACCTTACTTCGCCAGCCGATTCTTCCTTCCCGTCTTCGGCCAGCGACATTCCCTTTGGCTCGACCTCTTGGAGGTACATGGTGGCGTCGGCTTCCGCCACCAGCCGTTGGTCCTCGCTCTCCAATCGAATCTCGGCTCGCGCGCTGATTAGTTGCCGCCGCCGCTCCAGCGTCCAAGCGCGAACTAGCAACTTTGTTCCTGCCTTTACAGGCTCGCGGAAGCGCGTTTCGATGCGCGCCGTTACGCCGTACAACCCCTGGAAGTAGAGCGCGTAGGCTAGCGCTTCATCCATCAGCGAAAAAACCACTCCCCCGTGCAACAGACCCGGCCATCCGCAATGCTCTTCTTTTGCCGTGTAATGGGCCATGCATCCCTGATCGCCGTCCTTGGCAAACTTTATCTGCATTCCGACGGGATTCTCGGGTCCGCAAACATAGCAATACGTGGTGTCCACAGACAGCAGGGTGGGTGCTTTCTTTTCTTCTGCCATTCGTCGCCTGTCTCCTTTCTCGATGCCCCATACGGCATGTTACCATCAGCTAGATGAGCCAAAAGATCCGCATGGTCGCCATTGACCTGGATGGCACTTTGTTGAATTCCAGCAAACAAATTTCTCCGGTGGACCGGGAAGCCTTATGCGCCGCTGCCGCGCTGGGCGTGGAAATCGTTCCGGTCACGGGCCGTAACTTCCATTTCGCGCTGCCTCATTTGCAGGATGAATCCTTTGTCAGTTCCATGATCACCAGCAACGGCGCGGTGATTCGCTCCTTGGACGGCAAGACCCATTTCCGCTGCGCGATGTCTAGAGATGCGGCGTCGTGGATTCTGAAAGCCTCGCGCGAGTATCGCCCCTACTGCGTGGTGGTTTTCGACCAAGCGGAGCAAAGTCAGTTCTGGATGGTAACGGCGAATGGCAAAGTAGCGCCTGTCAAGCCGGTCGCCGAATCCGCATGGGTTCGCCATAACCCGGCGGTGGTGCGCTTCGTTCCTTCGCTTGAAGATGGGCTTCCTGATGATCCATTGCAAGTATTGTTTACCGGACCTTGGCAGACTGTGCGCGATGCGGCGTCATACATCGAACTACAACTGGCCGATACGGAAGCTGCGCCCCACCGATTTCGCTTGCTGCGCACCGAATATCCAAAGCGCGACTTCGCTATTCTGGATGTCGTTCGCGCGGACTGTTCCAAAGGCCATGCGTTGGAATATTGGAGCCGCCAGAAAGGAATCCCGCCGGAAGCGATCATGGCGATTGGCGACAACTATAACGATCTCGATATGCTCGAATTCGCCGGGTTGCCGGTCGTCATGGGCAATGCCGAAGATGCGCTTCTGCGAATTGGATGGCAGATCACCGCAGACTGCGACTCCGGCGGAGTTGCGCAGGCGATCCGTCAATTCGTTCTTTAAGATTTTCTATTCGATCAAGGACGGCGCTGTTGAGGCGTGGTGCCTGGGATGGGCGTAGGCGCGAACCCGCCCTGGCCTCCACTGCCAATGCTCCCGGGGCCTCCACCGATTCTTCCCGGGCCGCCGCCAATGCCTGGCGTCGATCCAAACGGTGGAGGTTGGATCGGCGGTTGCGTGCCGAGAGGCTGATTCGGATTGCGTCCGCCCTGTGGGGGCTGGCCCGGCGGGGCACCGGGCGGCTGCGCGCCGCCTCCGAACAGGTTCTGGACTGCCTGCAATCCCAACGGGTCCTGGCGGAAGTCGTAGATGAATTCCCATTGATCGTGCTGCCGGAATTTATTCCACACGATCACTGAGTCCTCGGTATCCAGGCTGGCGACCCCCGCGATGCCGCCTCCGCCGATCACCGGGTTTTGCTTCTGCTCTTGCTCTGCGCCCGTCGCCCGAGGCTGCTGAGGATTTTGTCCCGTGCCGGATGTGGCGCGAGTGGCTGGCTCCTGCGATTCTTCTTCCTCTTCCTCAGTTTCTTCTCTCTGACCAAACATGCCTTCTGAAACTTTCAAACCGGTTTCGCCTGCCGGGCCGCCACCTTGACCCAAGGTAATGGAATCAGGAAACGAGCCGTCCGGGGCGATGTGGATCAGCCGCCACTCCCCGCTCTCCGTCAAAGGGTCTTCGTAGCGCTTCCTGATAAAGCGCATTTCATTGGTTTTCTCTAGTTCTTCCAAATTGTTTGGGTATCGCCCGAATTTTCGCACAAAAAGCTGAATGCCCCGCTGATACTGCTTTCCGCGATAAATCAATTCCATTTCTTTTTGGCGTTTGCTTTGCTGAACCAGGCTGGGCAGTATGCGCGAGAAGCCGATGACGATCACGGCGGCGGCGAGCAAAAGGGTGAGCAGTATGTAGCCTTGCTCATTGGATCGTTTTTTTCTGCCCATACGCGCCGACTTTTCTGCGGCTTATTGTTCTTGATACGGGATTTCTTCCCGCAGGCCGTTGGTAGTGTCTTCAATCTCCACGGAATTGATGCCGATGCGGATCACCTTGTAGCGCTTGTCCACGATTTCGCCTTCCTCGGCAATGATGACTTCGTCCCCATTGAGCAGAAAAGCTTTCTTGATCAAAGTGCCTGAGCGCGTGGAAGTGCCGAAAAATTTGAGAGGGATGCTCGCTTTTGGAGCAGAAGGCACGGCGGCAGCCGCATCGGTTGCAGACTGCTGCGCCGCATTCGGCGCTGGCTGTGTAGTCTGCGGGGCGGCAGGCACCGCGCCATATTCGAAAATATTTCTTGAGCTGCCTTCATACTCGACCTCGCGGCTTTGTTGCAGCAGTTCCAATTGCAGTGTCGGATCCATCGCTGCCATCTCCGAAGGATTCAAACTGCGATCCTGGCGATTTCTGGCGTTGCGCGCCGGGGCTGTTGATTGCAATGCTCCCTCGCTGGGAGCCTGGGACGCGGCAACCGTGCTTTCACCGGGGGCGATGATGTTGCGGTAGGCGAACCATATGCTCAGCGGCACAAGCACCAGTATGGCAATCAGCTTGATTCGCTGTGAGGTTGCGGTCGGCATGTCCTACCCCGTCCTGCCTGGAGTGGAGATAAAATAAGTCTGCATCACCAGATTCAATTGTAATCCCTGGCGTGAATCGCCGTTCACGGAAATTCCCTGAATCAGCCAAAGCACCGGCGATTGCTCCAATTGATTGATAAACCCGATCAGGCTGGCGTAATCACCCGCAACCGTGATGTTCACTTCCATATTTGTCCAGCCGGGTTGGGTATCTTTATCCGCCAAAGTGTATTTGATGCCGGCGGACTCCAGCCCGCTTTCATCCGCCAGTTGATACAGATCTGCCACAACGGTGGAGAAGGCGGCGCCTCGCGGTAAAAAATTCTCATCCACAAAACCCTGGCCGTTATCGAGCGCTCCTTCCAGCTTTTGCTGCAAACTGCGCATTTGGGTCACTGCGTTGCGTGCTTGCGTCAGCGTTTCCTGCGAAGTTTCAAAGCGCCGTTGCAGCGAAATGGCGGTCTGGCCGGGTGGCCGCAGAAGCAATGCGATCAGAACGGCATTCAGCATGATCAGGATGAGCAATGCGCTGCGGAGGCGCAACCGTAAGCGGGAATCTCCATTCCAGCCGGAAAATGACCATGCGCTCTGAGTTCGCAATCCCAGAAAATTCATGGGTTACTGTGCCTCCAGTTCGCCGGCGCGCGCTTGCGCTGCCGTTGTTTCTTGAGCCGGACTCTCGGTTATTTCCGCTTCGTCCTGCTGCCGGTATTGGGTGCTCACATCCAGCCGTATCGTGCCGTCGGAGCCTCGCCCCGTCGCGCTCTGCTGCGACAGGACCACCGTAGAACGGAAGTGAGGCGAGGATTCCAGATTGCGCACGAATTGCACCAACGGAGCCATGTCTTTCGCGTTGACCGACAGTGCCAGTTGCGGCTCCGAGTCCTCCGTTAGGCTTGGGCGAATCGTTATAATTTGCGCCTGCGAGGGCAGAATATCTTCGAGGTCCATGAACATCTGCGTCCAAGACAAACTCTTTTGGCGGATCAGGGAATTCAGAAACGCGGACTGTGTTTGGATCTGCTGTACTTGCGGTGTTGACAGCCATGTCTCTAATGCCTGCCGCTCCTCTTGCAATGTTTCGGCTTCCGCTTCCATGAGACTGATTCGTTCGGACAGCTCCTGCGTCTCACTGCGCTCTTTGCTCACTCTGCTCCACACAACCGTCAGCAGCACCAGGAAGAC
>MEKX01000115.1 GCA_001767075.1 Acidobacteria bacterium RIFCSPLOWO2_12_FULL_54_10 | reverse complement strand
AAGGCAGTGATCGGCAACGGCGTTGTCGTGGACCCGGCTGCCTTGCTCCAGGAAATTGATCTTCTGGAGGGAAACGGCGTTTCCGTTTGGGGACGGTTGTTTATCAGCAACCGCGCTCATTTGATTTTTCCCTATCATCGCTCCCTGGAGAAAGCCTGGGAGAGTTCTGACCACCGGGGCCACCGGGAAAAGATCGGCACCACGGCTCGCGGCATTGGTCCCGCCTACGAAGACAAAGCCGCTAGGCGCGGCATCCGTTTGGGCGATTCCGTGCACGAGGACAATTTTCGCTGCTTGGTGGAAATGGCGGTGCAGGAAAAACGGGCAGCCCTGCGGGCGCGGGGTAGCGAATTGCAGATGGATGCGGCGGAAGTGGCCGAACAATACTTGGGCTTTTGCCGGCGGCTCCGGCCCCTGATCGTCAATACGTCGGCTTTTCTCAACCGGGAGATGGACGCGGGCCGCTCCGTTCTGCTCGAGGGAGCGCAGGGGACCATGTTGGATGTGGATCATGGGACCTACCCCTATGTGACCTCTTCCAGTGCTACGGCGGGCGGCGCCTGCACCGGTCTGGGGATTCCTCCCAACCGGATTTCCGGCATAGCGGGAGTTTCCAAAGCCTACACCACTCGAGTCGGCAACGGCCCCTTTCCTTCCGAGGACAAGACAGACGCCGGCGAGGTGTTGCGGACCCGCGGCCACGAATACGGATCGGTCACCGGGCGGTCCCGGCGCTGCGGCTGGATGGACCTTCCCGTCCTGCGTTACAGTGCCAGCGTCAACGGCCTGGACAGCCTGATTATTACAAAGCTGGATGTGCTCGACACCCTGGATGAAATTCCCGTGTGTGTCTCCTACGAGTACGAAGGGGCTTCCTTCGACGAGATGCCGCCCGAGGCTGAAGTGTTGGGGCGGGTTTGCCCTATTTACCGCACTTTCCCCGGCTGGAAACAGTCCACCTTCGGGCTGACCCGCTATAGCGATCTTCCCCAACAGGCCCGTTTTTATCTGGAATTCATCCGCGACCAGGTGGGCGTGGAGATTGCCGTGATCTCGACGGGGCCGGAGCGGGAACAAAGCATCATCCTGCCCGGCACGCGCCTGGAAAAGCTGCTGCCTGCTCCGTTGCTCTCTCCGTAAAAGTCATCGCATAAATGCGTGATTTCATGGAGTTCGTCAGGGCACGGCTTTAGAGCACTTTCACAGTTAGTGTATAGCGCAATCCAGTAAGCCCCGGAGAGCCTGGGTAGTGCGCTAATTCTGCGTTGCTGATTTTCTTCCACATCGTGGACAGGTCCGTTCGTGGTATAACTTTCTGGCTGGCTCCTTGCGTTCATCGAGGGTCATTTCTATGAAACCTCCAGGCTCAGAAACGCGCCTCATCTATAGGGGTGCCGACTGTGGCGTTGCCGTGTTTCAGGATGACTCTCGCATTCTGGTCTCCTACGATATTTCCCTCTGGCGAGAATTCCAGGATGGTCATCCATTCAGTTCGTGGTTTACTGGCCGCGTTTGGAATCTGACCGATCCATTCTTTACACACAGGTCCCTTGGGAAAAAGTTCGTGCTCGAATTGCAAGATGGTAAACGCCTATCGCTCTTCATAATTAAAGACGATGGGACTGTAGGACATCCACCCGGAATAGCCGAAGGCTTCCCAGGCTTAAGATGATTGAACACTTCGGCGGCATTTATGGTCTCCCCAAGGAGGACAAGCCATGAAAACCATAACCGGATTCTTGGTCTTATCAACGCTGATTTTAGCCATCTCGACGCTGGTTTTTCGTTCCCGCTACCATGCTGAGCAGGATAAATATGCGCGACTGGCCAACGCTTACCGGCAAGTAACGGCCAACAGACCCTCACCCCTGACCACAACGCCATCCCCGTCGCAAACCACCAAGCCCGCCACTAAAACCCAGGCCACGCACGCGGATTCGTCCGGTCTGCGCCGGATTGCCGGCCCGTCGTGGTTTGGGTGTCTGAACCGCGCCAAGTTTGAGGAGTTGAACGGCTATCTTCACGACCAAGACCGCGCGGCATTTATAGGCTCGGTGGGCCGCGCCTACCGCGACGGCGAATGCGTGCCGTTCGAGCAAGGAGAAGAGGTTTACCTATCCGACACCGCGATTTTCTCTGGGCTGGTCCAGGTGCGGCGACCCGGAAAAACGGAACGCTGGTGGACCTACGCGGAGGCGGTAAGATAGGGGGCCAGAGGCCAGGTGTGGATAGATAGCCCCGTAGCCGCGGCACGATTTCTGTGCCGTGTGTTTGTCTACATTGGGGTAGCAGTAAGGAGTCCCAGAGGGACGTTTGAAATTAGCCCAGCACGGTTCGGCGTGGGGGTTCTTGCGCCGAACCCAGTGCTGGGTAAGAATTGCCAACCATAGAGGTGAGTCCCGTCAGGGACGGCTGAAATCATGTCTCACAGTCATATCTGCTGTTTAGTTCACGTCGTGTTCACCACCGCCGAGCGGCGACCTTTGATCCGGGAGGGAATGCGCGAACGCCTTCACGCCTACCTGGGCGGTATCGCGCGGGAGAACGGCATGGCAGCGCTTGCGGTCGGGGGCGTGGCCGACCATGTTCATGTGTTGCTCTCGTTATCGCGGACGGCTTCGGTTTCCAAGGCGGTTCAATTGTTGAAAGCTGGGTCTTCGAAGTGGGTGAATGAAAATTTTCCCCGCATAGGAAGATTTTCGTGGCAAGAAGGATTTGGAGCCTTTTCCATCGGTGTGGCGCAAAATGAGCGGACGGTGGCGTATATCCAAGCCCAGGCCGAGCATCACAAGCGGGTGAGCTTTGCGGAGGAATACAGGAAATTTTTGGAGAGCCACGGAATGCAGGAGGAATGATTCAGCCGTCCCTGACGGGACTGGCACCTTTGGTTGACTCACAACCCAGCATTGGGTTTGGCGAAGCGCCAAACCGTGCTGGGCTACTTTCAAACGTCCCTTCGGGACTCGTGCTGTGGGTAGAGAATGGCGATCTTGAAATTCCAATCCGCGCGGGAGACGGTCATCGAACAAATCCTGCTCCGCAGGATTTCACCACCAAAACCAGAAACAGTCCCTTTGCTGGACAGCCTAGGGCGGGTCCTGGCGGAGCCGGTCCGTGCGGACCGCGATTTCCCTCCCTTCTCACGCGCCACTCGGGATGGTTTTGCTGTTCGATCCGCTGACTTGGCGGGGTTACCTGCGCAGTTGCGTTTGATTGGGCAGGTCAGGGCCGGGTGTGCATTTTCCGGCAGCGTGGGGGCGATGGAATGTGTGGAGATTATGACGGGCGCTCCGGTCCCGGAAGGCGCGGACGCCGTTGTCATGATCGAATATACCCGCGAACACGAAGGGCTGATCGAGGTCCAACGAGGGGTGGCTCCGGGTGAAAACGTGGTGTGGCAGGGGAGTGAATCCCTGCAGAGCGGCCTGCTCCTGCCAGCGGGGCGCAGGATTGGCTACGGGGAAATCGCGATGATGGCTGCCGTGGGCCAGCAGATGGTTACGGTCTGCCGCCAGCCGCGGGTCGCTATCCTTCCCACCGGAGATGAGGTCGTCGAGTTGGGCGTTGCGCCGGGGCCGTACCAAATCCGCAACAGCAACAGCTATTCCCTCCAGGCCCAAGTCGCTTCTCTGCACGCGATTCCATTGCCGTTGGGAATTGCCCCGGATCGTGAGGACCGGCTCCGCGAAATGATTGCCCAGGGACTCCAGGCTGACTTGCTCTTGTTAAGCGGCGGCGTCTCGATGGGCAAGTTCGACCTCGTGGAAAAGGTGCTGGCGCAGTTGGAAGCGGAGTTTTTCTTTGATGGGGTGGCCATCCAACCCGGCCGACCGCTGGTCTTTGGGCGGGCCAGGGGAACCTTCTTCTTTGGATTGCCGGGGAACCCCCTCTCCACGATGGTTACTTTTGAGCTTTTTGTTCGGCCCACCCTGGCGCTCTTGGCTGGGGAACCGGCAGCTCCTCTGATTTTTTTGCGAGCGCGATTGACGAACCAGTTGCGGCGAAAGGCCGGACTGACCGCTTTTTTGCCGGGATTTCTGGAAGGCGGTTACCACAATCCTGTGGTTTCTCCGGTAGAATGGAAAGGTTCCGGGGACCTGCCCAGTCTGAACCGGGCCAATTGCTATCTGGTCGTTCCGGAGGAGACCGCAGAAATCCCCGCGGGGGAGTGGGTTTCCGTGCTTCCGCGCTGAGCCCGTATGCGGGGTCAGGAAAATCAAATGACCAAACTTTCCCACTTCAACCCAGACGGCTCTGTGCGCATGGTGGATGTCAGCGCGAAGCGGGTCACAGCGCGGCGGGCGCGCGCCCGCGGGTTTGTCAAAATGTCACCGGAACTTCTCCGCTCGCTGCCCCAAAATCCGAAAGGGAACCCGCTGGAGATTGCCCGCATTGCTGGGATTGCGGCGGCCAAACAAACGGCTAGCCTGATCCCGCTTTGTCATCCGCTTCCTTTAACCCACGTGGATGTCCGGGTCCGACTGGTGCCAGGGGGCGTCGAAATCGAATCCAGCGTGGCTACCCGCGCCGTTACCGGTGTCGAAATGGAAGCGCTGGCGGCAATCAGCGTGGCGGCCCTGACCATCTACGATATGTGCAAGGCCGTTGACAAGGCGATGGTGATTACCGATATTTGTCTCTTGGAAAAAAGGGGCGGCAAGAGCGGGACCTTTCTCCGGTCGCAAACACCGAGGGAGCCGATAAAACCGAGGAAACCAAGAGAAAGGAGCGGGCGTGGCCAAAAGCGAGGCTAGAGTGCTGCTGGTGGATGATAATCCCCTCATTGTGGACCTGATGCGACGCGGGGTGGAACCACTGGCCGAAATCGCTACCAGTACGGACTCGACGGAAGCCTTGCTCCAGTGCCTGCAAACACCGCCGGACTTGGTGATCTGCGACTACCGGATGCCGGGCCTGGACGGAAGCCAGTTGATTCAGAAATTAAAAGAGCATCCGGCAACTCAGGGAGTGCGGGTGATCCTGATGGCGGCAAAATCGGACATTGACGAGAAACTGCGTCCAATGGCGGATGTGGTGGAAGAGTTCTTCGTCAAGCCTTTTTACGTAAAGGAGATGGCCTCCAGAACCAAGAAGGTCCTCGAAAAGATTGCCTGGGAAAAAATGCAGAAGCAGGCTCCCGCCGAAGGGGTGATCCGCGGACGGTTGTCCGAAATGAATCTGATTGATCTTCTACAGTCAATGGAACTGGGCCAAAAAACTTGCTTGCTAATGCTAACCCGAGGCGGAGAAAGTTGCCGGATGTTTTTCTCCGAAGGCCAAATCCGTCACGCGGAACTCGGTTCCGTTGTAGGAGACGAGGCTGTATACCGGGTGGCGGGCTGGTCGGACGGCTCCTTTGAAATTGATTTCAACTCCCGGTCGGATCGGCAGACGACGACGCATTCCACGCAAGGGCTATTAATGGAAGCCCTCCGGCTTCTGGACGAACAAAACCGTGATGCGTGAGAATCAGACATCGCCACCATTGCGGGCTGCCATTCTTACTGTCAGCGACTCCGCATTCGCAGGACGGCGAGCGGATCGTTCCGGCCCCGCCGTGGCGGAATTCCTGGAGCAAAACGGCTGGACGATCTTGGAAAGCCGGATTGTCGCCGACGATCTGGCTGTGATCGCTGCTACCTTACGGGAATTTTGCTCCCATGGGGTGGCCGTGGTCTTCACGGTCGGCGGCACGGGACTTTCCCCTCGCGATGTCACCCCCGAAGCGACGAAAAAAGTCATCACCCGCGAGATTCCCGGTCTAACAGAGCAAATGCGTCGCGAAGGTTCTAAGACCACCCCCACGGCGGTCCTTTCCCGGTCTGTGGCGGGTCTCTGCGGCGCTTCCCTCATCGTCAATCTTCCGGGAAGCCCGCAAGGGGCACTAGATTCTTTGAAGGCCATCCACACCGTGCTGCCGCATGCTGTAGACTTGGTTGCCGGAAAAACAGCACACCCGGAATAACCTCCCCAGCCCCGCGCCGCCCCAGGTTTACAGAAGAGAAGGGGGGGAGTATAGTGGACTCAAATGGAACCGGCTCCAGGACGACCAGAGTCGAGGAAGGGAGCATGCAATGAACGCCACGAAGGTGATTCAATTGATAGAGAAAGACTCTCGGCAACTGGTCAGCATGTTGGTGCCAGAATTGAAGAGCAATCTGGGCACCAGTCACTACCGCCGTCTAACGGATATGGAGATGTTCCAGCGCGTGGAAATGATTTATCGGGATCTGGTCCGGTGGCTAGATTCCAAAGACGAGCCTGCCCTCCAAAACGCCGGGGAAGACTCCGGCAAACAGCGTTTTGCCGAAGGCATCCCGCTAGGACAGACTGTTCTGGCGTTGATCTTGGCGGAAAAGCACCTCTGGAGATATTTGAGGAGTTCCGCAATCACTCTGGAGGAAAATGTACAGCAGGCAGTCACGGAATTTTTTCAGAAGAGGGTCTATTACACGAGCCGAGGCTATGAGGCGGCCCTGGAGGAAAGCAACCGTCTCTCCCGACGCACAGCGGTCGAGCAAAGACCGACTGCCGCCGCCCCCAAGGAATCCGATTTGGAGATTAGCCGGGGAGGGCAAGTCGGCGAACATGGAGGGTAAGTTTAGAATTTTTACTCCAGCGTTGCCGACAGCCCGTGGAAAAACACCGCTATCTCGCTGGTCAGGCTGCTTTGAACGGTTCGTTTTGCCAGACAAATCCCAGGACAACCCGTCAACCCAGATGCGAGCCAAGAGGCCCGCGTGTCGAATCATTTCCTTTGGGAAGAGCTTGGTTGACCCTCCCGCCCAGCCGTGTTAGTCTCGCTTCGGGCAGGAGGAAGAATGGCTGAAATCATCCCCATTCAACCCGCTGAGCCGGAAGAGGACAAGATTGACTACGCCGTGAACGCCATCCGCCGGGGGGATTTGGTTGCCATTCCCACCGACACGCTGTACTGCCTGGTGGCCGACCCCTTCAATTTGTCGGCTGTCGAAAAGGTGTTCCAAGCCAAAAGCCGTGCGTGGGACCGTTCTTTGCCTTTGTTTGTCGAGTCAGTGGAACAGGTGGTTGATCTGGCCAAGGGCCTTCCCTCCCGCTTCTACCTTCTGGCACACCGCTATTGGCCGGGTCCGCTTACCATCATTATCGAAGCCTCCGCCTGTGTGCCTCTGAAAGTAACGGGGAATGCCAGGCGGCTAGCCGTCCGGCAACCAGTCTCCACCATCGCCGTCCGTTTACTGGCCCAATTTGGGATGCCCCTGATTGCCACAAGCGCCAATGTTTCCGGCCATCCCACCTGCTCGGAGGCCCGTGAGGTGCTCGGCGCGCTCGGCGAACACCTCTCCTTGATCCTGGACAGCCCCATCCTGGATCATCGGACCGCTACCACCGTGGACGTAACCATTCCCAAATGGAGACTCATCCGCGAGGGGGCCATCGCGGAAGATGAACTGCGGGAATTTCTGGGCGAGTAAGAAAAGAAAAATAGAAGTACCGCCGGATGGGAACAAGGTGCGACAGTTCACTGCACCGCGGCGCCGCTGACCACTTCGATGAGTTCCTTGGTGATGGTGGCCTGGCGAACGCGGTTCATGGTTAGGGTGAGGGATTCAATCATCTCGCCGGCGTTGTTGGTAGCAGAATCCATCGCTGTCATGCGGGCGGCGTGCTCGGCGGCGGCAGACTCCAGCAGGGCCCGGAAGGTCAGGATCTCCACATACTTGGGCAACAGGCTGTCATAAATCTCCTGGGGTGGTTGCTCATAAATATAATCCACTTTCAGGAAAGCGGCGGCGCGCTCCGGCGGTGGTTGAAACCCTGCCAGCGGCAGTAAGCGCTTCACCACAACCCGCTGGGAAAGCATACTTTTGAACTCGTTGTAAATGAGATAGACCGCGTCGGTATTGCTCTCTGCATAAGAAGAGATGACGTCGGCGCTGATTTCGCGGGCGTGGTGGAAATCCAAATGTGAGAAAATGTTCACAAACTCCTGATGGATGCTCGTGGTTCGCCGCCGGAAATAGTCCCGCGCTTTGCGGCCAATGAGGGCCAGTTCCATCTGCTGGCTGCGGTGCTCTTCCAGGAACCGTTCCGTGGCTCGGATGACGTTGGTGTTAAAAGCGCCGCACAGCCCCCGGTCGCCGGAAAGAACCAAAACCCGAATCCTTTCCTCCGTACGGCGCACTAATAAAGGATGCCGGGGGGATTCCACCCGCGCCACCAAGCTTTCCAGCACTTCCTGCAGCAAGTTGGCGTACGGACGAGCCTCAAAGGCGCGTTCCTGCGCCCGGCGCAGGCGGGCCGCGGAGATCATTTTCATGGCCTTGGTGATTTGTTGTGTGCTGCGCACCGAGCGAATCCGCCGGCGCATATCAATCAAGCTTGGCATGGCTTCTGTTCCGGTTTTATTGGTGACAACAATCGGTTCAGCGAGCCGCCGTCCCGGCGGGCACGGGTTTCACCGGCATGCGTTCGGTCATGAACCGTTCTTTGAATTCCTTTAGGACCCCATCGAACTCCTGGCGCATGGCGTCATCCAATTGCTTTTTCTCCATCAATTTTTGCAGCAGCGATGGATGATGGGTATCCACAAACTGGTAAAGCTCGCTCTCAAACCGCCGCACTTCTTCCACGGGCAGGTCGTCCACGTAACCACGAGTGCCGGCATAAACGGCCAGGACCTGTTTGGCAACGGGCAGGGGGCTGTATTGGTCTTGTTTCAGTAGCTCTGTCAGACGTTCCCCTCGCGACAGCAGGGCCTGCGTCGCCTTGTCCAGGTCAGAACCAAACTGGGCAAAAGCAGCCAGTTCGCGGTACTGCGCCAATTCCAGACGGAGCGTGCCGGCGATCTGTTTCATGGCCTTGATTTGGGCATTGCCGCCGACGCGGGAAACAGAGAGCCCCACGTTGATTGCCGGGCGGATGCCGGAGTTGAACAGGTCGGTTTCCAGATAAATTTGTCCGTCCGTGATCGAGATGACGTTCGTAGGAATGTAAGCGGAAACGTCTCCCGCCTGCGTTTCAATAATCGGCAGTGCGGTCAGCGACCCCGCGCCGTTATCGTCGCTCAGTTTGGCGGCTCGTTCCAGAAGCCGCGAGTGCAGATAAAAAACATCGCCCGGGTAAGCCTCGCGGCCCGGTGGCCGCCGCAGCAGGAGGGAAATTTCACGATAAGCCGCCGCGTGTTTCGACAGGTCGTCATAGATGCACAAGGCGTGCTTTCCGGTATCGCGGAAGTACTCCCCGATTGCGCAGCCAGAATAGGGAGCCAGGTATTGCATCGGGGCCGGATCGCTGGCCGAGGCCACCACGACGATGGTGTACTCCATGGCCCCGTAATCCTCTAAGGTCTTCACCACCTGAGCAACCGTCGAGCGTTTCTGGCCGATCGCCACGTAGATCGCAATGACGTCCTGCCCCTTTTGGTTGAGGATGGCATCGAGCGCCACAGCCGTCTTACCCGTTTGCCGGTCGCCGATGATCAGCTCGCGCTGCCCTCGTCCGATCGGGATCATGGCGTCAATCGCTTTCAAGCCGGTTTGCAGCGGTTCTCGGACCGGCCTGCGGTCTATGACTCCCGGGGCGATGCGCTCCACGGGGTTGGAGCGGTCGGTCAAAATGGGGCCTTTTTCATCCAACGGGCGGCCCAGCGAATCCACCACCCGCCCAACCAAGGCGTCTCCCACCGGGACCGACATGATCTTGCCGGTTCGCTTCACCAGATCGCCCTCTTTGATGGAGGTGTACTCCCCAAGCAGCACCGTGCCCACTTGGTCCTCCTCCAGGTTCATGGCGATTCCAGTGACTCCGTGGGGAAGCTCCAGCAACTCGCCCGCCATGACCTTTTCCAAACCGTAAACGCGCGCGATCCCGTCTCCGACGGAGATCACCGAGCCGACTTCGGCCACGTTCATGACGGTTTCGAAGTTCTCAATCTGCTGGCGGATGATTTTGCTGATTTCATCCGCTTTGATCTGTGCCATGTTCACTCCTTGCAGGGAATCTGTGATTTCACCCGCTCACCAGGTCGGTGCGGAGGCGCTCGAGCTGTCCGCGAACCGATCCATCATAGATGGTGCTGCCGATCCGGGCCACCACTCCCCCCATCAGGGTCGGATCGAGAGAAAGATTCATCCGCACCTGCTTGCCCGTTTTACTTTCCAGCGCCGCCGCCAATCCTTGCCTTTCTTCTTCGGGGAGGGGACGAGCCGTTGTCACCTCCGCGACAACGACTCCCAGATGCTCATCCAACAACACCGTGAAAGCCTCGGTAAAATCGGGCAGCCAATTCATCCGCTCGTGTTGGATGACCACATTTAGGAAATTTTTCGTCAGCGGAGCCAGACCCAGATTAGCGGCTAACTCTGACAAGATCGCCTTCTTTTTGGACGTAGAAACTGCCGGAGTGGAAAACAGAACGCGCAGTTCCCGGTTTTCCTGGTGCAGGTCGCTGAATTTGGCCAACTGAACTGCGATCGCTCGCGGTTCTTGCCCCGCCTGGGCTGCGTTGGGCCCGGTAACGACATCCACCAAAGCCCGAGCATAGCGGAACGCTACGGCAGATGGCATGAGCTAGGCTCCTCCCGGCGAGTGCGATGAAGGGTTGCCGGGCGAAGCTGCGGAGGGGCCGGAGGAGTTCTCCGAGCGCCGCTTCGAGTCGTCGTGAAGACCTACCAGGAACGAGCGGAAGATTCGCTTTTCCGCCGCCGGCGTGATGGTCTCCTGGATTCGCCTCCCGGCTAATCCGACGGCGAGGTCCGCCATGTAAATTCGCAACTACCGGCGCGCCGCCTTGGCGGCGGAATCAATCTCTTGCCCGGCTGCCCTTACGATTTTGTCGGCCTCCGCTTTGGTCGCCTCTGCGATGCGGGCCTGCTCCGACGCCGCTTCTTCCAAGGCGGTGCGGCGGAGTTCCTGAATTTCTTCATCCAACCGTTGCAGTTTGTCTTCAATGCTGGACAGCCGTTGAGTGGCTTCGGCCATAGCCTGAGCCGAATGTTCCATCTCTTCTCGAATCGCCTTGCCGCGCTGGTCGAAGAACGGAGCCATGTATTTTTTCCCCAGGTATCCAATGCCCCCCAGGATCAGGGCAAAATTAAACCAATGGAAAACGATCCCCAGCGCCCCTTCCTCTTCCGGTTGGCCGTGTTCCTCTGTGGCGCTCTGCTCGGCGGGGGTGGCTTCCGGCTGGGCTGGCGGGGCTACCTCCGAGACCGTTGGCGGATGCTCCTGCGCGAGCGCAGCACTGGATTCCCAGTAGGACTTGAGTTGGGCACCGAGACTCCACACCAGGGCGAGTGCTACTAAGGAGGCGATGGTGTTTGAGCGGAGAGAGAAACGCTTGGCCATGGCTAGAGTGGACCCTCCGATCCACGGGCTGGAGGGGGGGGAGCCAGCCCCGGAGCCGGTTCCAGAATTGCTTGCAGTATGGACTGGGCGAGCGCCTCGCTCTCTGCCGCCAGCCGCTTCTTGGCTTCCTCCACTTCTTCCCCGAGTTCCCGCCTGGATCGAGCGACCGTTTCTTCGGCTTGTTGGCGGGCCTGGCGGACAATCTCTGCGCGGCGTTCCAAGGCTTGCTGCCGTTCTTGCTCTTGCTGGCGGTACAGTTCCGTCCGGGCTGCTCTTAAAGCTTCTTTATATTCCGCGGCTTTTTGCTCCGTGATCGCCAGGTTCCTTTCGGCGATTTCCCGCCTGCCCCCGGTGATCTGATAGCGCTCGTGCAGCGTTTTTTCTAGAGGGCGAAGGAAGACGCGGGTCGTATAGAAATACAAAATCCACACCAGAAAAAAGGTTGGAATTGCCGCCAGCAGAATCCTTCCCAACGCGAGAAGCGGTCCCATAAACCCAGCCCAATCACTCGATGTGAGGGAAATTCAAACTTCTCAATCTAGCACACGTTTTAAGGGCTGTCAACGAAGAAGGGAAACGGCAAAGCCTACTCGCTTGCTGTTTTTGGATATTGTTGGACCAGCACCAAAAATTGTTGTCGCAAGCGAAAAGCAAGGTAGGAACGGGAAAAATATGTCGAGCCAAACAAGATGCGTAGAAGAGCGGCCATTTGCCACCGAACGATAGCAGCGGACAGCGCGACAACCAGTCAAGGGAACGCATGAATCGCGCGGCCCGCTCGGTAAATTCAGGCGTGACCCAGCGTGAGGAACTCCGCCGAATCCCGGAATCGTTTTCCCGGGCCCCCATTTTCAATACAACCTTACTCGCAAGGTTCGCCAGTACTTTGGGCCTAAAAGGGGCCTATGCCTTTAATCCCCCCCCAATTGAGCCTTTTGGTGGATAGACATGAGGCGGTCCTCCCAGCAAAATGGATTCGTGATGATGGAACAAAACATTGAATCCCATAGGGAGAATCAAGTGACGAGCAAAGAGAATCTCGAGTACCTCATATTATTCTGCAGCCTGATCATGGTGCGAAACCAGAAGAGAACGATGCAAGAGATCCTGCAGTTCGTTCCTCTTTTCGGGAAAGCACAGCGTTTGGCGCAGGAATTAGCTAATTAGAAGGGGCGGCTCCACCATGAGTTCCTGGCTCGCCCTGTTTCCTCTTCTCATAGAAAGAAATCTACCAGCCTAATTTCCGATTTCCCTCTTGCTTGCGCCTCGGATCTAAAACGATGGCCTCTTTAACTAGCATCACGGCTTGCTGGGGCATTTCCCCGACTGCCGTGGTTTGTCTGCTGCCTTAACCCCCGCACTCCTTCTGCCAGGTGACCCTGTTGATCGATGGTCGCCCCGGCAAATGCTAACCATTGAAAATAAGTGAAATCAGCAGGTTCATCGCCTACTATATTTTTAGGATTCCCGGCAAGTTCAGTGGGAAATCAGGCAAGTGGGAGCGCCCGACGGATGCTCCAATTTCTTAAAGCGGTCCGATACTGCCACCTACTGGCCAACTGGCAGCACAGCCCGAGGGGGCAGCAGTGGTGACCATGCCAGATCTGTCCCGCAATATTACGCCACGGTTGTCCACGCAGAAGGTGCTAACCCCGGTGCTGTTTGGAATCACCGGCGCGGCTACAATAGCGTAGGAGTTGTTGGGCGAGGGCGGACTGGGGGTGGCATTGGGAGCAAAGTAAGTGAACGTGTACCCGCTTTTAACGGGTGTCGCCATGGCGGGTAGCACCCCCGAGAGCACACTGTCGATCAAGTCGGCGCAGTCAGAGCCCAAACTGGCACAGGAGGGACCGGGAGGCCCCAACTGCCCTAGCGACCCTGCGTAGCCCTGGTTAAAGCGGGAGTAGTAGTTAGTGCTGGCGGAAGCCATTTGCCGGAGCGAGTTGGCAGCAGAAGTTTCATTGGCAGAGTTCTTGACCCGCAGAAATCGCGGGACAGCGATAGCGGCGATTATAAGCATGATTGCTACCACAATCAGGAGCTCGATGAGGGAGAAGCCACGAACTTTGCTATACATTCCGTTCCACCTCCGTAATGCAGGAGCTCGGCAAAAAACACCCGCGAGAGTCTGCACACCCTCCGGTATTATGCACCCCTACTAATTTATCTTCTAGTGCAATAAATTAGGGCTGGTCTTTCCCAATGAGATATTCCGCTTCCCCCCTGCTGAAAAGAATGGTGAGCACGGCAGGAATCGAACCTGCAACCTGAGGATTAAGAGTCCCCTGCTCTGCCAATTGAGCTACGTGCCCACGCGGATGGCGAAATGCATCTCCTGTAAAGTGTAGGGAAAATCAGCGGCTGTGACAAGTTGTCCTTGCTGCGTGGGCTGGCTTGCTTTCCCTGGGAACTAGGTTGGCGCATCTTCTTGTGATGTTCCGGACTTGGAACGGGAAGGGTATAGCGAGGGGCAGTAGATTTCTGAGGTCACAGCGTGGAGATTTCAACGCGCCGCACAAAGATTGTGGTGGAGATGGTGGCGACCAGGAATGAAAAGAGGACAACCACTAGTAGATCGGCGCCGATGCTGCCCCACAGCCATCCTCGGATCATGAGTGTGCGCATCGGCTCGATGGCGTGGGTGACGGGGTTCAGCCGCGCCAGGGTGGCCAGCCACGGAGGCATAAACTGCAAGGGGAATCGGGCGCGTGGAGAGGGCGACCGTTGAGTCGCTCTTCCGGAAGTCCTTTTTGACAGCCCGATTGGGTGTACAAGAGCTCTGTTCGGGAGCTCAAAATGGAAATCCCGACGCATTGGATGAGCAGGTTTGCTATACTTTCGTGCGTTACACTGGGGACTGCCAAAGCGAGCGGATTCAACCGTTCGTCTGTCTCGGGGAAGTAAATGGCCGATACTCACTATGATCTGATTGTTGTAGGCACTGGTTTTGCATCAAGTTTTATATATATGGGTTGTTACAAGCGAAGAAGCTGCCGCGAAGAGTCTTAGTTGTCGAGGCCGGCGCCTACGAACCGCACCGGGAAAGAGTCAGGGAACGGAAATTCCTTCATCGAGAATCTGCCTCGCATATTCTGAACGAGAACCCTGCAAAGCCGTGGATCTTTTCGATCGGATTCGGTGGCGGGTAGAATTGTTGGTTCGGAAGTACGCTGCGGATGCTTCCTCAGGACTTCAAGAGACGGCTTCCACTTATGGGGTTGGGGCGGACTGGCCCCTCTCATACGACGATCTGGAGCCCTTCTACGCAGAAGCCGAAGGAGTGATGCAGGTTTCGGGCGCGGTAGTAACCGCCTACCGGTCGCGCGGAACGGGGCGGCTATGGAACGCCCTCGCCAGGCGGATTGACTGGCTAAGACCTTCGATCGAAGAAAAGGGACAAATGCTGGAAAGCCAGTTCCCGGATCTGAAGTTCTTGCCAGGCACCGGGGCCAAGTTTGCCGAAATTCACATGGAAGAAACCAAGGGGAATACCGCCTTTGCGGTTGATGAGGCGTGCTTAAAGCGCTTCCTCCTATCAACGGATTTCGTTCAGCGAGAGGGAAATCCGGAGGAAGTTTTCAAGTTCGTTATCTACTACGACCCGTGGAGATCGCCTTGCTATAACCCATTCATGATTCGAAACCGCTCGGCAGCCGACGCATGCAGCGGGACCTGTTGCGGCAACCCGGGTGAAGTTGCCTAATGAAGCTGGTGAACAACGCTGCCGGACAATGGTGAAACACGACACATCCCGATCGTAAGCCGGCGCCGTCCGGATGCACCTGGACGATGGTCGAGTCCCGTTTTACGGCCTCGACCTGGAGGCGCACGATCTGCTCCCGCTGCAACCGCTCCAAGACGCGATCCAACACGCCGTTCCTGGACCAGCGATTCCTGCGAGCGTAGATGGTGTGCCCGTTGCCAAAATCGCTGCGGCAGTCCGCGCCACTGGCACTCCTGCCCGGCTACGGACAACAACCGTTGCACACTTACCGGTTGGAAAGGCTGACATGGCTTCATTGGCGCGGAAGGCTGTGCTCGATCCGAAAATACTGGGCCTCGGTGATTTCCAGGAACCGAAGCATACCGCAAAATTGTAATTAGTGGTAACAAGCCTTAGCCAAGACCGATCCAACGGCCTTGCCACATTTTGGACAGAAGGACACACTCGCACTCAACTCAGGTCCACAAGTAGAGCAAAAAAGGCATAGCAACCTTCTCTTGCAGCTTACTCCAATCGGGTCAGCGGAAAGCGATTGTTTGTGCTGGTGATAGCCCTCCGCCTCGGTCAAGACAATAAAATCTATTCACTGTATTCGTCCTCGCACCTTTCGCAGAACGGGTCTGACCCGTCTGCGAGGCGGAAAAGTTTAGCGTTTGCTGGAGGGTGGTTCGTAAAAAAAGCCAGGACGGGTGCGGACGGTAAATTTCCCGCGCCGGGGAGCCTTTACCTGGACCCGAATCGAGTGGAAACCGGGTTTGGTCCCCACCGGGACTGGATAACCCAGCACATATTGATTCCGAATGTCGTGGGCGATGCGGGTGGCCAGGGCCTCCACTTCCTCCAGTCCGTTCGGGAAATACGCGGCGCCGCCGGAGACATTCGCAATCGCTTTCAGCATTTTCTCCGCGTTTCTGCGGCTGCGCGATGATTCCCGGCTTAAAATCCCGATCGTGTAGATGGTCACCTCTGCCTTTTGCAAAACGCCTAATAATTCTTTCAGAGAGAGCTTGCTGGACTCATCTTCCCCATCCGTGATGACGAGTAGGACCTTTTTGTCCCTCGTCCCCTGCAGCGCATGTTCTGCGCCTGCCCGCACGGCGTCCAGAACAGCCGTGCCTCCCCACATCCGGACGTCGGAAAGCCCTTGGGACAGCAAGGCGATGTCGTTGGTGTAATCCTGCGTTACCTCCGGAGTGTCCTTGAAGTTCAGAATAAATACCTCGTCCTCCGGATTGCTGGCCCGTACCAGCGCCAATGCGGCGGCGTTCACGGCGGCCCGCTTGTCCACCATACTGGCGCTGCTGTCCACCAGGATGCCCATCGAAACGGGAATGTCCCGGTTGGAAAACTGCGTAATCGTTTGTTCCTTCCCGTCTTGCAAGACTTGGAAGGCTTCTCGCGGCAGGCCCGTCACCAATTGCTGGTTCTGGTCCAGGACGGCAGCAGACAGGGCCACCAAATCCACTTCCGCCGTAAAACGAGCTTCTTTGCCCTCTGCGGAACGCTCCTCTGCTGGAAGGGATTGGCCTGCGGATTGTCCCCGCACGGCCCAGGGTGTCAGGACAAGGATGACTCCCACAAGCGCAAGGCCCCCCCCCATGGCCAGCCGTTGTTTTGCTTTTTGCATTCGGTTTCTATCCATAAAATCGCGCCGGGTGAGAATCGCCGCCGAAACCGGCCCAGCCAAAACCACCCCACGTCCTTTTCACATTTTCTCGCAGCGCGGTGTGGTTGGGGAAAATATTTGCGGAGGAAGAACAGGCCTGCGCTCTCGCGGCAATCCCGCCAGGCCACGCATCCAGCTTCCGGGGGGCCGGGTTTGCTCAGGCGTCCGAGAGATCTTCTTTGGGTTCAGATTCCTCTAGCTCGCTCGATTCAAAGATTTCCTTGCAGTCCAGGCACTCCACAAATTCGCCATTTTCGTCGTGAGCAATCACCCGGACGCGAGCATGGGCACAAATTTGGTTCATGGATGCATCTCTCAGTTAGATGGGATTCTCTGTCTCCACTGCCACGTGAATGGAAGGGCGCTCGTCTCAGAAGGAAGGTTTCGGGCACTCCCCGCTATAGCCAGCATAGTTTCTGAACGGCTGTTTTGACCGCTGTAACCTGGGTAAATTATTAAGAGGCCGCAAGCGATTTGTCAAGATGGTGTTTGCCGGGGGGGGGGTGGATTTTGCGAAACTAGCCTTCCGGTTCCCCCCAAGACTTTTCCGAGCGATAATTGTAAGAGGGTAAAAACAGCCGATGAAGGTCAGGGTCAGCGCCTATAGCGGGTACAAGGCCAATGAAAGGCCGACGAGCTTTGTACTGGGCGATCACTCCTACCAGGTGGAGGAGATTCTGGACCAGTGGTATGGACCGGAGGCAATCTATTTCAAGGTGCGGGCCAATGACCAGAACGTGTACATTCTGAAGTATGATTCCGTGGCGGAGGAATGGAGTTTGGAGTCTTTTCGCCAGGCTCCTGCTTCTTGATCTCTTTCTATTTATATGAAAAACGTCATCGTAGGGACAGCCGGGCACATTGACCACGGCAAGAGCGCCCTGGTGCGGGCTTTGACGGGGACGGACCCCGACCGCCTGGAGGAGGAGAAGCGGCGGGGGATCACGATTGACATCGGTTTTGCCACCCTGGATTTGCCCTCCTATCGCCTGGGTTTTGTGGATGTACCCGGCCATGAGCGTTTTGTGAAGAACATGCTGGCGGGCATTGGGGGCATAGACCTTGTCTTGTTTGTGGTGGCCGCCGACGAATCCATCCAGCCGCAGACGCGGGAGCACTTTGACATTTGCCGCCTGCTGGAAGTGCCGCGCGGAATTGTGGCGGTTACGAAGGCGGACCTGGTGGAGCCGGAACTGTTGGGACTGGTGAAGCTGGAGATCGAGGAATTTGTCGCCGGGTCCTTCCTGCAAGGAGCGCCTATCGTAGCCGTCAGTTCGCGGACGGGGGAGGGAATCGAGCAACTGAAAGAGGAACTGCGAAAAGTAGCCGAGCAAGTTCCCGCGAAGGACTCTTCTCATCATTTTCGCCTCCCGATTGACCGGTCCTTTGTAATGAAGGGATTTGGGCCGGTTGTCACCGGCACGCTGGTTTCCGGGATGATCCGCAAGGAGGCGGAAGTAGAAGTGCATCCGCTGGGCAAGCGGTTCCGGGTTCGGGGAATTCAGGTGCACAACCAGCCGGTCGAAGTAGCCAGCGCCGGGCAGCGCACGGCGCTGAATCTGGCGGGTGTGGAGGTGGGAGAACTGGCTCGCGGGATGACGCTCACCGAGCCTGACCGCTTCCAGCCCACCAAACAGGTGGATTGCCTTCTCCACTTGCTTCCTTCCGCGCCGCCTCTCAAGAACGGTACCCTGGTCCATTTCCACTCCGGAACGGCAGAGTTGGTGGCTAAGGTCGTCCTGTTGGAGGAGCCTGCTGCCGATGATACGGAACGCAAGCTAGAGTCTGGCCAGGTCGCTTATGTGCGGTTTAGGCTCCGCAGCACGGCGCTGCTGTTGCCGGAGGATCGTTTCATCCTCCGGCAGCTTTCCCCGGTTACGACCATTGGCGGCGGACGCATTCTGGACAATTGGGTGCCGCGACGCTTGGTTCCAACACGGTCCTCTTCGCGGGAAGAAGCCAAGAAATTCTTGCAGGTCTTGGACAAAGGGAACCGCGAAGAGATTCTGCTCCATCTGCTCCGCCGCAGTCCGGGCGGCTGCGTGGAGGAAAATGACCTGATCGCTCACACCGGCTGGCTGCCGGAAGAATGCCGCCAGGCGGCCAATTCACTACAAGCGGCTGGCAAACTGACGATCCTTCGAGAGACCCCTCTGTTGATGGCTGAATCGGCGCTTGTTGATCGGATGAGGGCCGCCGCTGTGCGTACCCTGGAGGAGTTTCACAAGAAAAACCCGCTTATTCCCGGCCTCTCGAAAGAAGTGCTGCGGAGCAAACTTTTTCCCAGCGCGCACCCTTTCCTCATCGAAGCTGTCCTGAAAAAACTGGAAGAAAAGAAACAGATCGCCCTCGCCGGGGAGATCGTCCGTTTGCAGACCCATCAAATTGTGCTCAAGGAAGAAGAGGAGCAGGCTAAACAGCAAATTGCCAAAGCCTTTGAGCAGGCTGGTCTCGCGGTGCCCTCTGTAAAAGAAGTGCTCGGCAAACTCCCCATCGAGCGCCAGCGGGTGGAGAAAATACTTCGGATTTTGGTGCAGGAAAAGGTTTTGGTAAAACTCTCCGACGATTTAGTATTTCACGCCGAAGCCCTCGCCAAGCTCCGCCGTTTGCTTGCGGAATACAAAACCAAGAGCGACCGCATCACCATCGGGACGTTCAAAGACCTGACGCAGGTCAGCCGCAAGTACGCCATCCCGCTGTTAGAATATTTAGATCGGGAGCGTGTCACCCGCCGCCTCGGCGACGAGCGCATCTTGCTGTAATGTCCCGATCCAGTAGTGTCTCACTTTGCTTTTCGATGTCATCCCGAGGAGCGTAGCGACGAGGGATCTGCAAGTGAAAACTATGAGAAGAACAAGAGCAGATCCCTCGCTGCGCTCGGGATG
Organism: Acidobacteria bacterium RIFCSPLOWO2_12_FULL_54_10; assembly: GCA_001767075.1. Taxonomy (GTDB): domain Bacteria; phylum Acidobacteriota; class Terriglobia; order 2-12-FULL-54-10; family 2-12-FULL-54-10; genus 2-12-FULL-54-10. Next base: position 15,711 of record MEKX01000115.1, on the reverse strand, counting down.
ACAGCGTGGGACAAGTATGTTTTACCGGAAAATGAGACACTACCCCCGATCCGGTATCATTACCCGAGCGATAGTTTCGTCTCCTGCTTGCGAGAAAGACCCAAGGCGAGAAAAAGCGCTCGCCGTGGCTACTGACTTGCGCGTTACGTTGAATTGCAACCCAAATCGATTAGCTGGATAATTTGTGCGGTGTGTAGTCCACCGAAGTTGAAAGGGAATCCCACGAGTGGACATTCTTATTTTGAGGAGAAGCTATGAGTATCAGAGTGCAACGTTTGATCGCCCGCTGTTGCCTCCTGTTCGTCGCCTCTGTCGCTTTGCTGGGGCAAACCGTGGAACAGCCAACTGCCACGGAAAGCGTCCCGGTAGCAACCCGTTGGGTACTGGATGCTGCTGGGGAAGTCCAGCGGAATTCTATCACGTCGGTTTATCTGATGCTTTGCCCGAAAACGCAGAAGAAGGGAACCGGTTTCCTTCTGAAGACTGGCATCATTGTCACGAACGAGCACGTCGTCAGGGGCTGTGTACACAACGAGATGGAGGCGGTGTCGCCGCTTGGAAAGACTATTCGTTTCACCAAGCTTGCTACCGATTCTGACCGCGATTTAGCACTGCTCCGCCCCGCAGAGAAACTGATAGGCGGACTGGAGCTTGGGGCAGACGTGAGTCCTGTGCTCGGAACTGCCGTTTCCACTTGGGGCTTCCCGTTGGTCTATAGCGGCCCTGCACCTCTTTTAAGCGTTGGGTATGTGGCCGGGTACAACGATGTGAAGATTGGTGCCAGAACTGTCAAGCACATCGTCGTCAACGGTGCTTTTAATCCGGGCAACTCAGGGGGGCCGGTGTTTATGGCGAATAGTAACAAGGTCGTCGGTGTGGTGGTTTGGAAACAGCGGTTGTTCAGCCAGCTCGTACCAACGGTCATTACAGGGATGCAACATACTACTGGGTTATCTTTTGGGACGTTCTCCTTCGCCATGCCGGATGGGACCGTCAGACCGGTGTCGAACGAAGAGGCCGTTGCACTTGTTCTCGAAGAATTCTACGATACAGTGCAGGTCATGATAGGAGAGGCGATTGCAGTGTCGGAGTTGAAAGCCTTCATCGCCTCCCAACAGCAGTTTTGAAGAGGATTGCCACTAAAGCGGGGCAGCCGCGGCGAAGGCTATATTTCGGCGTGGGCTTCTCCTACCGCCCCATCCAGCTTTCAGTTTCCTCCACTTCGCGGGGCAACTTTTCCGTAAGAACCACGCCACCTGTTTTAGTAACCTGCAACATGTCTTCAATGCGGACGCCAAGGTTTTCCTCCGGCAGGTAGATTCCTGGTTCCACCGTGATGACCATGCCGGGTTGGAGTTCGGCACTGGGTTCGGCGAGGTCGTGCATGGCCAGTGCGCCAATTCAAGAGACCTTCTGATAGGAGCCGCCGCGTTGATAGAAGATGGGGGTTTGGCTCCGGGGAAACCAGCTTCGGCAGATCAAAGGGGCCATCAGAAAGCCGGTTTCGTCGAGGGAAATCAGGGGCGCCCTCAGCCGGCGGGCTTTTTGGGAATGCGGGGCCACTGCTTCTTGATCCAGCGCTGGATTTCCCGTTCGTTGCGCTCCACAGCCCGGCGCTCTGGTTTCTGGGGAGTCCAACCAGGGAGCGCAGCAGACGCCAGCAGGTCGAGGGCGGCGGGTCCTGATCCGGCGAGTCATACCAGTGATCGCCGCTGCCCAATATCCACAGGATACCTTCCAGCACTTTGCGGTCGTCGGCACGCGGTCGCCCTCCGCGAGGATTCTTTCGGGGTCGGGACAGCAGAGGCGCGATTTTTTCACATGGCAGCTCACGCAACAACGGTCCGGATCATGGCATCGAGTCTCCTGGCAACCACGTTATCCGGGATAACCGCTACCGATTCAAAGCAGAATCAGTGGCTTGTACCAGGTTTTGAAACATCTTCTAGGGGATTTACCCCCCGCGAACTCCGGTGAATTGATCCTCCTCCTGAGAAGTTTTTCTCTCGGAGGTAGGTTCTTTTTCCCTAGGCGAATCGGGTGGTCTCCGTATTGTTACGCACGGCGTTCACCTGTATCGTACAGGTGGAATGATAAGAGTGTTATACAGAAGGAGGAAAATGCAATGCTGAACTACCAAGGTGGACAAAGCGTTAAGAGCGGTTTTTACTGGAACTTCAAGAGGTGGGAGATTGTCACTATTGAAAAAGGCGCCGGACTGCTGCCGGGGAGCGAAACAGACCGCTACATCAAGTTGCCGGTGCTCTTGTTTATGTGCAGCGCACCTTTCCTGGGTCTCCTTTACGTGGTCTTCCTGCCCTTCATTGGGTTTGCCATGGTTTTCTGGTTGGTGGCGCGGAAGATCATGCAGTTTCTCGGCAAGGCGATCACAGAGCTGAGGGCGCTGGTCCGTGCCACCCTCCGGGCCTGAACGGCATGCGCCGCGACCCGCACCGGCCTTTTCGGATGGATCGTGGAGCAAGCCAAATCGGCTTCGGATTGCGGCGGAGCCAGTTCCCGTCCAGCCCGAAGAATTTGGCGTCAGGGTTCGGCGCGGATGACTCCTTGGCGCAGCGCGAACCGGATCAGATCCGTCCGGTTGTGGAGCTGCAATTTGTCCATGAGATGCTCCCGGTGAGACATGGCCGTCTTCACGCTGATGCCGAGGGTCTCCGCCACCTCTTTGTTGCTGTGGCCTTCCGCTACCAGCTTGAGCACCTCCTTCTCGCGGTCGGTGAGCATCTCGTAAGGATCAGCGCTTTCTTCGAGTGCGGATCGCTCCTGGAATTCCTCCAGAGCTTCCCGGGCCACTTCGGGCGCCAAGACGAGGCCCCCGCGGTAGGCGGCGCGAATGGCCGTGGCCAGTTCGGAGCTGACGGCCTTTTTCAGGACATAGCCGGCCATCCCGGCCTTCAGAAATCTCCGAATGTACTCGCGTTCCTCATACTGGGTGAGAACCAGAATCTTGATGCGGGGATCTTCTTTCTTGATCTCCAGCGTCGCTTCCAGTCCTCCCAACCCGGGCATGGCGATGTCCATCAACACGATGTCCGGGTGGAGCCGACGACACTGTTCGATCGCTTCGCTGCCGTCGGCAGCTTCCCCCACCACCTCCATATCTGCTTGGAACGCCAGCAGTGCGCGAATTCCCTCTCGGAGAATGGCGTGGTCGTCTGCAATCAGGACCCGGATTTTAGGCATCGCTTCCCTCCGAGGCGACGGACACGGTCAGGACGAGGCGGCAGCCCTGGCCCGGCTCGGACTCGATCTGAACCGATCCTCCCAGCAATTCCATGCGTTCCTGAATCCCCAGCAGACCCACCCCGCGAATGGCGGCCCCGGGCGTGCCCATCTTCGAGGGGTCAAAGCCCTTGCCGTCATCCTCGATCTCTACCGTAAGGACGCCGCCACGCAGGGCGCATTGGATCAACACCGTTTCGGCTTGGGCATGCTTGGCAATGTTGCTTACGGCCTCCTGGACTGCGCGGAAAAGAGCCGTCTCGATTTCCGTCGGCAGGCGCCGGTCGAGTCCGCTGAACTCACACCGAACGACGGTCCCCAAAGGCTTTAGGTGTCGTTCGGCGCACCAGCGGATGGCGGAAAGCAGGCCCAGGTCGTCCAGCACCGCGGGACGCAGATCCAGGATGAGCCGGTGCAACCCATCCACCGTTCGCCCTGCCAAAACCTTGGCTTCCTCCAACCGCCTTCGCGGCTCCTCCGAGGGGAGAGCGACTAAGACTGTTTCGAGCCTCATGAGCAGGGCGGTCAGGGCCTGGCTCGTTTCATCGTGGAGTTCGCGGGCGATCCGTTTCCGCTCCTCCTCCTGGGCAGAAATCACTTTACGGAGCAACTGCCTGCGCGACTCTTCCCGCTCGCGGAGCTGCTGGTACAAGCGCTCCAATTCCCTCGTTCGTTCTTCCACTCTGCGCTCCAATTGCTGGTTGGCCTGCGCCACGCTCTCTAGAGACTCTTGTAAGGCCGCCCGCATCTTTTCCAGCGAGCGGCTCAGCCGACCCACCTCATCTTCGCCCAACGAGGCAATCGGCTCTGCCAGATCCCCGGCAGCGATTCGCTCGGAAGCCCCGGTCAGCACGCCGAGAGGCTTTGTTACACTCCGGGCCGCTCCCCAGGCAAAGAGCACGGCCACCGCCAGGAGGACAGGCCCCAACCCAAGGACTTGGCGGCGGAGTGAGATCACGGTGGCGAAGGCCTCCGCCTCCGGTTGCCGAAGCAAGATTCCCCAAGGAGCCAACGAGAGGGGAACAAAGGTGATGACCTCCTGAACTTGCCCGCGCAGCATACTGCCCGGATGGCAACTGTGGCAGGCGCCCGTCGCAGACTTCCGCTGTCGGATGAGTCCCTGTAAAAACTGGCGATGGTCCCGCTGCTGATAGAGCCGACTCGGGTCTGTGGACGCAAGGACGATTCCCTGCCCATCCACCAAGTCCGCCGAACTGTTGCGGCTAAACAGAAATGGTTGGAGGAGCGAGTGAAGCTGGGGATTCGCCGGATCAATTTGGCCGGCGACCAGTCCCACCACCTTCCCTTGCCAGTTCCTCATCGGCACCAGCAGATAGAGGCGTCGGCCGCGGCTGGAATCCCAGACCAGTTCCGAAACGGTCGGTCGGCCCGTGCGAAGCGCCTCTGCAGCGACCGGAAGGCCGGCCAAGACCGCCGTGATTTCACCGCTGCCGACAGGCTCCTCGCACAAAACCTCCCCATTCGGCGCCAGCAGAAAGACTCGCCCCAGCAACCGAGAGCGGAGGTATGCCTCTTTAACGGCAGCCTGCCCTTGGACTATATCCAGATTTTCAAAATCCACGCCAAGCTTGGAGGATGTTCCCTGCAAGATTTCCAGGTTCGACTGGAGAACATATTCCACGTGGCGGGCAATGCTCTCCGCCAGAAGCCGCCGCTCCGCCAGCAGTTGCTCCCTCATATCCCCAAATCTGGCCCAACTGGCCCAGCCGAGAGCCAGGACGGGAGCCAGCGTGCCGACCCCCACCAGAAGGATGATCCGAACACGAAGCCCTCGACGGCTCCAAGCCTGTCGTAAGGAGAATCTCTTCATGGACTGCCTCCGTTTGGGAATCCCGGCTGCACGTCGTGTTTCAGGAAACTCGTAAAAAGGCGAGTGCGAAATCAAGCCGGACAGTCGGGCGGAACAGCGAATCAGTCATCTTGGCTCGATTCTGCGGGTCGGGTTAACTCTTGCATCCGCTCATACTCCAGCGGGTGCTCCTTCTCCATCTTCTCCCGGCTGATCTTTCCGGTGAAGATACTCGCATCGAAAGGAAAGGAGTCGGGAGATAAGTGGGCGTTGAAGATATGCCAGGTGATGACCACCAGAAATGCCAGGAGCCCCTCATTGCTGTGCGCGATCTTGGCAACCGGGATGAGTTCCCCCGGCAGGAAACGAGTGACGGCGATGGGGAAATACAGGATAAAGCCTGTGGCGATCATGATCACCGATCCCAGCACCAGCCCCCAGTATTCAAACTTCTGCCGGTAATCATACCGGCCGAATCGCGCCTGCTCGTCCGAGAGACCCAGATAGTACCGCAGCATCTTCACCGCATCCTGGAAGTCCTTCCCCGTCGGGACCATCGCCGGAGACGCCCGGCGCAGCACCAGCCGGAATATCTCGCTCTGTATATGAACCGCCACCAGCGCGGCGAAGAGAATCCCGCTGTACCGATGCAGCCATCGGGTCTGGTCAATTCCCCCCAAGGTCTGGATGATCCATCGGGCCCAGTCCCCCTCGGAGAATTTTTGCGGGAACCCCGTCAGAGCCAAGAGGATGAAAAGAACCATGACACAGAAGTGTTGGATAATCTGCCGAAGAGTAAAACGCCGGACGTAATCGCTCATCGATTGGCCACCACTCGCCAGAGATTCAGGCCGATCTGAAGGATCAGCCCACCCACTATGAAGGGAATGAAAATCTTGTAAAACAGTTCTACCATATAGACCAAGGGGGCTTGTTTCCAACTCGCCTCGTAATGGGAGAGCCAGGCCGAAGGAAAGTTCTCGGACGCGTCCGGGTGGCATTGCTGGCACACCTTCACCAAGTTTGCTTTCACTACCCGGGAGTTCGGTTCTTGAACCTTCGTGATGTCATGGACCCCGTGGCAATCCGTACAGAGCGCCGTAATCGTGGGAGGCGCAGCCTTCTCCTCACGGTACAGGGAACTGGTCATTCCGTGAAAATCGTCCAAATAGCTTTGGAAAACGTCTCTGGAAATGCCATATTTCACCATCAACTCCCGATTCCCATGGCAGCCGCCGCAAAGCTGCGGAATGTTGCGACGCCAATTCCAGGTTCTCGGGTCAGCGATGTCATGAGAACGGTGGCAGTCGGTGCACACCGGTACGTCTTGACTGTTCCCTCCCAGAAGAGCGCGCCCATGGACGCTCTGGCTATAAACGCCGGATATCTCCTGGTGGCATTTCGCGCAGGTCTTGGAAAGCTGGGAGCGCGGCTTGTTGAGAGGGGTAATGGAGTGAGCGCCGTGGCAGTCTACGCACAGCGGAGCCCGCTGGTCCCCCTGCGCGAGGCGTGCATAGTGGGCGCTGTCCAGGAGCTTGGTGTAGTTAGCAAAATGGCAGCTTTTGCAGGCCTCGTAATAGGCGACGGAAAACTCCCGGAGCGTTCGGAATGGCTTGGACGAATGGGGTATTTCCGTAATGTCTGCGTGGCAATCTGTGCAGGCAAGCTTGTTGCCGTGGATGGAAGCCGCAAATGCCGTTGGCTCCACGTAAAGAGAGCGCACCTCACCGCTGGGCAAGGAGATTTCTAGAGTACTGTCACCGTGGCAGGCGAGGCAGGTCTCCACTTCCTGCGGGTCCGACTGCTTGGCCGCTGTCGAGGGAAGAACCGCTACGAGACTGCACAGCAACAAGAACCACGTCGAACGCGCCCACTTCATTTCGAGCCCCTTTTCGATCACATCCCGTTCTCGTACCGGCAGATACAAGTCACTGGACGCGGGACCCCGCCGCAATAGCTGCTCAGTATAGCACGCTTTCTGTGGGTTGGCGGCGGATTGCTCGCTACTTATTGCCGGCGGGCTTTTTTGAATGCGGGGCTGCTGCTTCTTGATCCAGCGCTGGATTTCCCGTTCGTTGCGCTCCACAGCCCGGCGCTCTGGTTTCTGGGGAGTCCAACCCAGGGAGCGCAGCAGACGCCAGACCCGGGAGACTTCGTAGTGGACTCCGCAGCGCGCCCAAATGAATGGAGCGACTCGCGGACAGGTCCACAGATCCGTTGGGAATCCGGCAGCCTGAGCTCCCTCCCGCAAGTCCCGCTCGCTCAGCCCCGTCTCGTCGACAAAGACGATCGTGCGCTCTGGTCTTTGGGAGTTTTTTTTTACTTCCGGCCAGCGCACCTGCTTCCAGCGGCGAATCGCTTTCTCATCCTGTTCCAAGGCGCGCCCGACGGGCCACAGTCAACTCCAGCCCAACTCCCGGAGAATGCGCCAGACGTGGACGCGGGTATATCGAACCCCACATTCTCGTTCGATTAGATCGGCCACCCGCCAACTGGTCCACAGTCCGGTTTCGTATCCCAGAGCTTCCGGGCCCCGTTGCAGCCCCTCCACGATTCGTCGGAGGTCTGCCGCGCTCAGTTGGGGCTTGCGTCCATCGCGAGGGGATTTCCGTAACGCCTCCCGGCCTCCGGACGCCAACTGCTTGGCCCACCGGTTGACCGATTGCCGATGCACACCCACTCGCCGGGCTACCGCCGCTTCCTTCCACCCGCGCTCTAATAACCGAGCGGCCCTCATCCGCCGCCGCTCTAACGCGGCAAAATCTCGTTTCACTCCGGCTAAGTTTCCCATGCCGGACATGATGGCTCAAACCGTTGAAACTGTCACTATATTATGTAATAATCAATGGTAGCTTTTAGCGATTTGCCAGAATGGAGAGGCCCCTTGTGTTTAGGAGCCGCTCGTCAACGGTGACCAGCGTCGAACCGAAGACCCTGGCCGTAACGACCAGAAACCGATCTGTGGGGTCCCGATGGGGCAACTACACCTGGCGGGTAATGAAACCGAGAAACCACGGGGCGGGAGAGTTTCTGTACCTAGCTTCTATTCTGAATGAGAAACTGTAAGAGCCAAAACATGGTTCCGTCTCATCGCTAAACCAAGCCGGAGTAGAGCGAGGATAGCTAGGTAGTAACGGCGGCCAGTTTGCATCCGCGTGTCCTTGCACGCAATTTGCGAACTGGCCGCCGCCGGTCCTTCACTTATTTGCCGGATACTGCACCGGTCCGCGCCCCGCTTACTTTGCCGGGAGGACCGGAAGTTGCAGATACGACGGATGGTCAGGACCCGTGTGGATCACGTTCGCCGCATCCCGATGGTATTCGGAATCGTAAGCGTAAGGAAACCCCTGCGGACTCCCGTAGTCACAGCCGTCAACGGGCTGGACATCCAATCGGATCCGGTCTCCTTGATGGAAGTGCGCAGTCGTCGGCTCGATCGTAACGTCGACTTGTACAATATCATTGGGAGACTTCAGTGGAGCATAATCCGCCGACTTATCCGTGGTCCACGAACGGTAGATAGTTGATTTGGCTTTGTCCAATACCCGGTGGGATACCTTTTGCCACCCTATCCCTATGGGATAGTACCCACCTCTTGGCATCAGTTCATACGGGATCTCCTGGTTGTTTTTGTCCATCGCCCGCACGGAGGCGAAAATATCCATGTCGGATGACGTCGAGGATACCCACAGTTGCAGCTTGACATAACCCGCGATCACCACATCCGCGGGCAGCGGTTCGGTTACAAACGACACACCAGGAGCCCAGCACGGCTGAGCGCCGCCGGGCTTAACGATGCCTGGGGCCAATACATAGGATGTATAGTCCGCAGAATACGATTTGCTCGTTTTTGCTGCGGGTGCGGAGGTCGAGAGCTTCATGAAATCGTTTCTCATGCCATCGCCTGCCCAGCTAGAAGGCCCAGCGTCCAGGTAGTACTTCCTGTATTCGGTGTTAGGAACTGGATAATCGCTTTCGTTCCGCCAATACCACCCGCCGTCACCCGTGCGCACCATAAATCGAAACTTTGCTCCCTTTTCCACGCCGTTGTCTATGCCTTTGAGCCAGTGATCGAGCCAAGCCAGGTCGCCATCAGGGCCCTCCAGGGCAAGACTGGTGAACATCCAGCCATCTATATCGTTTCCATTAATCATCATCAATTGTTTGTCTTTGGAGGCGGCCCCCAGATAGACTTCAAACATGCCCTTCGTGTGCTGATGGTTCGCGTGTTCTATGGCCTGTACGACTCGTATGGGCACGACGACCTTGCTGATCTCCGCGTCAACTTCCAAGGGAGGGTTGACGTCGTATTTCTTATCTGGAGATGCAATGTCATGAGTGCCATACCAGGGCGCTTCGTTGAATGGATGGGCGAGCCAATACGTCTCCTTGTCGCTGTAGGTGTCCTCATAAGTCTTCTGGCCGAGACACCGATTATATTTCACCGAGTTAAAATACCAGCCTGTTGTTTTGCTAGTGTTGCTACGGTGCTGCGCCGTGTTGAGGATACCGCCGGCATACACAATATCGCGGTAATGACTCACGTCCCCAACGATGGTGATCATCGCTTTCAGGTGCGGCGGTTGCAGTGAGGCAGCAGCGACCTGATTGATCCCGTACATCGAGGCACCCAATGTGCCGACGTTGCCGTTGGACCAAGGCTGTACCCCGGCCCACTCGATGGAGTCGTAAAAGTCTTCTTCTTCTTGCACGCTATAATTACTGAGAACGCCAGGAGTGTGGCAGACACCACGGCCATCGATATGGACAATGACGTACCCCTTGGGAGCCCAATACCACGCGTCTGCAATCTCAAATCTCTCAGAGGGCAGATTGGCGTAGTTCCCTTCGAAGAATGCGTCCAGCTCGGCCGCTTTCTCCATCTCTTCTTTTGGGTTGCAAGCGCAGCGCCTGTACGTAGACATTCCGTAAGTTCCTATGGTCACAATAGCTGGATACTTGCCGTCGTCTATCGGACGGTAAATATAGGCCATCACATAGTTGCCGTCCCGCATGGGGATTTTGACATAGGACGCAGCCTGGACCCCGAGCAGCGTCCAGCGCTCGTAGTTCCTGGCCTGGGCCGGGCTCCGGAGCGTCTTGTTGAGTCTTGTGAAGAGAGCGTTGAGGTTGGGTTCGGTGAAAGCTGTTTCACTTACGGCGAATTGAATCCTGCGCTTGTATTGCGAGACCACCTCCCTGGTTTGGGCGGAGATGGTTATGCCGTTTTCGACATTGTTGTCCTCGTCGAGGCTCTGCACGAATCTGGCCAGATTGGTAGCCTCTGGTTTTTTGAGCTTCTTGCCGTATTTTTCGCCGAAGTCCCCATTGGTGCCGAAAACCAGGTTGTTGGTCGACAGCCGCTTGGCTCCGGGATTAGAGCCGATTACAAAATCACCAATTGCAAAGGTGACGGTCTCGCCCGGACGATACCGGAACTCTCCCTTGCTGTTGGTTATGCCATTCAGCGTTGGGGTCCGATACGAGAGTCCTTCGACGAGATAGAACACTCCTGTCTGGATTTCCTGTCCTTGAGCCGCTTGGGGGGCAGCATACATCTGCCCTTCCACGAGGACAACCGCCATAACTGCGAAGAATAGAAACATGCTTAATTTTTTCATTGTGAACACCTCAACCAGGATTTCAATATTGACGTCCATTTTGACGTCCAAAGCGACAACACTATAACATCCAACCGGCTCGTTCACAACCGCAATTTAAATTTTTTTTGCACTCCAGACGCCAGCGCGCCGGTCGCGTCGGTGGAGGCGGAGACACCACTTCCGCCACCGGCTTCCCGAATCGGGTGCCCAGGACGGACTTCCGCGTGCGTCGAACCCTTTCCAGGACTGCCCGGCAGGTGGCTTTGAACTTGGAAATCGCTATTTGCTCCATATTCCACGCCCTCGATCCATAGACCCTGGTCAAAGACATGGTCAATATAGGGCCTCTCTACCCTCCCTAGCGATTCGGCGCTTGCACTCCGCACAGGCCGGGGCTGTCGCACGACGAGTGGTCCACTACTTTGATTTTGGGGTCCCGTTGCTCTCGCGCCTCAGTTGGACTTCCTTCTCACCGCCAGGACTTATATGGCAGCATTTGTTTCGCCCGCCTTAGAAGCAAGAAAAGGCGCTACCCTTTGCGCCAGGAAAGAAAAACTGTATTAGCCTGCCAGGTCCTACTACATTCTCATTCCCATCCCCATCGAGCAGCAGCCGCCAGGCTCTGATCCTTCTTCCTCATTCTCCGCCAAGTAAATGACAGAGATGGCCACGTTCCAGATGGCCTCTTTTCCCAAGGGACTGAAAGAGGACATGGGAGTGCCATCGCTGCCGGTGGCCACGGCCAAGGCAATATCGCCTAACGGATGGCCTCGTTTGAATTCTGCCACTCGGTGGAAGTTGCGCGGTTCAATCGGATCGCCAAAGGAGTCTTCCATATTCCAGGCGGAGGGGCCGTCGCCGTATCCTTCCGGTCCGTGGCACTCCACACAATTCTTCCGGAAAATCTGCTCCCCACGAGCTACTCGCTCCGGGGTGATGTCAGGCTCGGGAGCCAGAACAATTGGCTTGCCAGATGCCTCCTCTGCAAAGTCCTTGGAAAGAGTCTTCAAGTAGGATGCCACCGCCCAGCGTTCTTTTTCAGGAAGAACAAACTGCCAGGACGGCATGGCCGTGCCATTGACGCCTGCGGAGACCGTCCGAAACAGGTCTTTATCGGTAGGCAACGTGCTGCTCGGGGTGCTCTTGAAGCGAAAGATTCCGCGGGTGAAGTTACGCGGCCGGGGTGTCAGATAGTTGGCCCATCTTCCATCCCCCTTGCCAGTATCGCCGTGGCAAACTGTGCAGTTGTTGCGGTAAATCTCCTTCCCTAAAGCCAGCATTTTGGTTTCTGCCGCTGGCGGAGTACCCACCGTCACCGACGTCCAGGAAACAAGAGTCCTGTGCATGTGCATCCAATGCCACGGAGCCCCATGCTGGCCACTTACATGGCTGACCAGAAAAAATAGGTACAACAAGAGCAGCATTAGAATGAAGAACCATCGCTTCCAGTGGGAATGGACAGAATGACGATGTGGGAAATGGCTACGATGTGGGAGCATAGGACCACCTCCTTTCTTGCAGCCTTCCTAACTCTTAAGATAGGCAATTGCCGTTCCAAATCCCAGTGGAAATGGTTACGGAACTCTTTCCTTTTGAATATATTACAGCAAATGATCGCAAGCCAAAAAAAACATTGGGAAGTTTAGCCCAATCGCTGAGAGTTTTCACCTAACGAGCAAGCTGCAGCGATAATGAACAGAAGGCAAAGAAGATTAAGACCAGAGTTAATGATGAGACGATGAAACTTGCCAATCGATTAAATACTGGCGGTCTGTCAAAGGCTTTACCGTCACCTGCATTACTGGCCCGCACACGGGCGGTATTTCTCAGCGGGACTCTGGTGTTGGTGAAAGCTCAGATACCAAAAGCAGGCGGAACGGCCAACGTCGCTCGATGCGGACATTTTCAAGACCAGCCTGCCTTGCTACTCGCTCCAGTTCTTCCATGCGGAACGCTTGTTGAAACGAAGCCAGGCCGTCGACGCGGCTCATCGAGCTAGTGGTGAAAAAGAGGTGGAACAGTCGGAAGAAATAATAGGGAATTGCCTGCCGGTCCAGATCGTTGACGATGACGGCGGTGCGCGCCCAGCGGGTCATTGCCCGCAAAAGCTCGATGGCACGCTCTTCCGTCAGATGATGAAAGAAGTGATTGCAGACGACGAAGTCAAAAGCATGGTCCGCGACCGGCGCACAGAAAACATCAGCTACGATGGGATGCAACCGGGGATAGGATGTCAGTTCCCGTTGAAACATCGCCAGGTAGCGGTGCCAGTATTCCAGGGCAACGATTTGAGCTTCCAGCCCTTGTTGCTCCGCCCAATGCAGAATGGCAAGCGGCATGTCGCACGACCCGCTGGCAAGGTCCAGGACGGTGAATCGGGTGAGTCCGCGACGTGTGACCTGATTTTGGATGGCTTCCAATAAAAGTCGCCGGCTCCCGAAAAGCCGGTTGATGCGGCGGAGGTCCAATAGATTGCGCCGTACCTTGTCCTCGGGCATATGGCCCCCATCAATCAGTTCCGAGACGAGTTTTCGCGAAGAAAAATTGGGCACTGCCGTGATGGGCTAAATTCGGTTTTATCGGTTTTTTCGGTTTCGTCGGTTTTGCCGATAGAGTGCGTCGGCGCCTGCTTACCATTCCAGCAAAGCGGCCTCGGCGGCGAAGCCTGGGCCTAGAGCGATTAAGACCCCTCGATCCCCAGAGCGCGGGCATCCGCTTCGCGCCATTTCCTCCAACACAAAGAGAACCGTGGCGGAGGACATGTTTCCGTAGTTCCTCAGGACATGGCGGGAGACGGAGACGTCTTCATCGCTCAGACCGAGCGCTTGCTGAACGTGGTCAATGACCTTCCGGCCTCCGGGGTGCAGGCACCAGAAACGGATGTCCGAGCGCCGCAGGCCGCGCGGCAGCAGCAGTTCGTCGAGGACGCGGTCTATCATCGGGGGCGCCAGCTCTCGGATGTGTGGGGACAAGATGATGCGCAACTTGCCCTGTCGTTGGGCAAAGCCCACCGAGCTTTGGCAGTTGCAGTCCAACACCGTGGCAAAGCCGGTGATGCGGGGACCTGCATTGGCTGTGCCAGTGAGCAAGCAAGCGCCTGCTCCATCGGAGCAGATAGCGTTGCCAACCACAGTCTCCAGGGTGTCGTCCAGGAAATAGGCTGCGGAGCAAATCTCTATGGCAATCAGCAAGACCCGGTGATCCGGATAGGCCAAGGCGTGGTCCACCCCGCGCTGCAATAAGGGCAACGCTCCGGCGCAGCCTAATCCCAAAAGCGTTCCCCGCTGGATTCGCGGGGACAGTTGCATTTCCTTGAACAGGATGGTAGCGAGGTCGGGACAAAGATACCCCGTGGAGGAGCAGACGAGGATACAATCTATTTCCGACGCGGCCATCCCAGCTTTCGCCAAACAATTTTCCGCTGCCTGCCGCGCCAGCAAGACAGCTCCTTCTTTGTAGCGATGGTGTAGTTCGTCAGGGTCTTCGTGGGGCACCCGGTCAGATGGGCGGATGTAAAGGTGGCGATAATCAATGTCACTGTTTAGAAAGATTCTGCGGGCGGCGGGGCTGGTGTAGCCCGCCAATTGTAGCGTCTCCTCCTGCGTGAAGCGCTGTGGCGGAACAGCCGTCGCCAACGACAGGATGCGTGGCTCTGGATTTTCCATCCGCCCCCTTTCGGTTCCTCTATGGTTCCACCTTCATCTTGAACAGCCTTGTTGGAGGCAGTTTATGCCCCTAGGGGGAACTACTGGCAGGCTCGACAATGAGCGTGCCTTTCACGCGCCGGTGACCCAACCCGCAGAACACCGAGCATCCAAATTGAAACTCCCCGGCTTGCGAGGCCACAAACTCTACAACGGTTTCCTTCCCTTTTTCTACTTCGGTGTTGATGCCCATTTCCTTGATTTGGAAACCGTGCTTGCGGTCGAGCGCTGTCAAGACGATTCGCACACGTTCCCCTTGCTTCACTCGAATTTCATTGGGCTGATATTCATACTTTTTCAGCGTCATGCGGATATCGTGCACCGGAGTTCCCGATTGTCCTTGCGCGGCTGCGGAACCGGCCCATGCGGGCAAGTTCAATGCAGCGAGGAAGCAAAAAGCCCTGAGAATATTGGAAAAAAGAGCAAGCTGATTCATACACATCCCCGTTGTTTTTTGAAAGTTCGCCCCGGAGAACCCTGCGATTGGATCGGTTCTAGTATAACTTTATCGATGCAGCGTTTACTGGAATGGTTGCAAGAATCGGCACGAACGGGGTGTCAGATCGCTGGCCAATCATTCGTCTCCATTGCCAATTGCTATAAGTCCACACTACAGCATAGCAAAGGGAAAATACAGCCTTGACGATCAGCTCTTCGCAGGGGCGGGAAGGCTACATCTCTATAACAGCCAAAATAAAAACCCGA
The DNA here is from genome assembly GCA_001767075.1 of Acidobacteria bacterium RIFCSPLOWO2_12_FULL_54_10. GTDB lineage: Bacteria > Acidobacteriota > Terriglobia > 2-12-FULL-54-10 > 2-12-FULL-54-10 > 2-12-FULL-54-10. Next base: position 649 of record MEKX01000115.1, on the reverse strand, counting down.
TTGTGGCACCCCCTAGGTGACCCAAGAAGGAAACCTGCGTAACACCGGGAATTTGCTGCGAGGCTCCGATGGATTGGATAAGAATCCAAAGAAGCACGTACATCCATGCACGCAAACGAATCCAGCGAAAGAGAAAGAAATACCGGATCAGGAACCCCAATCGCGCTCGCGGATATTGCAAACCGTAAAGAAACAGGATGCCGGAAACCCCGGCGCTGGCCCCGACGACAGGGATTGTGGAGTCTGGATGCCCCAAGGTGTGCAGCACGCCGCCCGTCACGGCAGCCAGCAGCAACACCATTAAAAAACGCCCCTTGCCCAGGTAGTCTTCCACATCGTCCCCGAAGATCAAAAGAAAATAGATGTTGCCGAGTAGCTGAAGCCAGCTGCCGTGGAGGAAAAACGCCGTCAGCAAGGTCAGTCCCCAGTACCGCCCCACCTCGGCTGGGATCAAAGCGAAGTCCCGGACCGCTTTCTCCATGTTCAGGAACGCCAGAAGGCTGACCAAGCTAACCGCCGCCGCCAGCCCCCAGGTCGCCCAGGGAAGGCGCTGCAATGCGTGGCTTTCATACTCCACGGGCATTCCTAAGAAAGCAGGCAACGTCTTCCAGCCTTGGATCGGGGGAGTTTCGTCGAGTTCGAGGGGTAA
>MEKX01000114.1:36147-66433 GCA_001767075.1 Acidobacteria bacterium RIFCSPLOWO2_12_FULL_54_10 | reverse complement strand
TCCGTGGGGCTACATCATAAAGCAATGGGCGAAAATTCAGGCAGGCACGTATGAATATTACGGCGAAGACTATGCCATGAAGGCAGGCTCTCAACAGTAAAATCAATTGCCCTGAACTGGATTAATTTGAAAGTACATCCTTAACCGTAAGGAGAGCATCATGATACTTCGTACTCGAAAATCGGGCAGCATTTGGGCTGTAAAAGCCGTGCTGCTGACGTCCTTACTTGCGTCGGGCGTTAGTCTCATGGCACAAACTCAGGCAAGAGAACAGTATCCGCGGCCTGCATATCCGCGATACCTTGTGAAACCAAGCAAGGATCGGATGTTGCAGGCAGCGCGGATAGCTGTACGCCAGGTTTATGGAAGATCGCCATTGGGCAAAATACAGAGCGGCCAAACCGTGCACGCCTTTCTGGAGCATCAGCAGGATATGGCTGTATGGGAGGCTGTCAAGCAAGCCTGGGCGGAGCGTGGGGTGAAGGCGTTTGCGGTCAGAGCCTGGGAGCTGCCCGGCATGACCGAGACGGATTTCAATCAATGGGCTAAATCAAACCTGATCTACGGAAAAGAAGGATGGAAAGAATTGGGGTATTTTGAACCTGACTACATACAATTCTTTTCCGCAGATGTACAAAAAACCTTTGGGAAGCCACTCTCGTTGTATTTTCTGCTAAAAAACGTCGAGTCGTATCTGGATAAACATCCTGAAATCGAACGATATTTCATGGGCATTGGCGGACGGGGGAATACGCGATCAGCAGCAGGCAAGCATCAAAACAAGTTTGTGGGTAACTGGGTTTTAGAAACTGAAAACGAACTATTGAGCAAATTTGCGGCGTTTCCCGGCGATGTATGGAGTCTGGTTGACGACAGAGTGGATGCACCGAAGGCGCATGTTTCCGAGGGTACATTCACGGACGCCGAGGGCACGAATTTGCACTGGACCTTGACGCCTGAGGAAACGAAGCGGTGGGCAGAATCAAACTGGAATCCAGGGCATTTGTCGGTATATCCCTCTCCTCCCCGGGCAACGTGGAAACCAGGCGGAGTGGTTGCTGCTGCATCGAACCATACTGGATATCAGGAATTCATGAAGGTGTTTATCGACGAGCATGGAAGAGTTATGCGCGTCGAAGGTGGAGGACGGACCGGCGATCTGTTCCGCACGCTTGTCGAACATCCAAAATTTAAGAACGCAAAATTCCCATCGACGACCGTGCCAGGCTATTGGTATTTGAATGCCGATGGTTTCGGGACCAATCCAAAAGCGGTTCGCGATATGGACCATTTAATTAATGGAAGCCAGACCTGGTCCAACATGTCCGAGCGCAATCGCGCTGGCGTGCAACACTTCTCTTACAGTCATCCGGCGAAGGAGGAGAATCCAAAAGACGAAGCCTATGCGAACGCCGAAGGGCTTCCCCTAAAGCACACGATGCACATGCATACTTTCTTCTCAACGGTGCGCTGGAAACTGGCGGACACTGGAGAATGGATCACGGTGTCGGACAAAGGCTGGCTGAAGGCATTTGATGATCCTGAGGTCCGGGCGCTTGCAGCGAAGTATGGAGACCCTAAAGATTTGTTCCGCTACGAGTGGATCCCAGCCATTCCGGGAGTAAACGTTGCGGGTGAACACGAACGCGATTATGGAAAAGATCCGTGGGGTTATTTAATGAAAGAGTGGGCCAAGATTCAGGCCGGCACATACGAATATTATGTGGATGATTATGCGTCGCGTTCCGGGACGCCATAATGAGCGATAAAGAATTTTGATACTGTTTCTAAATGGAATCGGTTTCTAACCCAGGAGGAACTATGATGCGACTCAAACTTGTCGTTGGTCTGTGGATCGGGGCAATGGTCCTGTTCGGTACGGGATTAATGGATCTGGCGCAAGCGCAGGGCACACGACAGGGTCAATATCCGAAACCGGTCTACCCGCGCTATTTGGTAAAACCGAGCAAGCAGCGATTGTTGGAAGCAGCTCGTATTGCCGTGCGTCAGGTCTATGGCCGGGCGCCTTTTGGCAAGCTGCAACGGGGCCAAACTGTCCACATATTTCTGCAATGGGCGCAGGATCCTCAGGTATGGGAGGCAGTAAAAGCAGCGTGGGCAGAGCGCGGCGTCACCGCTGTGGCGATTCCACCATGGACACTCACAGGACTGACAGAAGCGGAATATAAAGAATGGGGAAAGACTAACCTCGTTCACGGCAAAGATGGATGGAAAGAAATCGGCGTTTTCGAGCCAGCGTATATGGAATTTCTGCCGGAGAGTCTTAAGAAGGAATTTGGCAAGCAGTTGTCCGACTACTTTATCTGGCCGAATATCGGGGCTTACTTCGACAAGCATCCGGAAATTAAATTTTATTTTGCCGGCATCGGTGGCAGAGGCGCTGCCGCGAATGCTGCGGGTCCACGCCATAAAGACAAAATTCAGTTGGGTAACTGGATTTACGAATCTCCGCAGGAACTGCTGAGCAAATTTGCAGGTTTCCCCGGCGATGTGTGGAATTTGATAGACGATCGCATCGTTGCGCCGATCCCGCACGTAGCGGAAGGTACATTTACGGACCCGGAAGGAACTGATCTGCATTGGGTGCTGACCCCTGAGCAGACCAAGTTTTGGGCGGAGCAGACGGGCATTGAAGGGCATTTGAATGTCTATCCTCCAGTGGTCGAGGCAACTTGGAAAAAAGGCGTGATTCGCGCCGGGGCAAACCATACCGGGTTCCAGCCGACTATGACCGTGCATCTCAGCGAGAAAGGACGGGTGATTCGTGTCGAGGGAGGAGGCAAAACCGGAGACATTTTCCGTATGCTGATGGCTCATCCGAAATTCAGGGATGTTCAGTTTCCGACGGCCCCAGAGCCTGGTTATTGGTACCTCATGCAGGATGGGTTTGGAACGAATCCAAAAGCAGTTCGTGACGTGGAATATCTAAAAAACGGAACACAAACCTGGGCGAATATGGCGGAACGGAATCGCGCCGGAGTCCAGCATTTTTCCTATTCGCATCCGGCGTCGCGCCGCATGGACCCCAAAGATGTTGCTTATGCGAATACAAACGGATTGCCGTTGAAGCACACCATGCATATGCATGTATATTTCCCCACGGTCCGTTACAAGCTGGCCGATACTGGCGAATGGATCACGATGACGGACAAAGGCATCTTAGCGCCGCTCAGCGACCCGGAGGTTCGGGCATTAGCTTCAAAATACGGTGATCCGAATTTGCTGTTGCGCTATGAATGGATACCTGAGATTCCGGGGATCAACGCGCCTGGTGATTATGAAAAAGAGTACGCTGCGGACCCTTGGGGGCACATTATGAAAGAATGGGCCAAAATCCAGGCGGGCACGTACGAGTATTTTGGTTCTGATTACGCGCTTACACCCGGGAGCCGGTCAGCCCAGTAGCACGAGCACAAGGCTGGCGTTGTAGCTAAAAATTGTAATGGGCGTGTGTTCAGCTATATTTATAAGGCTAGGACTCTGAGGTCAAAGCTAGATACAAACCTTTACGATAGAGTGAGTCGAAAGCACTCCTGAAAATGATCGAATGTCAGGAATGGCAGGAAGGGGATTCCAGACATTTCGATCTCACCAAAATGACTATTTCGTTCAGACGATAGCAATCTTAAATTCGAGGTTCGTGCGATGCGCTGGTTCCTGTTCCGGGTTTTTGCCAAAAGGGTTTGCTTCTTGTATGGGGCCGTCTCCATGCTCACGGTTGCAATTCTGGCATCGCTTTATATGACCTCTGGATATGCCATCGAAGGGTACATAACGGATCAGTTGGAACGGATGCCGTGGGACATTGCCGTATTGCAGCGGGGCGATACAAGTCGATTCGTAGAGATGCGAGATCAGATCGCAGAACTGGAAGACATTGAGCGTATTGAGAGCTTTGGTCTACTGAGGGTAGAGATTGGGCCTCTTGTCCAACTGGAAATTGACCAGGCTGGATTTCCCGTGAAGTGGATCGGGTTTGTCGGAACGTCACAACCGGATATACTTCCGCCGGAATTGCGCCGGACGCTCGGAAACAATAGCAATGAAGCTGCTCCGCCATCCTACCAGGCGGCTCTTGTTTCAGCGCAACGCGGCGGCAGAGAAGAAGCATCCGCCGCGACCAGACGTTTTACAACTGGCAGCACGGTGCGGCTGGCATTGGTTGACGAGGAGCCTCACGAAGAAGAGGAGTTGCACGCCGATGCCGACGAGCATCAGGAAGAATGGACCGTACATCCTGGAGAAGGTGAATCATTATTCCAAGCGCAAGTTACGATGCCCCCCGCTGAATTGGAGCGCCAGGAATTTAACAAGTGGATGTTGAGAAACATCGGATCAGTTTCTTACCTGCCGGATGATGCGTTGATCATTACGGTACCGATGGATGTCTTTACAAAACTCGCTAGTCAGTTTGCCATTTTGTTTGAAACAGCACAGGGTTCCCGTGGTGATTCACTCAATCCTTATATTCCGGAAATCACCCATTTAATTGCACTTGATAGATCACAGTGGGTTTCCCCCTGGGACCTTGAGGCAAGCCTGGCGAAAGTGGAGCCATTCGTAACCAAGGTGCACGATACAGCGCAATGGATGACTCCGTTTTCGTACGTCAGCAGCGAGCTGCAGAGCGTGCTGGCACTCATGACGAAAACTCAGCGGCTGGTTCAGCTTGTAACATTGCTTGTTGCGCTCCCGTTGCTGTGGCTTGGCTGGGTGCTGGCGAGGAATATGAGTAGTCTGCTGGTTTTGAACGAACGGCGCAAGATTGGGCTCGCATTAATTCGCGGTATTCCCGTCACTATATTGAGTTCCACGTTACTGTTCGCATTATTAGCTGGAGGCATTTTAGGGGGTTTTGTCGGATTGGCCGGAGGCACTGCTATACCTGTGCTTTTTTATAATCTCTCCGGACACACGACTCCTTCTGCTGGTTTCTTTCTGCGCGGTTTCGCATTCGCCATTGGGTTTGTCGTGCTTGGCGGTGTGTTTGCCCTGCTGTCGGGTTTCGGCATTCTTCGATACGTGCGGAAGCTGACTCCCCGTGAGGCTATGGCGCGAGTCAGTGAGGCGGACAGTGAAGCGCACGCTTCTCGCGTGACCTTCAGCTACATTACCGTTAGTCTAATCGCTTTAGCGCTGGGCGGCTACAAAATCGCATCCTGGATCGCGGGAGTGCCGCTTGCCGCGGGTTTGCTACAGAATATTGAATCACTTGCACGAATCTATCCAATCAGCGAAAACATTCTTAACTTTGCAGGCGTTCCACTTTTCCTTTTCGGTTTGACTGGGCTGTTGCGCTGGCGCGTGAAGTGGATTCAGAGCGGGTTGAGCATTGCTACTGCACCAATTGTTGGCAGAATGCACTGGTTTGCAGGACAACACTTGGCTTTGCGCAGCGGACGTGTTGTGACCGTTCTGTTTGTAGCAGCGCTGGCCATGTCGCTGACTCTGCTGCCCCAGGTGGCAGCGGATTCCTTCTACGGACGCGTGTTAAGAGGCGTACAAACCTCTGTCGGTGGTGATTTGCATATCGAATTTAATATGACGGAAATCGGAGACGGTGAAAGCAGGACAAAACCTCTTTCGGAATACGAGAATGAGTTGACCAGTTCAATGCTTGCCATACAAGAAGGTCTTCAAAAGGACTCGCGCATTTCATCGGTGACTACGATACAGCAATTTATCGTTCCTGGGTTTTATATTCCCGGCCAAAGCGGACTCATGCTGAATCTTGTGGATGTGCCGCAAAAATATATTGACACTGTGTATTACGAAGATTCGCTTGGAATTTCCCGGCCATTTCATGAAATTGTGAATGCGCTTCCTGAAGATGGCGTTACCGCTTCGCAGGGGCTGCTCCGGATGCGCGAAATCCCGTTGGACCGCGATGTGACACTAGGTTATGGCGGCGATTCACCCGTGCCAGTGCGATTCCGTGATATCACTTCATTTCTACCGGGACAGCCCTCGGCGGGAGTCGCGGAACGGGTTGGGTTCGGAGCCGCCGAAGTGGACTATCTCAATCACATGCTGCGAGCGGATGCTCGGATGATCGCTGGAGGGAATTTTGCGAAATCCGGACTGGCCGGTTTAAGCGTATTGCCTTCGAAGGCAGTGTTCATCGTGCGCACTAAGTCTGGTGACGTGGATGACCAAACGGCTATGAATATTGCCGAAAGTCTGCCAATTCGTCCACAGGAGGTAAGGTGGAAAAATGCAGAGAGCAAGCGTGTGAGCAAGGATATGTTCATTTCGCTCGCTCTTGAGAATATGAAGGTGTTCATGATCGGCGGATTGCTGCTTGCGCTTGCCAGCGTCAGCGCCATTGGCGTAGCGAACTATCTGGCGGATCGCCGCACATTTGGTCTGCTCCGGCTGCGCGGCCTGCCAATACCCATGTTATTGAGATTGTCGGTGTCTATGTTTCTGACGCCAGTTCTTGGTGGGCTGGTTATAGGCGTTTTGCTCGGCATCATATCGGGCTATGGTTTGTCGCAAGTTGTCTGGGAGCTGCCGAGAGTGCTGGGAGTAGCGGGCTTCCTATCAAATCGATTAGTGTTGACCTTTGCTGCAGCAACGAGCGTGATCGTTTTCACGCTGGTGCTAACGGCGATTGCCGTAGCCTTTGGTTTATGGCCAGCTCGTAAATCACCACGGGAAGCCATTACCGAGCGGTAAGCAGTAAGGGGAAGAAGGATCCTTCATGAATTGGTTTTTATTCCGCGTACTAGGTAAAAGGGTCTTCATCCTTTACGGCGCGGTTTCTTTGCTTTCCGTTGCGATTCTGGCGTCCTTGTACATGACTTCAGGGTACGCGCTCGAAAACTACATCGTGGATCAATTGCAGCGGATGCCATGGGACATCTCCGTCGTGCAGCGAGGAGAAGCCCATCGATTCGAGGAAATGCGGGCCGACTTAACGAAACTGGAAGGAATCCAGAGGATTGAGAATCTAGGGTTCCTGAGAGTTCGCAACTCTAATCCGCTGCGGCTAGAAATTGACCAGTCTGAGTTTCCTGTACGATGGGTCGCCTTCGTTGCTGCATCTAAGGAGAATTTGTTACCCCCGGAATTACACCGCACTTATCCTGGATCAGGCGAAAATTCAACTCCACCCCCCTATCAACTTGCCCTTGTTGCTGCGCAGCGAGGTGGCCGCGGGACTGAAGCGATGGAAGCCAGCAAGCTTGTGCGGACGGGTAGCAACATCCGAATTGCTGCCATTGGGGAAGTCTTAGATCACGATGATGTGCATGAACATAGTCCCGGAGACCATGCCGTACCCATAGGGGGTGGGGAAACGATATTCTCTGCTTCCGTAACTATGCCGCCGGTTCAGTTTGAACGGCAGGAATTTAATAAATGGATGCTGCGAGATATAGGATCACTATCATACTTGCCAGAAGAAGCAATTGTGATTTCCATACCGATGGATGAGTTTAAACGCATGGCTGAGCAGCTCGGCGATATGTTTCTTTCGAACGAAGGCATTCATGGCGGAGAAGCTCCGCCGCCCTATGTCCCTGAGGTTACTCACTTATTGACTTTGGACCGGTCTCGATGGGTTTCCCCCTGGGAACTCGACGAGAGCCTATCCAAAGTTCAACCATTTGTTAAAACCGTTCACGAGACGGCGCAGTGGCTTACGCCATTTGCATACGTCAATAGCGATTTACTCAATGTATTGGAGCGCATGAGCGGCATTGCCCGGCTCGTCCAACTCGTGACAGTGCTGGTAGCGCTGCCATTGCTGTGGCTCGGCTGGGTTCTCGCAAAAAGCTTGAGCGGACTGCTGGTTTGGAATGAACGCCGATTGATCGGCCTCGCATTGGTCAGAGGCATACCAATGAATGCCGTGGCCGGTACGCTGTTGCTGGCGTTGATGCTGGGGGGCTTCGCCGGCAGTTTAGCAGGGCTTGCAATCGGCACGGGGATTCCCGTACTCGGATACAGTCTGGCAGGCCACTCGACACCATCGCAAATGTTTTTTCTGAGAGGACTTGTTTTCTTTGCAGGCTTCGTGTTTTTAGGCGTCGTATTTTCCTTAGCATCTGGCTATTCCATACTGCGGTACGTAAGAAAAATGACTCCGAATGAAGCTATGGCCCGTGTATTGGGCACCGGATCGGAGGAGAAGGCAACTCGCGCATCAAAGGCTTATATCTTTGCGAGCTTTTTGGCTCTTCTGCTCGGTGGTTATAAGGTTGCCTCCTGGCTCTTGGGCTACTCAATACTTGCTCGATGGGCAGTAGCCTCTCAGGAGAAATTCGTGCCGGTAATGTTTGTCATTGAAGGCGCACTGAACTTTATTGGCGTTCCGCTGTTCCTGTTCGGAATCACCGGTTTGCTCGCGTGGCGAGTGAAGTGGATACGTCGTGGGTTGAGCGCGATCACAGCTCCATTGGTCGGCAACATGCACTGGTTTGTAGGGCAGCATATGGCGCTCCGTAGCGGGCGTGTCGTCACTGTTTTGTTCGTCTCTGCTCTAGCAATGGCGCTCACTCTGTTGCCGCAGATCGCTGCCGACTCTTTTTATGGCAGGGTCGTGCGTGGCGTGCAGGCATCGGTTGGAGGAGATCTCCACCTCGAGTTCAATATGACCGAACTCACCGACGGCGAGGCGAAGGTTGCCACTTTGGATGATTATGAAAAGAAAATAGCTGCTCCAATTGCGTCCATCCGGGCAGCTTTGCAGAACAATGCTCGCGTGTCATCGGTTACGACAATCCAGCAATATGTAATCCCCGGTGTTTATATTCCAGGCCAAAGCGGACTGATGATCAATATCGTGGACCTGCCCAACGATTATTTGCAGTCGGTTTACCATGAGGAAACGCTCGGCCTGACGCGCCCATTTCGTACCATCATTGGCGGCTTAACAGAATCTTCGGTAGCAGCTTCTCAAGGGTTGATGCGATTGCGGGAAATTCCTCTCGATCACGAAATAATATTGGGTTACGGTGGTGATGCGCCTGTGCCTGTCCGCTTCCACGATGTTCTGTCTTTTTTGCCGGGCCAGCCAACCACGGGTGTGGCCGAGCGCGAAGGATTCGTTACCGCCGAAGTGGATTATCTCAATTACATGTTGCGGTCGGACGCGCGTATGATTGTTGGCGGTGATTATGCCCGAACCGGAATGGCGAAATTGAATGTATTGCCTTCGCGGTCGGTATTCGTTGTCCGCACGAAATCCGGAGAAGTGGATGATCAGTTTGTAGAAGAATTATCAAAGAGTCTTCCCTTGCGCCCGCAAGGTGCAAGGTGGGAAAGTGCAGAACGGCAGCGAGTGGGCAAGGATATGTTCATATCGCTTGCTCTAGAGAATATGAAGGTTTTTATGCTGGGCGGGCTGATTCTGGCTCTGGCGAGTGTTAGCGCAATAGGTTTCGCAAACTTTCTTGCCGACCGGCGAACCTTCGGCTTATTGCGATTACGCGGCATTCCGGTAGCGACACTTCTGAGAATATCCATCTCGATGTTTCTTGCGCCAGTTTTGGTGGGATTGGCTACGGGCATTCTATTAGGCGTTATTGCCGGATACGGCCTGTCGCAAGCAGTATGGGATCTGCCTCGAGTATTAGGTGTAGCGGGATTTCTTTCAAATAAGCTTGTTTTAACTCTTGCATCAGTAGCGAGCGTGCTAGTTTTTACTCTGGTATTAACGGCGATTGCCGTTGGGTTCGGTTTGTGGCCGGCAAGGAAAACTGCGCGGGAAGCAATTACGGAGCGATAAAGGACTAATGACATCACATAACGGTTTATTTAAGCATGAAGGTTTAGATATAAAGGTCGAGAATCTGGTCAAGGCTTATCGTGCAGGGGAGGAAACTCACCAGGCATTGAATGGCGTCACCTGCGATATCAAGAAAGGTATGGTGACCATTTTGCAGGGGCCCAGCGGCTGTGGAAAAAGCACTTTTCTGAATCTTCTCGGTGGCATTGATCGATCCGATTCCGGGATTATTCAGGTAGGAGACCGAAAGCTCAATAGTGAAATTTTAGAGCGGGACCTGGCGAACTACCGGTTGAAGGAAGTGGGTTTTGTGTTCCAGGCGTTTAACCTTATCCCAGGCCTCAGCGCTTTAGATAACATGCAATTACCCATGACAGTGCTCGGGATGAAGCACCATGATCGCGTCGAGCGTGGCCATGCTCTGCTGAAACTTGTAGGTCTGGATAAAAAAGCGCTCAAACGCCCCGACGAGCTCAGCGGTGGTGAGCAGCAGCGTGTCGCATCGGCGCTTGCTCTGGTGAACGACCCGCTACTGATTCTTGCCGATGAGCCTACGGGGAATCTCGACAGTAAGAACGCTATGATACTTACAGACCTTCTTGTTGCATTGGCGCATGATTTCCAAAAAACGGTTATCATCGCGACTCATGACCCCGCCGTCGGAGCCCGTGGCGATATTGTTCTCCAAATTCGCGATGGAGCTATCGATCATACCGAGGTGCACTGGCAGCATTAATTACTAAAGCGAATCTACTTCCTTCGATATGCGCTTCTTCACATGCTCGCGGATGTCCGGCGACATGCCTACAAAGCGAATCCCGACTCGGTGCAAGGGATCCACTCGAACGACGATTCCTTCTAATTCAATGCTTGGACTAATATTGTCCAGTTTGAAGTAGAGATCCACTCCGTTTCTTTTTTTGAGCGATCCGTCGGCTTGCAACAGCATGCCGGACAGACTCAAATTATTAATCAGACAATGCGGAAGTTCTCTGACACCAACTGTGCAGCGAATCGGCATCGGAAGCGAAATTCGCTGATACCTGCGTCGCTCTTCAATCATGATGTTGCGTGTGCAATTGAGGACTTTCACAATGCCCGATTTTTCACGAGGCATCGGCAGAAAAAAACTCCCGCCTGCTCGCAATGCTTGAGATAAATGCTGGCTTCTTGCGCCGCGCCCTAGCAATACAATCGGTGTCTTTAAGTTCCAGGAGCACTGTCTCAAAAGCTGAACAATTTCCACGCCGTTTGAATCTTTTGCCGACATTCCAATAAAGATTCCATCAAATAGGTTTTTGTTCGCCATTGCCAGTCCGGTATCGGCATCGACAGCCATGTGAACATCCGCACCCTTTAAACGAAATGCTTCACGCATCATCGCAGATGCGGCATCGTTGGTATCGATCACAAGAAGTTTCAGTGACATGCTTGCTCCTTTGGAAGCTGTAATTGGTTCTGCAATATGCGATATCAGGAATACAAAATTACTTTTACATTAAATGGCATTCTCGATATCTAATATAAAGTGGGTCACGGTAACTACATTCGAACGTTTCGGGAGGCGTGAGCAGTGTCAAAAACAGCGAACCATAGCAGTACACATCAATGAAAAATAGCACTAATTGATTTATTTCCAGTGCCGATACAATGACTGGAGAAATAGGATTATCTAATATAGAGGAAATTGCTATGAATCAATTGTCAAATCGAAGGAGTGACAGAATCGTCCTGGAGATGCCCATTCGCATTTCAGGGGCTTTCTCTGCGACCAGGGACTTCACGTTTCGTACTCGCACCATGCTTATTAGCAGGTACGGCGCCAGGATATTGTTGGATCATGAACATGTCCCATTATCGACAGTCTGTGTTTCTAGTATGCAATCAGAAACAGAAAAAGAAACGGAAGCACGTATCGTAGGCTTCATGGGCGATTGCCCGGATGGTCCAACTTACGGCATTGAATTATTGGACAAGGAGGAAAAATTCTGGGGAATCGGCTTCCCACGTCGGGATGAATCCGCTAGAGCTGTAGCCAGAGTCTTGTTACAGTGTTCGAAATGCAAAAGCTTAGAACTCACCTGTTTGGATAAAGTGGAAGCAGGGATATATCAAGTTCAGGAAAGAATGGATCATCATTGCAAGAATTGCCAACAGATTGTTGAATGGACAAGAGCGTTGCTTCAACAATGGCCTGTCACATCGGCCATGCTGGTCCCAAAAGGTGCTCAATGTGAAATAGCAAAAGGATCAAAGAAGGATTGTCTAACGGCTTGTATTCGATCCACCGCATTCGGAGATGATCTTGCGGGTGTGAATCAGCTTGTCGAAGCAGGTTTTTATTTTCGAAGCGAACTACTGTACAAAAAAGATGATCGCGTCGAGGTGGCGTTGCCCTATTATGTGGATTCGGGGAATGTTTTCGTTATGGCAACAATTGTTGAAAACCTCGGCAGGACAGCATTCACTGGTCATCTATACCGAGCTAAATATCTTATGCCAAGTGCGAGTTGAGACGGCTAAATAGGCACCAAGTCCTTCCCTACGAACCTGCCCGCCCGTTACTGTGTTACTGATTGGATTCCGCTATAATAAATGATTAGGATGAAGGCGGGATTATTAGCCTATTGAAAGCAAAGGCATACCCAAACCGATCATTCGGATCATCCTCTTTACAAAACATGATTGAACGAAAATTAACCCACCTGAAAGAATTAGAGGCGGAGAGCATTCACATCCTGCGTGAAGTGGTGGCAGAGTTCGAGCGGCCTGTCATGCTATATTCCATTGGCAAGGATTCCTCGGTCATGCTCCAGCTTGCCCTGAAAGCATTCTATCCGGGCAAGCCCCCGTTCCCATTTTTACATGTGGATACGACATGGAAATTCCGCGAGATGATCGAGTTTCGCGAGCGCCGCAGGAAAGAACTCGGTTTGGATTTGCTTGTTCATATTAACCAAGAGGGCCTGCGGCAAGGGATAGGCCCGTTTACGCATGGAAGCAAGAAGCACACAGATGTGATGAAAACCGAGGCGCTCAAGCAGGCACTCGACAAGCACCGATTTGATGCCGCCTTTGGAGGCGCGCGTCGGGAAGAAGAGAAATCCCGAGCCAAAGAGCGTGTTTATTCGTTTCGAGATCGAAACCATCGCTGGGACCCTAAGAATCAGCGGCCTGAATTGTGGAATCTCTACAACGGGAAGATCAACAAGGGTGAAAGTATTCGTGTATTCCCTCTATCGAACTGGACGGAACTGGATATTTGGCAATACATTTACTTGGAAAACATTTCCATCGTGCCTTTATATTTTGCCAAGCCCCGTCCAGTGGTGAGCCGTGATGGTGTGTTGATTATGGTAGATGATGACCGAATGCCTTTGCGTCAGGGAGAAAAGCCGGAGATGAAGATGGTGCGATTTCGGACATTGGGATGCTATCCCTTGACGGGGGCAGTGGAATCGACAGCGACCACACTGCCGGACATCATTCAGGAAATGCTATTAGCGACCCATTCGGAACGACAAGGCAGAGTGATCGATTTCGATCAAGCAGGCTCCATGGAAGAAAAGAAAAAGGAAGGTTATTTCTAGGATTCAGCCGCTATGTCACACCGTTCTGAGTTGATCCACTCCGACATTCACGCTTATCTGGTTCAACATGAGCGTAAGGGATTATTACGATTTCTCACCTGCGGCAGCGTTGATGATGGCAAAAGTACATTGATTGGCCGACTTTTGCACGACTCCAAAATCATTTACGAAGACCACCTGGCAGCGATTCGGAAAGACAGCATCAAGTTCGGAACCACTGGCGATGATATCGATCTGGCGCTTTTAGTGGACGGTCTGCAAGCAGAGCGCGAGCAGGGCATCACGATCGATGTCGCATATCGCTATTTCTCAACTGCTCGAAGGAAATTCATCATCGCGGATACACCCGGCCACGAGCAATACACACGCAACATGGCCACTGGGGCTTCCACCTGCCATCTGGCGATTATTCTGATCGATGCCCGCAATGGCGTTCAGATCCAGACCATGCGACATAGCTTCATTGTTTCGCTTTTAGGAATTAAACATATCATCGTTGCCGTGAATAAGATGGATCTCATGGGTTATAGCGAAGATGTGTTTAATCGCATACGGAACGATTATTTAATGTTTATTACCAGCCTGGGAAATGTCACGCGAGTGGCGCATGATATTTACTTCCTGCCGATCTCAGCTCTTAAAGGCGATAACATCGTAAATCCAAGCGACCACATGCCTTGGCATCAGGGAAAGATGCTCATGCAGTTGTTGGAAACAATTGAAGTTGTGCAGGATGAAAATTTCCGAGATGTTCGATTCCCGGTTCAGTATGTGAACCGCCCCAATTTAGATTTCCGAGGGTATAGCGGAACTATGGCGGCAGGAGTATTGCGTCCGGGAGATTCCGTAATGGCGGTTCCCTCCAAGAAAATTAGCCGCATTAAAAAGATTGTCACCATGGATGGCGATCTTGAGGAAGCCTTTCCTCCACAGGCCATCACCATTACGTTAGAAGACGAAATTGACATCAGCCGCGGCGATATGCTGGTGGACCCTGATAACATCCCTTTAATCGGCGACCGCTTTAACGCAATGATCGTCTGGATGGCGGAAGACCCGCTTCTGCCGGGCAAGCAATATTACATCAAGCAAACCACCAAAATCGTGAATGGTTCTATCTCTCGCATTCACCATCGAATTCGCGTGAATACGCTTGTAAAGACTCCAGCGAACCAAGTAGAGCTTAACAAGATTGCATATTGCGAAGTTACGCTAACAACGCCATTAGCATTCGATCCCTACTCCCGATGCAAAGGAACAGGGTCATTTATTCTGATAGATAAAATTACGAATGTAACTGTCGGCGCTGGCATGATCACCGGCCTACCGGAGGATATCGGGGTCCCGAGAGTGGTGACAGCCGACGAGCGCTCAGCCCGATTTGGGCAGAATCCAGTTACGATTTGGATCACCGGTGAAAGCGCTGCAGAATTAGCTACCCAGTTAGAACGAAGACTATTTGATCTTGGTCACGCGTCAACGGTGTTGGAAGCTAAATACCCGCAAGATGTCACTGTTCTTATTGCCGATCGGATGAACCAAGCAGGCCTGATCTGCCTGTGCCCAATGCAGAGACCACAAAATACAGATGCTGCATTACATTGGTCCGTGTCATCCGAAGGACAAGATGCCGATAAATTGATCAGGTTGTTGCAGGAGCGCGGTGTATTTAAATAACCTGTATTTTATCTTTTTCATCTGCATTCAGAAATCGGATGGAGGGCATAGAATGTCAGGTACGGAAAATGACAACGGAGAGCGGCGGAAGGGTAAGACTAACGGAATACGGTCTTCCATGGCAAGGAATTGAAGAAGCCGTAACTCCACCACCATTTCCCAGGCCACTGCCTCCATATAAGGTTGCATCGCTATTCAATTCCTCTTTCCAATATCCGGCTTTAGGCACACCTAAGCGATAGTCATAACGAGGGACGGGCGTGAAATTACATACGAATAGAGTAGGGCAGTTGTGGTCACTACCCCTTCGCAGGAAGCTTACAATGCTGTTTTGGTAATCATCACAGTCGATCCATTCAAAGCCGTCGTGCTCGAATTCCTTTTCAAATAATGCAGGGTCCGAGCGATAAAAAGTGTTTAAGTCACGCACCCAGCGTTGCAAACCGGAGTGAATTGGATACTGCAGCAAATGCCAATCCAGACTGATATCATGGTTCCACTCGTTCCACTGTCCGAACTCGTTACCCATAAAAAGCATCTTCTTGCCGGGATGACCAAACATAAACCCATAGAGCAGGCGCAGATTGGCGAATTTCTGCCAATAATCGCCGGACATCTTTGCGATCATTGATCCCTTGCCGTGAACAACTTCATCGTGGGAGAACGGCAAAACAAAGTTTTCCGTGAATGCATAGAGAAGACTGAATGTAATGAGATTGTGATGATAGGAGCGGTGCACAGGGTCTTTTGACATATAGGACAGCATGTCGTGCATCCAACCCATGTTCCATTTGAAACCGAACCCAAGACCTCCCATATAAGTGGGTTTGGAAACCATGGGCCACGAGGTGGATTCCTCAGCGATCACAGTCGTTCCAGGAAACGCGCCATGAACTTGTTCATTCAGGGCTCTCAAAAAACCAACTGCTTCCAGGTTCTCTCTGCCTCCGAAGTAATTCGGTATCCATTCGCCCATTTTGCGTCCATAGTCAAGATAGAGCATGGAGGCCACTGCATCTACCCTGAGTGCGTCAATATGATACTGTTCAAACCAGAACATCGCATTGCTGATGAGGAAGTTTCTGACTTCGTGGCGGCCATAATTGAAAACAGCGGTGTCCCAATCCGGGTGCAGACCCTGCCGGGGATCGGAGTGTTCATAGACGTTTGTGCCATCAAAGAAAGCCAGTCCGTGTTCGTCATGCGGAAAATGCGCTGGAGCCCAATCCAGAATTACGCCTATCCCGCGCTGGTGCAGCGTGTCGATCAGTGAACGAAAGTCATCCGGATTGCCGAAGCGGCTTGTCGGAGCAAAATATCCAATAGTCTGATAGCCCCACGAACCGTCAAATGGATGCTCGGTGATGGGAAGAAACTCTACATGGGTGAATCCCATGTGCTGCAGGTAATCCGCCAGCTTTGGAGCCATTTCACGATAGGTCAACCAACGATTATCGTCCTCCGGCACTCGCATCCACGAACCCAAATGCATCTCGTAAATAGACATCGGCGAGGTGTGCAGATTTCGCACTTGCCGATCATGCATCCACTGCTGATCGCTCCATTGGTATCTATGAAGGTCCCAGACTTTGGATGCTGTACGAGGACGAATTTCCGCGGCAAACCCAAAAGGATCAGCTTTATCTACACTGTATCCTTGAATGCGAGATTTGATGTGGTACTTGTAAAGAGCGCCTGTATCGAGCGATGGGACGAAGCATTCCCATATTCCAGAGTGTCCCGCTTGCTGCATAGAAGTTCTTCCCACCATCCAGGCATTAAAATCTCCGATCACAGAAACTTCTTCTGCATTCGGCGCCCACACGCGAAATTGCACGCCTCTTTTTCCGCCAAACTCGCTGATGTGTGCCCCCATCTTTTCATAGCTTCGGTAGTGAGTCCCCTCAGCCATCAGATGGAGGTCATATTCAGTAAGCGGAGTCATACTCTTCTTAAGAAATCCTTTGTATAATGCGTGCAGTAAACATACTAGAACGCTACACCGTTTACAGGCTAGATCCCGATTTCGATCTAACCATCTCTATAGCCCATGTTGAATTGTCCCATAGGATTCATTGATTCCTTTAACTAACCATTTGCACTACTTAAATTAACAGAGCCGTTTCGCCACTTTTGATGTGCAGTTATTGTGGATTATTTTCTCTATTATCTGTTATAAAAACGTTAGTGCTGATCATTCATTTAGATTAGGATTCCAGGAAATAGATATTCTTAACTGTCGGAGGGATAAATGTCCGTTGTAAAGAATCGCAGGCAGCAAATAATACTGGCGGTTGGTTTGCCTGGTTCTGGGAAATCCACCTATTTTGCCCGCCGTCGAATTCAACCTCTTTCGAGCGACTCGCTTCGACAGTGGCTGCTTGACGATGCGCACAACCAGGATCACCAGAAGGAAATATTCAAAGCTCTTCGATACCTCCTGCGAATGCGATTATCACTAGGGAGAAAGAATCACTATATAGACGCCACGAATCTGACCCCTAAAGAAAGGCGATCCTATATACGACTTGCCGCGAAACTTAATTGCGACGTCCAAGCCATTTACTTCGATGTCCCTCCCGAAATATGCCAGAAGCGGAATCTGGGCCGGAAACGCCAAGTCCCCCAATATGCAATGCAGAAAATGAGGGAAAAGCTAGTTCCTCCATCACAGGCAGAGGGATTCATAAGGATAAGGGTGATCAAGTAACAAAATTGTGCAGTTGGGAGATGATGAATATGAGCGACAATCCAACTATTGTTTATGATTCGGAAAAAGCAAATAAGTTTTCTGGACGCATGTTAACAGCGCTGAACAATGGCGCCCTATGCCTGATGATTTCCATCGGTCATCGAACCGGCTTATTCGATGCCATGCGTGGGTTGCCATCGGCCGGAATTGCAGATATCGCTAAGAAATCCGGTTTGGTCGAGCGATATGTGCGCGAATGGCTAGGCGCAATGGTTACGGCAGGTGTCGTGGAAACCGATCCGGCAGGATCACGATTTTGGCTCCCACCAGAACACGCTTCATCTCTGACGCGAGCAGCCGCCGCAGACAATATGGCGATTTTCGCGCAGTATATCAGCTTGTTGGGGTTTGTAGAAGACGAAATCGTCGAATGTTTCCAGAAAGGCGGCGGTGTTCCTTACGAGAAATACCCGCGATTTCACGCAGTTATGGCCGAAGACAGCGGGCAGTCGGTGCTTTCTTCTCTCGAATCGCATGTCCTGCCCTTGATACCGGGCCTGAAAGACAGGCTTGCCAAGGGTATCTTCATGCTGGACATTGGCTGTGGCAGCGGAAGAATCATCAACAGGCTGGCTGAGCTTTTTCCTAAAAGCCGTTTTGTGGGTATCGACTTATCCAACGAGGCTATTGCGATTGCGCGGCGAGATGCCCAAGACAAAAGGTTAAGTAATGTTGAATTTATTGCGCGTGACTTGAGTAATTTTCATGAGATCGCGGAGCTGGAATCGCACGATCTAATTACAACATTCGATGCCGTGCACGATCAAGCTAAGCCGCTCAATGTCCTGAAAGGAATTTACAATGCATTGAAAAGAGATGGAATTTACTTAATGCAGGATATTCGCGGGTCCAGCCATATACATAAGAACATGGATCACCCGATTGGCCCCTTTCTTTACACAGTTTCCACAATGCATTGTATGACTGTTTCTCTGGCGCAGGGCGGGGAAGGTTTGGGTGCGATGTGGGGAGAAGAAAAAACAAGGGAGTATTTACAGAAAGCCGGGTTTCGCTCGATTCAAACCAATCAACTTGCTCATGACATCCAGAACAATTGGTATGTAGTCCGCAAATAGAATCGTTGTATTACAGGAGGTGTCCGTTGAATCTATTTATTGTCAAGAAAGTGATTTCCGGAATCCTTCTTCTGTTGTGGTGCCTGCCGGCAAAAGCGCAGGCTCCAAAACCTAGTCAGCACGGTACGGTAAGCCAGCAGATTGCCGGCACGAAGATAACGATTGAGTATAACCGGCCAGTTGCGCGCGGACGCGAGCTTTTCGGATCGCTGGTCAGATGGGGAAGGGTATGGAACCCTGGTGCGGATGACGCGACCAATATTGCCATCTCCACCGATGTGGAAATCAACGGCGCGAAATTAGCGGCTGGTACCTATTCATTGTGGGCCGAGCCACAGCCCGATCGGTGGACCATCATTTTTAGCAAGGCACATCCGGTTTTTCATGTTCCCTACCCGGCTGGTCAGGAGGCTCTCCGAGTTTCAGCGATTCCACGCAAAGGTGATCATATGGAGACGCTTGCATTCTATTTCCCAGCAGTAGATGGGAAGAAGTCCGAACTGGTGTTGCATTGGGGAACCGTAGTCGTGCCGTTATCTCTGACAGTTCCATGAGAATAGTTGACTTGTAGTTCTTTATGATCTCTGCTTCAGGAGGAATCGAAATGATTCTGACAACAACGCCCAGTATGGAGGGAAAGAAGATTACGAAGTACTGCGGTGTGGTGACGGGTGAAGCCATACTTGGCGCTAATGTGTTCAAGGATCTATTCGCCAATATCCGTGATATCATCGGCGGTCGCTCGGCGGCTTATGAAGCGGAATTAAAAAAGGCTCGCGAAATTGCCTTCGAGGAAGTACAGCAGGCAGCGCGTGAACTCGGAGCCAATGCCGTAGTCGGCATAGACATCGATTATGAAGTGGTTGGGCAATCCGGCGGGATGCTTATGGTCAGCGTAAGCGGTACTGCAGTTGTGACAGAATGAACATTGACTAAATATTGGGGAGGTATTGTGTCAGAAGCAGCAGCAAGATTTGATGGAAATATCCCTGAGAATTATGATCGCTTCCTTGGGCCTGTAATATTTGAGCCTTATGCGAAGGATTTAGCGCGACGCCTGGAATCTCACCGCGGAGATCATGTTCTGGAGATTGCTTGTGGCACAGGCATTGCTACCAAGTTACTGCGAAGATCACTTCCGTTAACATGCGATTTAACAGCGACTGATCTGAATCCGGCAATGCTCGAAATAGCCAAGAAACAACTCGGCGAGCTGCCAAGACTTCGTTGGCAGCAAGCAGATGCCATAGCGCTGCCGTTCCCGGACAGTGTCTTTTCAGCAGTGGCATGTCAATTTGGCTTCATGTTTGTTCCCGATAAACCCGCAGCATATCGGGAAGCACGCCGCGTTCTTTCTAAAGGCGGTAACTTAGTGTTCAATGTATGGGATAGCATGAACGCCAATCCTTTTGCGCGTATTGCTCATGATACGATTGGCAGTTTATTCCCCTCAGATCCTCCCGCTTTCTTCAAAGTTCCGTTTGGCTTTTTCGACCCGGAAGCGATCCAGAATTTATTGGCATCGAATGGCTTTGATCAAATTAAGCTTGAATTTATACCGTTGGAAGCACGAAGTGAATCTGCCGAGTCATTTGCCATTGGATGTGTAAATGGAACGCCAATCAGTATAGACATTCAAGAGAGGGGATTGTCTCGGGACTCTATCATCGAAGCGGTTGCCAAGGGACTGGGCGAGATAGGCGGAGATCGCCCGTTTCGATCTTCTATGCAGGCGATTGTGGTGACAGCGAGAGCTGCTTAATCATGAACATGGAAAGCTCTCAGCATAAACTACGCGTGCATGGGGTGATCCCCGCACGTATGGAATCCCAACGCTTGCCCGGCAAGGCAATGCTTCCAATCTGTGGTCGTCCGATGATCCATTGGGTTTATGAGAGAGCATCAGCCTGCCAGCTGTTGAGCGATTTGTGTGTTGCCACTGACTCTGCGGTCATCAAGCAATATTGCTTGCAAAATGACATACCTGTTTTTCTTACTGCATCGACTCATCGCAGTGGCACTGAACGAATCGTCGAACTGATGTACAAGATTTCTGCAGATGTCTTTGTCAACATTCAAGGTGATGAGCCGATGATTCAGTCAGAGCATCTCGTATCATTGATCGAGCCGTTTCGAACCCGCGCTGATATTGAGGTCTCAACGCTCAAAACGCCGCTGGAGGAGAAGGATGCGGCGAATCCAAATGTCGTGAAAGTGGTGACGAATCGTCGTGGGCAAGCGCTCTATTTTTCCCGTGCAACATTGCCATATCGACGGAATTCGACAGTATTTAATCAGTATTACAAGCATCTTGGTCTATACGCATACTCGCGCGATGCATTAGAACGCTATGAAGCGCTGGCTCCAGGACCACTGGAGCAGATAGAACAGTTGGAACAATTGCGGTTCCTTGAGTATGGTATTCCGATTTATGTGGCGGAAACGCCGTACGATACAATCGGCGTAGATACGGAAGAAGATTTGCTGACGGTCACGAAATACTTTGAGCACTTACAGTCCGGCGTTTGACGGGCAAGCCTGAATAGCTTTGTTTCATTCCATCCGCCGAATTCCTGTCACTGCAAAGAATCGATCGGAGATTTTTGAGAGCCGCTTTTCGAAGCTGTGAGATGCGTGATTCGTGAACTCGTAGTGTCATAGCGATTTCTTTCATGGTGCGATCATCTCCGTAATACATTTGGATAACTTGGCGATGGCGTAATGGCAGTTCTTGTAGGGCAGCCTGAACAGCGCTCCTATTCTCTTCATCCTGGTAGAACTTTTCGGGGTTGTTGTCGAATTCTTTAGTGTTTCTAGAACGCCCAATATGTAGTGATAATCGTTCCAGCTCATCAAATTCGACGCCCAGCAAAATGAAATGAGGCGAGGGCAGAATCGAGACATTTGCGGCTGTCCCTGATGAGGTATTCAATGACTCAAGTTTTTGCCGCTCTTTCTTGCGAGCTGAGCGTGAGAGCCAATCCATGGTTCTTAGGCCGTCCAAGATTGCCCCCCGGATTTTGTGTTCAGCGAATGTCTTGAGCATCACACCTCGCGATGGGTCGAACCGATCAATCGCGTTGAGCAATCCGATCATGCCGTAACCGGCGAGATCAGCCAACTCAACCATATAGCGAACTCGCGCTTGCATTTTTTGAGCGATCAGATTCACCTGAGGCATATGAGCTAGCAGCAGGAGTTCCCGCTCCGCTTGCGACATGCGTTGCGCAGGATTTTCAGGGGCTGGATTTCCGCTGTCTATGGGACAAAGTTTGACGCCTGTTGCAGCAAAGCTCATAAGCACCTCCTGTGGCATGGCCACGGTGTGCTTCAAGCAAGGGGCAGTCCAAATGGCTGTATTTTAATAGGCGCGCAACGTCATGATTAAATGCATGTTGATTAAAAACTGAGGGAATGATTATTTAGATTTCCGAGCCACAATGGGAAGCAATTTCAGAATGGAACGGAAAACATTTCAAGCGTGAAAATAATAGTGCATAGACCGTGCTTCGGCAGTAATGGCTGTGAGGCAAGATTGGATGGCAATTGTGATACGATGAAAGATTATCTTGCAGATAATTAATATGCCGAATAGAGCAGCAAAGATTCAATGGAAACCGGTGGCAAAGGCCGAAGGCCTGGAATTGGGGATAGTCAAGAAAGGGCTGCCGGGATTGGGGAAAATCATTGATTCGCCGCAATCGACGCACTTGATTGATGGGGTTCAGGTGATGGCGTTGCGGTTGCATCCGGATGACCGGGGGTTCTTCGAAGAGATATTCCGGTGGGGGCAAGGGCTGACAAAAGACTTCGGTTCCCTCGGTTCTCTCGGTTCCAACGGTTCGCTCCAGGTGTCGGCTGCGCTCTCCTACGCCGGAACTGTAAAAGCCATCCACTACCACCTCCGCCAGACGGACCTTTGGACGCCGCTGCTGGGTCAGTTTCAGGTATTTTTATATGACCTGCGGGTAAAATCGCCGACGTTCGGAAAAACCAACACGTTGTACGTGGGTCCGCTGAGACCCTGGCAGATTCTGATCCCTCCGGGCGTGGGACACGGATACAAAATAGTGGGACCGGATGCCGGGCTGCTGGTGTATGCCACCGACCGATTTTACGATCCAGCGGATGAAGGCCGCATTGTTTGGAACGACCCGGATATCAACTATGACTGGGAGAAACAGAAGAAATAAATTTCCAGTCCGGTTGCGGCATGGCAAAAGCGGAAGATCGCTAATCTCGGTAATCCCTGCGTAAAACCAGAAAATAATCACCAATGACTCGAATTGCAGCTCCTAATATTTTAGGCCTCTCCGGCGGCGATCACGATTGCGCCGCCTCGTTATTGAACGGCACGGAAATCGTGGCGTCCTTTGAAGAGGACAAGCTGGCGCGAGCGCGACACTCCGCCGGATTGCCGCGGCGCGCCATCCGGTACTGCTTGCAAGCAGGGGGGCTGCGTCCAGAGGACATTCATTACGTTGCTGCGGCGCGGCCGCTCTACGGAGATGCAGGCAGACAAGCCGCTGCGGATCACTGGATACCGAAGCGGTTGAAGCAGACATTCCCGAACAGCAAGATCGTATTGCTGGACCACCATTTGTGCCATGCCGCTGCGGCCTATTATCCATCGCCTTTCGATAAAGCCGGCATTTTAACACTGGATGAGAAGGGAGACTGGAAAACGGGCGGGTTGTGGCTTGGGGAAGGGAATTCACTGCGGTCGCTGGAGGATATTTATTATCCCGACTCGCTGGGGAATCTTTACAGCCGGGTAACATCGCTGGCGGGATTCGGCGCGGGGGCGGACGAACACAAACTACAGTGGCTGAGCGCATGGGGAAAGCCGAACTACGCCGGGCTGCTGCGGCAGGTGATACGGAGTGATGAGAGTTCCTTGCTGACGGTGGATCAGAGCTATTTTGTTTCAGGCAGGCAGGAGCGAGGAGGGTTCTCGGAGAAATTTTTCCACGACGCCGGTTGGAAGCCTTCCGAACCGCTTACAGAAGAAGCGCGGGCTGATCTAGCGGCGAGCATGCAACTGGTGCTGGAGGAGATCGTACTGGAGATTAGCCAGCGGATAGCCGCCCAGACGAAGGTGGAATCGCTGGCGTTATCCGGCGGAGTGGCGCTAAACCCTCTTTTAATTGAGCGATTGGAATCTTGCGGGCTGTTCCGCGAGATTTTCGTGCAGCCCGCCGCAGGCAATGCGGGCACAGCTCTGGGAGCAGCGTTATATTGTGCTCATGGGATGCTCAATTTATCTGCCCGCCAGCGGCTAGAGCACATGTATTTTGGACCGCAGTATTCCGGCGACGAAATCAAAGAAGTTTTAGATAACTGCAAACTGGATTTCCGCTATTTGCCGACGCGAGGCGATCTGGTGGCAGCAACAGTAGAGGCGTTGCAGAAAAACCGCATCGTAGGATGGTTCCAAGGCCGCGCGGAGTTTGGGCCGCGCGCGCTGGGAGCGCGCAGCATTCTGGCGTCGCCGCTCGGACCCTATGTGAACGAGAATCTGAATGATTTTGTAAAGCACCGGGAAAAATTCCGGCCCTTTGCCGTGTCCGTGCAGGAAGAAAAGGCGGGCGAGTTTTTTGCACACGGGCCGATGGCTAAATATTTAGCTTCCCTGGGAAAGATCAAACCTGCATACCGGGAGAAGTTTGCAGCCAACGTGCTGCCACCGCGACCGGAAGCAGAAGGGAGCAGCGGAGAGGGGCGCATCCGCGTGCATGTGGTGAGCCGCAAAACAAATTCGCTGCTCTGGGATTTGCTGGGAGCCTTCGGCAAAGCATCCGGCCTGCCCGTGCTATTCAACACTTCGTTTAATTTATTCGGAGAGCCGCTGGTGTGTTCGCCGAGGGATGCGGTGCGCAGTTTTTATTGCTCAGGAATCGACGATTTAACTATTGGCAATTTTCTGCTGAGCAAATGATAATAGAAGATTGCGGCTTTCAGCATGACCAAACAAGAGATCAGCCTGGCGCACAGCCCGGATTCAGACGACGCCTTCATGTTTTATGCGCTGGCGACCGGCCAGGTGCAGTCGGACCGCTACAGTTTCCGTCACCATCTGTCGGATATCGAAACCCTGAACCGGCAGGCGATGGAAGGCGTATGGGATGTAACGGCGATATCCATTCATGCCTACCCATACGTGGCGGATCGCTATGCGCTGATGTCCTGCGGCGCCAGCGTCGGGGACAACTACGGGCCGGTCGTGGTTGCAAAAAAATCCATGCCCCCGGCGGCGTTGCGCGGGAAGCGAATCGCCGTGCCTGGAAAGCTGACCACCGCATACCTGGCGATGAAGATATTTGAGCCGGATTTTGAAGAAGTGGTGGTTCCCTTTGACCAGATATTAGAGGAAGTCAGCCAGGGAAAAGTGGATGCCGGGCTGCTGATCCACGAAGGGCAGTTGACCTATGACCAACAAGGATTGCACTGCGTGATCGATTTGGGACAATGGTGGAACAAGGAGTTTGATTTGCCGCTGCCATTGGGCGGGAATGGCATTCGCAGGGCTTATTCCGCGGCAGAGCGCGCGGAAATATCGGAGCTTTTACAGAAAAGCATTCAATTTGCATTGGATCACAGGGAAAAGGCCATGGGATATGCTTTGGATTTTGCGCGTGGCATGGACACCGGCTTGGCGGACCGTTTTGTGGGCATGTATGTAAACGATTTTACGCTGGATTTTGGGGCAAGAGGCCGCAAGGCAGTAGAAAAGCTGCTGCAACTGGGTAAGGAGAAGGGAATTATTACCTGCGAATTGCCGGAAGAGATTTTTGCGTGAAGAGCGGGGAGTGGGGGGCAGGAAACTGCGAAAAGACTAGCTCCGCTGCGCCCTTCGCAAAGCCTCAGGCTCCGCTCCGGCCTGCGGCAGCAAGGAAGCCACTCCGTGGCGGGAATGCGCTCGGCTCCCGATGGTCGCCGCGCGAGAAATATAGCTTCGCTCCGCTTGCGCTGCGCTCCGGCCTTCGGCAGAGAGGTAGAAATCATTCAGGCATCGTGAACCCACGGCTTGCGCCGTGGGCTAAATTCTGACGCCCCTCCGGGGCTGAACATCGAGGCACAGTTAAAACCGTGCCCTGACACCTCAAGATTGTGTCTTACGACCTGTAAAACTTGGTCGGAAAAAATTTGGCAATGTAGTAGTTTGATCGTCCAGAAGATTGATATACTCGCGGCAACAAAACACTTGGAGGGTCGCATGGAAACAGTAACATCAGAATTAACAGCAGTGATGAATCGCTTGGAGAAGTTAGAAAAGCAAAATTGCAGGTTTAAGCAGATAGGAGCATTGGCCTTGTTTCTCCTAGGCGCTGTGTTCCTGATGGGCCAAACCTCACCAAATCGGACAGTTGAGGCAAGCGAATTCATCCTAAGAGATTCCTCCGGCAAGAAACGGGCGAGTCTAGGAATGATGCTAGCTGGTCCAGGTCTCGCCCTTCACGATGATGGCGGGAAAGTAACTGCATCGCTGGTAGCAAGTCCATTCGGGGGAGCACTCTCTTTATATGGCGGAAATCGAAATGCTATTAATCTAATGCCTTTAAATGGTGGGGCGACGCTCGGGTTGATTGACGAGAACGGCTTTGAAACAAGGGTTGGAACAACGGACCTCGTAAACCCAGGAACGGGAGAAACCCGATGGACCTCTGCCGCATCTGTAGTGCTGTTCGACAAGGACAAGAAGGTTCTGTGGAAAGCTCCGTAAGTGAAGCGTTATCCAATCTCTTTAGCCAAATATCGCCTTCTCAAAAGAGAAACTGGAATGAAAAAACCAAATCTCGGAGCGCACTACGGTGCTATAGCCAATCCCCAAACATTTGCCCAAGCTTATGCGTATGTGCTGGCCTATCCGGGCATGGTGTTCCATACGACCGGCAACGGTACGCCATTTACCGTAATAGCAAGTCAATCTACTAAGGGGCGTCACATTGGTGAGAAGGTAATACGCTTCCTGTCAAGTGGCCAGGAGAGAGCCAAAGCATATCAGTGTTGTTGGGGACACAAGACCAACTGCTTAAGAACACACATTGATTGCTACACGCTGGCGATTTAGAAATCGTTGAAGTGGCCTGTGGGAAAATCTCTGATACCGAAAAGCTGATATATGGCTTTTGAAGTGTGGGGTCGGGCCGCTGAGCATGACATTGGGCGAAGGTTGTGCAAAGGGAGTGCTCCATCTGCGATTGCGCGCAGGCCCATCGACTTCGCTCGGGACAAGCCTGCGGCAGCAAGGAAGCCACTGCGTGGCGGGAATGCGCTCGGCTCCCGATGGTCGCCTCGCGAGAAATGCAGGATTGGCGTGGTGAAAGGATGCACGGGGATAAGGGAGGCAGGAGAAGGATTAAATTCGCTGCGCTCAGGATGACCGCAGAGGGGATTGTGAAGGAATCGACACGATAAGATTGAATCCTTACTAGGAAGGGAACGTATGAAATTGATGGCGACGAATACCGGAAGCTATCCGCGGATTGGGAGCAGGCCGGAATTTCAAGTGCTGCGACAGGCGATAGCGCAGCGGGACAAGGGAACCAAGACAGACGCTGACGTAAAGGCAGCGGAAGATGCCATGACACGCGCGGCGATTGAAGAGCAAACCGGCAGCGGCCTGGATATGGTAACTGACGGCCAGATCCGGTGGTATGACCCCATCTCCCATGTGGCCGGAAAACTCGAAAATATTACGATCAATGGGTTGATGCGCTATTTTGATACGAACTCATATTTCCGCCAGCCCGTGGTGAAAGGACCAATTCGCTGGAAGCAGCCCGTGCTGCGGCCAGATTATGAGAAAGCTGTGGCGCTCAGCTCGCGGCCCGTAAAACCGGTGTTGACCGGCGCGATCACGCTGGCAAGGCATTCCATAGTGGAGCATCCCGGGTACGAGTCGGATTTCGGGAGCCTGGTGCGCGATTACAATATGGCCATAGCGCAAGAAGTGAAGGAATTGGCGGCAGCGGGAGCAGCCGTCATACAGATTGATGAACCGGTGGTCTTGAAGAATGCTGGGGATTTGCCGCTGCTCAACGAGACGCTGAAAGTATTATCTCAAGTGAAAGGGAAGGCGCGGCTGGCTCTGTACGTTTACTTTGGCGATCCCGGTCCGGTGCTTTCGGCGTTGCTGGACTCTCCTGCCGATATTATTGGACTGGATTTTACTTACAACACAAAACTGATTGACCAGGTCGCTGCCGTGCGTCCGAAAAAGCCGCTCGGTTTGGGATTGTTGGACGGCAGAAATACCAAGCTGGAAAATGCAGACCAAGTAGCGAAGAGCCTGGAGCGTTTGCTGAAGGGCATCAGCGCAGAGGAATGTTACCTGAATCCCTCGAGCGGGCTTGAATATTTGCCCCGGGACCGCGCGTTGCAGAAACTGAAACACCTGGTGGCGATTAAAAATCGCGTCGCGTAAAGACCGGCAAGGATGAGGGCGGTTTCATAGTAAGAGTAGAGGACAGTCTGACGAAACGCCGCCATCATGGCGGCGCAATGGGCCAGCGGGACGCTGGCGCTACATGCGGCGGATTGAACCTACTCTGAAACCGGGCTAGGGGCAAGCAGAAACGATCCACATCAAGCTAGTGTGCTTGCTGAAAAAGAGAAAGGGTTTACGGGGAATTTATGAGCAGGAAAAAGTTGAAAGATTTGGGATTCGATTTGCCGCTGCTGCCGACCACGACCGTGGGCAGCTTTCCAAAGCCGCCGGAGTTGATGCGCGCACGGGCTGAATTCGCCAAAGGAAAAATTACGGAGGCCGAGCTGCGGGCGGAGGAAGAAAAGGCCACGATATTTTGGGTGGAAAAGCAGGAAGAAATAGGGGTGGACGTCCTGGTGGACGGGGAAATGTATCGCGGCGACATGGTGGCGTATTTTGCCGAGAAGATGCCCGGATTCGTGCTGGGCGACCTGGTGCGATCCTATGGGAACCGCTATTACCACAAACCGATCATTCAGTCGGAGGTCAAGTGGCCCGGGCCGATGACGGTGGGCTGGTGGAAGTTCGCGCAGAGCCGGACGCGGCGCCCCATGAAGGGAATGCTGACCGGACCGTATACGATCATGGATTGGTCGTTCAACGAACACTACGTGGACCGCAGGGCGGCCTGCCTGGCGATTGCCGAGGAGATACGAAAGGAAGTGGAGGCGCTGATCGAAGCGGGGGCCAAGATCATCCAGGTGGACGAACCGGCGACGAGCGTGCGGCCTGAGGAGCTGCCACTGGTCGTGGAGGCCATGGAAATTGTAACCGAAGGGCTGCCCGCCTACTTCATCACGCATATTTGCTATGGGGCTTTCCAGAAAATCTATCCGCAAATGCTCGACATTCCGGTGGACAATTTCGATCTGGAGCTTTCCAATAATGAACTCAGCATGCTGGACCTGATGAAAAAGAACCGCTTCAGCAAAGACATCAGCTTCGGGGCCGTGGATGTGCATACGCACGTCGTCGAGGACATTGATACCGTAAAAAAACGCATCGTGCAGGGGCTGGAAGTGCTCGACCCGGAGCAAGTATGGGTGGACCCGGACTGCGGGTTAAAGACGCGGACGGTGGAAGAATCCATCGAGAAAATGCGCGTGGTGGTGACGGCTGTGAAGCAGCTACGCACACGGTACGTGAAAAGCACGTCACAGGTACAATGAGAACGCACAAGGAGGGAAGGCTATGCCCGTGAAACCCAGCGGTCAGGAAGATGAGTATTTCGCCAAGCAGGAGATACACCGCCGTATTCTGGAGCAGAAGAAATTGGCGCAAGCCGTGGCGGAAGATGAAAAGAAGCGGCGGAAAGAGCTGCACCACATGCACTGCCCCAAATGCGGAGCCGATTTGCATGAAGAAACGCTGGAAGGCGTGGCCGTGGACATCTGCCCGGGCTGCCATGGAGTCTGGCTGGACGATGGAGAACTGGCCAAGCTGACGGAAGAAAGCAAAGGCGTATTCAAATTTCTACGCGGCGTGTTTCAATAAGACACATTGCTGCATCAAGAAATCAATAGCAAATAGCGAAAATTAATTTATCGAGTGGATCGAATTATTTTTCTTGACTCCTGCCGTGAGTGAACTAGAATGAGCACCTCCATTCCAGGAGAATATTTCCGATGAAAAATATAATGGACGCCCCAGTACTCACAAGGACGGATTTTCCGGGAGTGAAGATTTTATCTCGCGGCAAGGTGAGAGATATTTACCAGGCGGGCGAGCGGCTGGTGATGGTGGCCACGGACCGCATCTCCGCGTTCGATTGCGTTCTGGGAACGGGCATCCCGCGCAAAGGAGAAGTGCTGACGCAACTGTCGGTGTTTTGGTTTGATCATCTGAAAGACGTCGTGCGCAATCATTTTGTTTCCGCAGATCCAGAAGCTTACCCGCAGCCGTTTCCGCAATTCCGCGAGCAGTTGGCAAAAAGGTCGATGCTGGTGA
>MEKX01000114.1:1288-36090 GCA_001767075.1 Acidobacteria bacterium RIFCSPLOWO2_12_FULL_54_10 | reverse complement strand
GGTGGAAGGAATACAAAGCAAATGGAACGGTGTGCGGGATTGCGCTGCCATCCGGATTGACGGATTCCGATCGCCTGCCGGAGCCTATATTTACGCCGTCCACCAAGGCGATGACCGGGCATGACGAAAATATTTCGTATGAGGAGACGGAAGCGCGGGTAGGCAAGGAGTTGGCTGAAAAGCTGCGGGAAGCGAGCCTAGCGCTCTACCGGAAAGCGGCCCAACACGCCGAGAGCCGTGGCATCATCCTGGCGGATACGAAATTCGAATTTGGGACGGACGCCGAAGGAATGATGCTGATCGACGAGGTGCTAACACCGGATTCTTCGCGGTTCTGGCCGGCGGAAGAATACAAGCCGGGCGGGCCGCAGTTTTCATTCGATAAACAATATGTGCGGAACCATTTGGAAAAGATCGGCTGGAACAAGCAACCGCCTGCTCCGGAGCTGCCGCCCGAAGTGGTGGAGCAAACGGCTTCCAGATATATGGAGATTTACCAGAGGCTGACAGGACATTCATTGTAACCAGAAATTTTTTTAATAATCAACAAGGCGCATTACTAGGGCGATTGGAGAAGTTGTGAAGGATCAATTCGATAAGCTGATTTCGCAGATGGTCGAGACGGGAGTATTTTTTCAGGATGCGGTGACGGAATTTGAAAAACGGTATATCCGGCGGGTGCTGGAAAGCAATGGATGGAATCAGTTACAATCAGCTAAAACACTGGGCATCCACCGCAACACGCTGGGCCGGAAGATTGACGAATACAAAATAGCAGGCCGCAACGGCTTTCAACACGCTGTCCCCGCCAAGCGCGCAAAATCCAAGAAAAAATAAAGCCCTCTTTGGGTTCAATCAAAGAGGGCTCATCCAATCTAAAAAAACCGCCCGAAGAATCAGCGGGTAACGTTGCGTTTGGTTACCTTAGCTTCGGTGAATTTGAGCAAGAAGGGCTTATTGGTGTAAGCAGAGATTGTCCCTTCAAACTCGATGTCTTTTCCGATCTCAAGCGCTGGCCCGGTTAGAGGAGCGGCCAGAGTGACTTCCACGTCGGTGACGCCTCCCTGAGTGATGGCCTCCGGAGAGACGGCCAGCTTAATGACAGTGGAGGTGGCAGAAACAACCCTGCCGGGCAAGGGGAGTACCTGACCTTCCAAAAGTGTCCAAGTGTCTTTTTCCTTGTCACCACCGGCTTGCAGGTAGTTGCGGATATCAGTGAAGGTGCCCAGCTCTTCCGCCTTTACCGTCAGCTCCCGGGCTGGTGCCTGCTCTACCATCTGGGGCTTGAAGCGTTCCTGCTCGTCAATGGTGGCCACGTGGAATCCGGAAGGAGGTGTGGGAGAGGTGCCAGCCTGGGCGAGCAATTCCGGAAGATCTTCCTCATCGCCATGACGCGAGATATAAACCTTGGTGAGGTAGCTCTTCACCTCGTTTTGAGTGGCAGCAGGGAGCGCGGTAGGCCCTGAAATGGATGCCGCACGTGCCATCGCCCAAATGCCGGGGTCGTAATCGGGAGGCTTAGGAGAAAGATAGGCAAGGCCGAGCCAGTAGAAGCCCAGCGCATCGTTGGCATTCAGATCCGAACTTTGTTTTAAATGAGTCGCCGCAGCAGAATAATCTTTTTTCTGCAAAGCCACAAAACCGGCGGTCTGATGGAATACGGCCTTCTGCTGATTCTTTTGGGCATTGAACTGATCATCGGAAGCATTCGGGGGCTTCTGAAGAGCATCGACGAGGCCCAACCCCTTCTGTGATAATTCGGCGGCTTTATCCAGCTTGGCCGGGTCCTGAGCCATTGCCGTGCGCGGTGTGAGGTAACTCAAAATGTAAATTGCCGCGAAGTGATCTGGATTTAGCTCGAGCAACTTGGTTGCAGTCTCTTCGAGCTTATCAGTCTTGTTCAACGACTGATAAGCCTGGAGCTTCATCTCCTGGACCTTATCGGGAAATTTTGTTTCCGGATAGTCAGTTAGATACTTGTCAGCCAATTCCACTTTTTGATTGGAGTCAGTGGCTTGTGTGATTGCGGTGAAAGCGTCATACTCAGCCCTGTTCTTCCAGGGAGATGCCTGTTGAGCCTGAGCCATGGAAGCCCAGCTAAGAAGAGCTACCGACGCCAACAATAAACTAAATTTTCTTCCCCTGTTCATACCTTTATTTTTACCCTTTCGAGGAGATTATCCAGCCCGGCCCCAACGGGGCCAAATCTAAATTAGCTTCAATCCGATGAGGATAACACAACGCCTGAAACAATTATAGCTCTCTGGCCTGTATTGGCAAGTGAATACAACAATTATTTCAAGACCACAAACAACCAAAACGCATGCAAAAGTCTAAATCTAAAAACATGGTGCGGGAGGGGGGACTTGAACCCCCATGCCTTTTGGGCGCCACCCCCTCAAGATGGTGTGTCTGCCAATTCCACCACTCCCGCGAAGAAAGCTTACTGTCCCGGAGCAGGCACGCTGGGCGCCGTGGTTGGAACTGGCGGCGGCACCACTTCCACTTCCACATTGGGAGCAACCGGTGCGGCAGCACCCGCTGGAGCCGCAGGCGTAGTTGCAGCGGGCGACTGTTCATCGCCCAAAACGGATTGAGAAGAACCCGTCGAGCGATTCGAGATGATTCCCAGCGACAGCGAAGTCGCGACAAACACAACAGCCAGGAAAACCGTAGCTTTGGCAAGAAACGTGGTGGTTCCGCGCGGCCCAAAAGCCGTTTGACTTCCCATGCCTCCAAAAGCGCCAGCGATATCAGCGCCTTTGGAACTCTGCAAAAGAACAACCAAGATAAGGATCAAGCCCGTCAGCACGTGCAAACTTATTAGCAATCCGATCATGATTTCTTAGATGCCTTTCTTACTGGTAATGTACGATGTCAGCGAAAGATTTTGGCTGGAGACTGGCGCCGCCCACCAAAGCACCATCAATATCAGCCTGGTGCATCAACCCGCGAATATTGTCGGGTTTGACGCTGCCGCCATAGAGGATGCGAACTGCTTGCGCCACTCCGCGAGAAACAAGACCCTGCAACCGGCTGCGAATAAAGGCATGTGCCTGCTGGGCCATCTCAGGGGTTGCCGTGCGGCCTGTTCCAATAGCCCACACTGGTTCGTACGCAATAATGATAGGCGAGAAATCGGCTTCGGTCAACCCGGCAAATCCTAGAGTCAACTGACGGTCTAAAACCTGCTCCATGCGGCCCGCTTCGCGCTCCTCAAGCGTCTCGCCGATGCAGACAATAGGCAGGAGGCGGGAGGCCAGGGCAGCGCGGATTTTTTTGTTCACGGAGGCATCGGTTTCGCCAAACAACTGGCGGCGCTCGGAGTGGCCGATGAGGGTATGGGTGGCGCCGGCCTCGCGGATCATAGAAGCGGATACCTCGCCGGTAAAAGCGCCGTCCTTTTCCCAATGAAGGTCCTGGGCGCTGATGGCAATGCCAGACGGACTAGAAAGCTCCGAGGCCCTGCGCAGAGCGAGAAACGGCGGAGCGATGATCATGTCACAATGATGGACATCTTTGACCAGAGGAGCGACGTCGGCGAAAAACGATTCCGTCTCCAAAATGGTTTTGTACATTTTCCAATTGCCCGCGATGATGGGCCTGCGCAGTGGTACCGTCAAATGAGAAAACCTCCTGCGCGGCGGAAGCCAGGCGATTTTCCGGCGAACATCAAGGAATGAGTTCCGATTGCCATAGGAAGGGAACCATTATATAGAATTATCGAGGTTTTTCCATCGGCTTATAAGAATTAATGCGATATACGAAAGAGTACCGGAATGTTAATAAAAACAACTGCGCCGAGCCGTTGTGAGACTACGGCGGGGCTATCACGGATTCTCACGCCGCGGCGAATGGGTCTCCGGCTTGGCGCAGCTTTCGCCGACGCAGTCGGGAGTGCATCCTAGCTGTTCGCAGACCATACTCTGCGCATTGAACAGGTGATTCGGCCGGAACTGGTCGGGCGACCACTGAGAGCCTGCCGGCAAGTCAATGTCCGCCATATAGGCGTATCCTGCAAATCTGCAGCCGGCAACTTTTCCGCGCAGCTCGCACGTCCCGCAGTCGATGCTTACGGTTGCGCCCCGGCGGAGGGGACATTCCAGAGAAATGGTCGCCCGCGCTCGGGAAATTTGCTCCAACAAGGCTTCTTGCTGTTGCGGGTGTTTCTCCCGGGAGTCTGAGACCTGGACCGGGTGCGCACACAGCAACCCAGGCTTTTGAGCATTTGAATTCACGCATACCTCCTGTCGCCAACAGAAGCACTTTTTGGTTTACACGCCGCCTCAAGTTCTGCTATCGGCAATCTGCGGGAAAACTTAACATAATTAATTTCCATCGAATGAAAACCGGCAGCAGTCCGTCTCAAAGTGAATAGCGGGTGGGGTTAAGGCGCAGTGTAAATACGGATCGGGTTGAGGGCTGAATCGGCCAGAGCGTTTCGTTTGGTAAAGACATCTATGTGGAAATTCCGTCTAAACTTTTATTCGACCATCCTTTATCGAGCCATGGCCAGCACGGGGCCGCTTGCGGAAGCGGCTTGCTCCAGGAAGCGCACGGAGACGATTTTGGAGATGCCGGGTTCCTCCATGGTGACGCCGTAAAGGACGGGGGCGATGCTCATGGTTTTTTTGCTGTGCGTGATGATGACGAACTGAGTTTGCTCGCTCATCTGCTCGATCATATGGGTGAAGCGGCCAATGTTGGCGTCATCGAGCGGGGCGTCGACTTCATCGAGAATGCAGAAGGGCGCCGGCTTGAAGCGGAAAATACCAATGAGCAAGGCGAGCGAGGTGAGAGCCTTTTCGCCGCCGGAAAGCAGGAGGACGTTCTGGAGGCGCTTGCCCGGAGGCTGCGCGAGGATTTCAATGCCCGCTTCGGAGGGGTCCTCCGCCTCGGTGAGGCGCAGGCTGGCCTGGCCGCCGCCGAACAATTGACGGAACGTTTCCTGGAAGTGGACGCTGATCTGCGCGTAGGCTTCCTGGAACTGCCGATTCGTGATGGCGTCGATTTCTTCGATGGCCTTGGTGGTGTCCACGATGGAGGCTAGCAAGTCCTGCTGCTGGGCATGCAGGAAATCATGGCGCTGGCGGCACTCTTCATATTCCTCAAGAGCCATCATGTTGATGGGGCCCAGAGCTTCCAGCTTGGCGCGGAGCTGCCGGGCAGATTGCTCGGCCTCGGATAACTCTTCGTCCGTAAGGATGGGAATCTCCAAAGCCAGCAATTGTTCGATCTCGATTTGCAATTCAACGCGACAGGTTTCCTTCATGTGATGGGCATCCGACTCCAGGCGCGCTGCGTGGATTTCGAGCGTGGATTTGCGTTCGCGCAATTGCTCCAGCGCAAGACGATGCTGCTCGATCAGATTTTCAATTTCGGTTAACTTGACGCGGCGCTGTTCGCAGATGGTTTCGAGTTCCGTGACGCGGAGGGCCAGAGATTCAGCGCGCTGCTCGGCGGCGGCAGCGTCGAGTTCCAGGCGCTGATTTTCCTGGGTGAAAAGATTTTTCTGGCGGGTCCATTCATCGATGCTCTGGCGCAGTTAATTGGTCTTGCTCTGGACTTCCTCGCAGTGGCGGTGCAGGCGCGCAAAAGCATCGGCGGCGGTGCGGCGTCGTTCTTCGAGAGTGGCGATCTGGTTCTGAATCTGGGAAATCTGCGCGCGCGCAGATTCTCTTTCGGCTTCGCGCTGTGCCAGGGAAAACCGCAAAGCTTCCACTTGCAATGCAATTTCTTCTTTCTGTTTTTCACCGGAGTGAATTTCCAAAGCATCTTTCTCACGCTGCTGGCGGGCGTGGTCGGCTTCCAGGCTGAGGCGTTCCAGTTCCAGGGCGAGGAAGGAATAGCGCTCGGCGGCGCGCTGGGATTCCGCCGTAGCTTCCTGGAGATCGCGCTCGGCGACGACCAAAAGTTTTTCCGCTTCCTGGTGTTCCTGAGCTAATACTTTCAAGTCAGCTTCCTGGCTGGCGATGCCGGAGTTTACAGAAGCCAATTTTTGAGCGGTTGCAGCGACAGCTTCTTCCTGCGCGGCGAGCGCGCGTGCGAGTTCGCGCAATTCGCGCTTCAGACCGAGAGGCCCACGGCTATCCACGCGGCCAGCGGTGACGGTTCCGCCGTGGAGCCATTCGCCATCCGGCGCGAGGAAATAACATTCCGGATGCTCCAGGGCCAGCGCCCGACCGGCATCCGCGCTGGATACAAGATAAGATTTCCTGAGTTTGGGAATCAGGTGCCCGGCGGAATTCGTGAAGCCATTGGTGAAGCGCAAGCAACTTTCGAGCGTTGCGATGACGCCGCTCATCGGCGCAGGAGCAGCAGTGGAGTTGGCAATAGCGGAGTCCAGCAAGAACGTGGCGCGGCCCGAGACTTCGCTTTTCAGCAAGCGCACGCCTTCGCTGGCCACATCCCAGTTACGGACGACTACGTAGTCAAGCTCCTCCTTCAGGAATTCCTCGACCACCTTTTCGTAAGTGGGGTCGACTTCCAGGTAATCCGCCAATACTCCTGCTGGCTCGAAGTGCGCCGAGGAACTTGCATCCGCCGAGCTATTCTTTTTCGAGGTGTGAAGGTCAAAGAGTTTCTGGACCGTCTCGGAGGTGTAGGCATGGCGATTCAAAATTTCTTCAATGGAGGAAAGGCGAGCGCGCTGCCCGGAGACATGCGACCGCAATTCCTCGATGGATACTTGCAGGTAGCTTTGCTCCAGTTTGCCAGCAGCCAAGGTATCTTCGAGAGACATCCGTTTGTTGGCCAGTGATTGAGCCGTGGCGCGCTGCTTCTCAAGAGATTCGCGCGTCGTCTCGCATTTGTGGTTCGCCGCCGCTCTCATGCTTTCCACGGCTGTACACTGGATGCGCGTCTGGTCGATTTGCCGCTCGGTGGTCGAGAGGAACTGCTCCAATTGAAGAATTTGATTGCTGAGGGTCGCGGAACGATGAACCGCTTCCAGCGTTTCCATGCGCAGTTGCTCCAGGCGGGAGGCGTCCTGCTTCAACTCATCCTGTGCGGCGCGGAACTGGCCCTCGTGGTTCTGCAACTGCGTGTTGCAAGCCGCGATGTCCGACTGCACGGCATCCTGAGAAACTTGGGCTTGCTGCCGCTCAGCATTGAGGTCCGCGAGACGGGCAGACAGAAGCTCCAATTCACGAGCCGCTTCGGTGATGCGGTTGCCGAGAAAAATAATTTGCTGAGACTGCGAAACGACCTGGCTGCGGGCCTTTTCCGCGTTCAGACGCAACGTGGAGCGCTCCTCCACGGATTGGCGGAGTTCTGTTTCCTCATGGACAAGCTGCAAGCGCAAAGTTTGGCGTTCGTTTTCCTGGGATGCGATTTGCGCGTGGGATTCCTGGAGCGATTGATCCAGCGTGGCGACCTCGCCGCTGATGCGCGCGGCCTCTTCCGTGAGGAGGCGGAATTGATTGGCGAGCAAGGATTGCGTCTGCGTGCGCAACTGCGAGCGCAGTTCCGAGTGACGGCGAGCGCGCGATGCCTGGCGCTGGAGAGAGTTCAACTGCCGGCGGATTTCTTCCAGTATGTCGCTGACGCGCGCCAGGTTTTGCTTGGAAGATTCCAGTTTCGCCCAGGCGAGTTTTCTCTTGGCTTTGAATTTAGTAACGCCAGCGGCTTCTTCGACGAGAGCGCGGCGTTCGTAAGGCTTGGCGCTGAGCAACTGGCCGATGCGCCCCTGTTCGATAATGGCGTAACTATCCGGACCGAGACCTGTGCCAAGAAAAATTTCATGGATGTCCCGCAAGCGGCAGGCGCGTCCGTTCAAGAGGTATTCGCTTTCGCCGGATTGGAATAGGCGGCGGGCAATGGTGATGATGCCGGAGTCGTCTTGCTGGTGCCGCTCTTTGGGATGAGAGACAGGTTCGCCGGAAATGGCGATGACTTCGGCTGAGGCGGGCCGGGGCTGTTCGACGGCGTCCGGATCAAATAAAGTCAGCTTCACCTCGGCCATGCCGGTGGGCTTGCGATTCGGGGTGCCGTTAAAAATGACGTCCTGCATGCGGCTGCTCCGCAAGCTGCGGGGTGACTGCTCGCCGAGTACCCAACTAATAGCGTCACTGAGGTTGCTTTTTCCACAGCCATTGGGACCGACAACGGCCGCGATGCCGGTTCCGGTGAAAGCAATTTCCGTGTTGTCCGCAAAGGACTTAAATCCAAGCATTGCAATTTTTTGAAGCTTCAGCAAGAGTCACCTCGCATTAGGAAATAGAAAACGCTCGAGTACGCAAACAGGATACAGTATATAGCGATTATTTCCAGAGAAGATACAATATTTTGACGTTTACGGCGGAAAAATGATCCGCCGGTTGCCGGGGAGCAGTGCTTTTAATCTACATCAATGCCCAGGGCCGGAAAAGGGATTTCAGGAGATTTGAATAGCTAAAATAGTAACCAATGTGATACATGCTTATCGATTAAACCTACTACAAGGGTAATCAATGCGGTAAATACGATTTATTGACGATGCGTGGGCACTACGATAAAATTCAGCGCATTGCGGAGGAACGGAAATTTCCGTTACATTAGAACGCCGTGGTAGTGTGAGGATGATATAGCGTTGCTGGGGCTGGGTTGTAAAGGCCAGAGCGGGTAGACAATTTTGAAAATTGCATATGGTTCAAAATCGAATCCTGGGAAAGTGCGGGAAAATAACGAGGACTATTGTGCCGTGGACCCCGGGCTGAATTTATTCATTGTGTGCGACGGCATGGGCGGGCAGGCGGCAGGAGAAGTAGCCAGCAAGATGGGTGCGGATATACTATTAAAGCACTGCCGAGACATGGATCACAACGAAGAGCGTGGAACAGATGAGAATACCGGCAGCGTTTATTCTCAAGTCACGGCGCGGCTGGCGGACGGAGTGCGAATGTCCAATGCCGCTGTCTTTGAGGCAGGCAACAATGACATGACATTGACTGGGATGGGATCAACGGTGGTGGCTGTGCAAATAGCCGACAATGTCATGAGCCTGGCTCATGTGGGCGATAGCCGGGTATATCATCTGCGGCAGGAGGAATTGAAGCAACTGACGAACGACCATTCGTTGGTGATGGAGCAGGTGCGGCTAGGAATGCTGAGCAAGGAAGAAGCGGAAAACTCGGAGATTGGGAATGTGATCCTGCGCGCGCTAGGCGCTGAGCCCTTCGTCGAAGTGGATTTGGATGAAGTATGGCTGCAAGCGGAGGATACGATCCTGCTTTGTTCCGATGGGCTCACGCGGATGGTATCCGATGAAGAAATTGCGCGGATTCTAACTTCCTGGAAGGATCCGCAACTGGCGGCAAACCAACTGGTGGAGGCTGCCAATGAAAACGGGGGAGAAGACAACGTCACGGTGATTGTGGTCCGGTTGCTTCCCTCGAAGACCGGCTGGCTGTATAAGCTGACCGGAATTTTCAAAAGAGGGGATGGAAAATGGCGAAACTAGTCCTCAAATTCGAAGGATCGGTGCTGAAGGAATATCCATTGCAAAAAGGTTCGGTGACCATCGGGAGAGCCAGCACGAATGACATCGTGATCGACAACCTGGGCGTATCCGGGCATCACGCCAAATTAATCCTCGAAGAAGATCACTTTGTCGTCGAGGATATGAACAGCCTGAATGGAACGTTTCTGAACGAGCAGAGAGTCCGCAGAAGCGCCTTAAAAAGCGGTGATGAGATATTGATAGGGAAACATACGCTGGCCTATGTCGAAGAAGGCGCAATAACGGACATTTCAGCGCCCCCGGTGGATAAAACACAAAAAATTCAGCTAGGCGGGGATGAAACCGTGGTGCTGGATACGAAGCAGCGCCGGGAGATGCTGGCGAAGGCGACATCGATTGCGACCGAGGGCAGTTCGCCGGCTGCGAAAGAGAAGGTGGGGTGCCTGATCGTGCTGGACGGCAAGAGCGAGCAGCGCGAGTATATACTGACCAGCAAGCTGTGCGTGATCGGAAAAGATTCGATGGCGACGGTAAAGCTGAAGGGCTGGTTCGCGCCGAAAGTTGCTTCCATCATCAACCGCCGCGATACGTACTACGAGATTGCGCCATCCGACAAAGCCGGAGCGACCAAAGTCAATTCAGAAGTTTTGACGGCGGTGCGGAAGCTGAACGAAGGCGATCTGATTCAGATTGGTGGATTGAAACTGCAGTTCTATTTTCGCGAATAGCAGGGCGAAAATTAGTTGTAATGGTTTGAGTGAACTTGTGAATTTCAAAAATGTAGATGTAATTCGGAACAGCGTAAGTCTGCCCGCTCCATCTTCCCCCTTTGTATTGTCCCCTGAACTGATCTAGGCAATGATTTCGCTCTGATGAAGGAGGCTGAGCGTGTCCGAATATTGGCCCCTCATATTGATTGGAGCGGTGGCGCTGGCCCTGCTGATCTGGAGCTTGGTGGCGCAGCACGGCAGGAATCAAGCGCAGAAGGCTGAATTGCAGCAGCTCGGCTTCCAGCCCTGTCCGGAGCA
Source organism: Acidobacteria bacterium RIFCSPLOWO2_12_FULL_54_10 (assembly GCA_001767075.1). Classification (GTDB taxonomy): domain Bacteria; phylum Acidobacteriota; class Terriglobia; order 2-12-FULL-54-10; family 2-12-FULL-54-10; genus 2-12-FULL-54-10. Next base: position 25,623 of record MEKX01000114.1, on the reverse strand, counting down.
GAAGGTCTGGCTGGAGGAGACGGTCATGCGGATGGAGCAGAACCGCGAATTTCGCTACGAAGTGCGCCATCCGAAACGGCTGCCCGGCGAGCCCGCGGTGTACTTCTACGTGAAGGCGCGGCACGGGGATTCCAGAGATGAGGCGCTGGTGGAAGAAGAGGTGCTATTTCCGTTGAAGCAGCCGTCGTCGGCGGGCCTGCTGCTGACCGTGAAGCCCTCGTCGATCGCCCCAGGGCTCGCCACAAAAATGCTGGCCGCACTGGCCACCGGTCCGTGGGACGCGCAGCCCGACGACCTCCAGCGCCTGGAGATTCCGCTGGCGTTGAAAGACACCAATCTTCTCGCGGCCATGGGACCGCCCGGCGCGAACCTTTATGATCTGGTGGATTCCAGCACACTGGGTGTCGTGCAGGGCTTCGGCGACTGCGGCGCGATGTTTGTGCGGTTCCGCGACGGCTGGTGCGCGGTCTCCAGCACGCATTCGCAGACGCCTTTCCGGCTAGTTGAACTGATCGCACGCATCCGCCCGCTGCTTTAGGTGGAAGTTCGCTCAACGCGACACTGGCGGCTGGCGCAGGGTGCAATGCCCAAATTGTGCACTGGCGGAATTTATATAAAATCGGCAGGGAGGTTTCTGGTATGCTGGCGGTAAACAATGGGGATTGGAGGGGATATGAACAGGACCCGCCGGCGGACATGGATCGTATTCGTTTCATTATTGTTGGGATGGATGGCGAACCCTACCCTTGCGCAGTATCCGCGATCACAACAGCAAGGTCCTCAAACGCAAACCGAGGAGCCATCCTCGCCGATACAGAAAGACCTGCGGAAACGGATGCTGAAAGCCAGCTTTGAGGAACTGGGCAAAGAAGCAGAGCGGCTGGTGCAACTGGCGACGGAGCTGAAAGAAGAGGTCGGGAAAGCCAGCGAGGATACGCTCTCAATAACGGTGATCCGAAAAGCAGAGGAAATCGAGAGCCTGGCGAAAAAGATCAAGAACCGGATGAAAAATTTATAAAGGGATCATTGCCCCATAGCGATAATCCAGTTAGCAATGGAGGCATCGCTTGAGCGAGCAATGGCATCCATACAGAAACCAAGCATAGGCTGGCAGGGCTAAGATATAATGGATCAGAACGATTGGGGCGGTGCTTGCATCGTTAACCGGTGTTTACTCCAGAGGAGGATATGATGAGGAAAGTCAGATTATTGTTGTTGGCCATAGTTGGACTGCTTGCGGCGCAGAAGATGCAGGCGGCAGACCCCATATCCGATGAGCTGCGCAGGCAGTGGGAAGCTTCGCGGAATCAAATTATCACATTGGCAGAGGCCATTCCGGAGGGCAAGTACGACTACAAGCCGACACCGGAAGTGCGCAGCTTCCGCGAGCAGTTGCAGCATCTGGTGGGCGAGAACTTCATGTTCATGGGCTTGGTGGCAGGAGAGAAAGCCAGCGGAGCGCCGAACCCGGAGAGCCTGAAAAGCCGGGCGGAAATCATGAAGGCATTGGAAGAAAGCTATGCCTATGGCGTGAAAGTTTTGGCCGGACTGAACGACCAGAAAGCCACAGAAACCGTAGCCGGTTTCCGCGGGCAGCAGACGCTACGGATGGGCATCGTCATCGCCAACATGAAGGACAATCACGAACATTATGGCAACCTGGTAACGTATATACGGCTGAACGGCATTACTCCCCCTCGAACAGCAGCTATGCAACAGCGGCAGCCAGCACGGTAATGCAGGAACGGCAATGGTTTCGGCAGGAAAGCAGGAGGCCCATTTCTGTTACTTTCCGCAACGAGTAAATAAATATGGCCAGAGGGCCGGTAATGTATTATGATTTTGGATATCCCCCCGATATGAAATATTGAAGCGTGCGAATTCCGGCGGCAGCAAGGCGGTTTTCATCGGATCAGCAATCGCTCAATAACCAACAAGGAGAGTTCAGCAATGTCCAGCCAACGAATGGCAATCCAGGGAATTTCCCACGGCATGGCAGTTATGGTTCTGGTTTTGGGAAGCATCACCATGCAGCAGGCGATGGCGCAGGGGCCATCCGCAGGGGAAAATCGCGGGCCAGCGAACTACATCATTACGTTCCGAGCGGGAACATCGCAAGCGCAGCGGGCAGCCGCAGTGCGGCGCGCCGGAGCTGAATTGCGGTCAAATTATTCGATAGTCGATGCCGTGTCGGCGGTGGTGCCCAATGCGAATGTGTATGCTGCTTTGCAGCGGGATACTTCGATACTGGAAATAATTCCCAACCGAGAAGTCCACGCTTTCCAGAGCGCGGCGGGCAGGGATGGTGAAAATATCAATGCCAAGCCCGGCACGGGTGGTGGGGGCGGAACAACAACATCAGAAGTACAGCCGGGAGTGAAACGGGTGATTGCGGGTGGTGCCGATCCATCTGCGACGGACGGAGCAGGCATCGGTGTGGCGATTGTAGATACAGGGATTGACTTCAATCACCGTGATTTGTCGGTTTATGGAAGTCCAACAAATAATGCGGAATCTTTTACTGCGCATGGCAGTTCCTGTCTGGATGACCAGGGGCATGGCACACACGTTTCGGGAATCGTTGCCGCACAGAAGAACGGAGTGGATGTGGCAGGCGTGGCTCCAGGGGCCAAACTATTTTGCGTGAAGGTGCTCAATGCGCAGGGCAGCGGCACGGATGATGATGTCATCAATGGATTGCAGTGGGTGGCAGTCCATGCCACTTCCGTGACTCCCAATATTCGAGTGGTCAACATGAGTCTGGGCAGGGAAGGAACATTGGGAGATAACGGCGCGCTGCGTGGCGCCGTAGATGCGCTTTACGATGCCGGTATCGTCGTGGTGGTTTCGGCGGGCAACGATTCCAGCCTGGAAGTAACGGATAACGTGCCCGCGACGTACCCGGAAGTTTTTGCAGTGGCCAGCACAACGGCGGTGGATGGAAGTAATGCTGGATGCAGAGCCTACACAAAGACGATAAAAGCGGATACCGCGTCCTACTTTACGACGGACGGAGCGTTCACAGGAGACATGGGAGTGACCATCTCAGCTCCCGGCAACGAGAAGGAAAACATCAGCAAGGCCTGCTTCATTAATTCGGTGGGAATCCTTTCGCTGAAGCGCGGCGGCGGCACGACGCGCATGTCCGGCACGAGCATGGCGGCGCCGCACGTGGCCGGTGTAGTGGCACGGAAAATCCAAAAAGAGGGATTAAGCGGAGTAGAAAACATACGGACTTCGATTCGGAACAATGCGGACCTCGACGGCACTGCGCCAATTGATTCTCCGGCTTCCGGATATAGCTATGATGGCGAGCGCGAAGGAATAGTACAGGCACCGTAACAATTTACGAAAGGTTAAATTGCAAAAGGCAGCAGATAGTATCTGCTGCCTTTTTTTTGACGGTAATTAATCAATCTCAGAAAATTTTCAGTTGAATGGTTAGGAACTTTTTGGGATTGCGGCGGAAGTCGCCCATCAATTCTTTCATCTCACCAGTAGTTAAATTCAGATTGTTGTAGAGCGATTGATCCTTGAAGAGCTTGCCCATGGTGCCCTCACCGCTATTGATGCCGGTCATCACGTTATCCACGCTGCGGACGGCGCTGTTGAGGCGGTTGTAGAATTCCTCATCCGTGGCCAGTTTGCCTAGCGTGCCCTGGCCGCTGTTGATGTTGGTCACCAGCGTGGAGCTGCGAGCCATGAGCTGTTGCGCTTCCTGGTAGAGAGCAGGATCGTTGATTAATTTGCCGAGCGTGCCCTCGCCGCTGTCAATGCGAGCAACGGTGCGGTCGACTTTCATCATTGTGTCGTTAACGCGATTAAACAATTCGTCAGATGTAACCAAGCGTCCCAGCGTGCCTGTGCCGCCGCTGATGTCGGAAACCAGTGACTCAGCAGAGCTAACTGCGGTATTCAGGCGCTGGTACAAACTGTCGTCGGTGATGAGCTTGCCAATCGTGCCCTGGCCGGATTCAATGCTTTCCACGACGGTGTTCAAGCGCGTGGTCAGCACGTTCAGGTTGTCCAGCAGGTCGCGGCTGCCGCCGACAAGCTCGCTGAATTCCGGGGTTTCGCGGAAGAGCACGGTGCCGCCCGAAGGAATTTGAGGGGATGCCGGAGAACCCTTGCTGATATTGATATATCTTTCGCCGAGCAGGCCTTCGGCTGCCAGGATGGCGCGAGAGTCTTCCCGGAAATCCCCGGCATAACTTGCATTCACCTCGAACACAATTTCAACGGCCTCGGCTTGAGCTTCGCGGCCAGAGAGCGAGACCTGGCGAACCATGCCGACATCCACGCCAGCCAGCCGCACGGGAGCGCCCACGCGCAATCCTCCTGCGTCAGACGAAAAGCTGTGGAGGAGCATCGTTTCACCGAAGAAATTGGACCCTCCCGTGATGAGAAATATGGTCAGTGCAAACAGCGTGATGCTGGTGATAGCAATCATGCCAACCTTCAACTGGGACCAAGCAACGTTTTTTTTATACGCCATGCAGCCTCCGATGGGAGAAATTTCCTTGAGTTGATAAAGTCAAGCGAGTCAGGCATTCAAGTAACAAATTTTTTAACATAGGAATCCGTATGACCGGCCAGTTCCGAAAGCGAGCCGACAAAAGCGATTTCACCCTCGCGAAGCACGAGAAAACTTGTTTTGGAATCGCCGTTACGGCTCATGGTCACGAGCTTGTCCTGCTGCGGATCGTAATAAGAAAGGGCCAGCTTCCATGCGTCCTGCACGCGATGCGTGACCAGGAGAGAGCTGACCTGACGGAGATCGCGTTGCTTGACGATGAGCGTCATAATGCGCTTGGCGGTGATGGGGTCCAGCCCGGCGGTGGGGGAATCGTAAAGCATAAGCTCCGGCTGCGCGACGATGGCGCGGGCGATGGCAACGCGGCGGCGCATTCCGCCGGACAACTCCGATGGAAACAAGCCGACCGTGTGCTCCAGCCCGACAAACCGCAGGGCTTCCAAAACTCTTCGCTCCGCTTCCGCCGCGTTCACTTCGGGCATGCGTTCAAAAACGTAACCGACGTTTTCACCGACCTTCAGGGAATCAAACAAGGCTCCTTCCTGAAAGACCATGCCGATCTTCTGACGCACGGCGAACAGATCCAGATCGCGCATATGGGAGATATCCTGGCCGAGGACAAAAATTTTACCCGAATCCGGGGCCAGCAGTCCCATCGCCAGCTTCAAAAGAACCGATTTGCCGGAACCGGTAGCTCCCAACAGGATCATGGTTTCCCCGCGGTCCAGGGAGAACGAAATATTTTCCAGCGCTGGTTTGTCACCGAATGACAGCGTAACGTTTTCAAACTGGATGACTGGTTCCGGCGCCCCGACGTTCATTCCTAGCCCAACATCCACAAGAGCAGTTTCGTAATAAAAAAGTCGCAGATGAGAATCAGCACCGAAGCCGCCACCACCGCCTGCGTAGTGGACTTGCCAACCCCCTGAGTTCCGCCCGTCGTGCGGAGGCCATAGTAGCAGCCGACCAGCGCTACGATGAAGGCAAAGACGAAAGGCTTCAGCAGTCCCTGGAAAATGTCTTCGTATTCGAGCGCTTGATAAGCGCTGTACCAATACTGATTAGGGTTGAGGCGGATGACAAAGAACGAAGTGGCAAAACCGCCAAATAATCCGATGAAGTCGGAAATGACGGTCAGCATGGGGAGCATGATGACGGTGGCAATCAGCCGCGGCGCGACGAGTTTTTTGACCGGGTCCGTGCCCAGAGCGCGCATGGCTTCAATCTGCTCGCTGACCACCATCGATCCCAGCTCGGAGGCCATGCCGGAACTGTTGCGGCCCGCAACCATCAGGGAGGTCAGAACCGGGCCCAATTCGCGGACCAGAGAGAGCATAACAAGCTGCCCGGTGAGTGACGTCTCGCCAAAGGTGGCAAGCGTTTTTGCCATTTGCAAAGCGAGGACCGCTCCGGTGAAAAATCCGGTCAACACGACGATGGGCAGGGAGCCGAAGCCGATGAAGTCCATTTGCTGGATGATGTCGGTGATATAGCGAGGGGAGCGGAACAGGCTCTGAAGCGTCCTGGTGGAAAGAAGCGTGAAATCCTGAACCGCCAAGATCCTGTGCTTGGCGTAATCATCCACGAGGCCCAATGGATACTCCCTCTTCCGAGTCGCGTAACCTAATGCAGGACTTGCGTATATCGTAACCGGCTAGCAGAAAGGGCAGAGAGCGCTCGTCAAATGCGCAGCAGCGAATCCGGCTCTGTGTCGACCCTGGGAATGTCAGGCGCAAGCTGAAACTGATGAACCCGCCACTCGCCGTCCTGCCGGATCAAGAGGTACCGGACCGGGTATCTTCGCCCGAATCCATCCTGAAAGCTCCCTCGGAGCAGAGCCACTCCGCCCCACACGGAACGGCTCCAGAACTGGACCCCGTCGATGCGCGTCAGCCGTTGCTGGCGCCGGACCCAGCGCCGAAACACGGGCAGGCTGGTTTCCTCCTTGTATTCGTTGGAGAAAAATCCGTAAGCTTTGACCAGCTCGCCCTGATGGATCGCCTGCAACTGTGACTGGACGACGCGAACCGCCGGTTGAGACCGAATCCAGGAAAGCCCGCCCAAAACTCCAACCACGATCAAGGCCACAAACGCGCCATTCACGAGCAGTCTAGCGGCGCGATGAAATCTGCGCTCGGTCCCGCTAGACCGGCGGAATCGAGAATCCACCAGCGGCCACGACGCTGACTGTTCTTGCTTTCCGCCTGAGTTAGAAACTTGTTCCATAATAAAACCCAAGGATCAGCGGCAGCGGTGCGCCGCGAGGCAGTGCCCAGCTATTTGTTTTGCCAAACGGGTTTCCTTTTTTCGACCGCCGCGCGAAGCCCTTCCTGGGCGTCGTTCAAATCCATCAATTGGTTGAGATAAAGGTCTACGGATTTTTTCATGGCGGCTTCCAAGGGCAGCCCGATGCTGTCATAAAGAACTTTCTTGGCCATTTCCAATACCGGAGTGCTCTGATCCGTGATTTTGGTCAAAAGTTTAGCAACTTCTTCATCCAATTTCTCTTCCGGAACCAAACGGCTTACCAAACCCAGCCGATGGGCGTCTTGAGCGGTTAATGGCTCGCCAGTGAGAATCATTTCCATAGCGCGCTTGTGGCCGATGATATGAGGCAGGATCACGGAGGCGACCGGCGGGTAAACTCCAAGCCGAATTTCCGGCTGGGCAAATCGAGCTTTGGGAGTGGCGATGAGAATATCGCCGAGCGCGGCCAATTCGCAGCCCCCGCCGACCGCCGGTCCGTTGATGACGGTGACCACGGGTTTGGAAATATCCAACATGCTGCGAAATACAGCTTGCAGAGCATCCAGCATCTGGAAAGCGCGGTCGGGGCGGGAATCCTCTGCGGCCACGCCGTAGGAAAAAGCCTGGCAACTCGGCGACGCTTGCATCAGAATGGCCCGCACCTGGTGCTCCTCGCGCAAATGTTCAATCGCGTAGGCGATCTCTTCCATCATGGCGATGGTCAGGACATTATAAGGCGGCCGGTTCATGGTCAGCCGCGCAACACCTTCCACAATCTCCACCTGGATATGCTCGTAGGAGGTTCTCTGCTTGGGCTTCTCGCCCATTCCTTCATCGACTTCGACTGGCTGTACCGGTTCTATTTCATCCATGGAAGAAACTCTCCCTAGAAAAATGATACCTGCCGCGCAGGTAATTCTGGTTCCTGTTCGAAAGCCCATACTAACATACGGATAACCGGCTTGGTAGGGTTGGTAAAAGCGGAGTATCTAGAATGGAAAGGATATAAATTGGCGCTGCTAAATAACACGGGATAAATAGTCAGCTATATCCCAGCATCAATGAGGGGACTGAGCCGGCGGTTGCCCCTCGGGAAGAGTTTCAGACTCCACGCCAGAATTCTCGGGTGTTGGATGAGAGGAATCGGCGCCGCTCGGCTGTGCGGTTTCAATTTCCCATTTGCCATCTGTTTGGAGCAGGAGATAGGTATAAGCCATCTGCGCGGGAGGATTGGATGTGGTGCGAAATAGCACATCGGCCTGAGCGTGGTCGCCGTCGATGCGGACATCTTTCATTTCCATCACCATGTTGCCGATGGAAAGATCGGATCGATTCGCCAAATGATCTTCAATCGCCTTTTGGATGGCCGCGTTGGGATCGCTGCTACTCTGGCTGCAACCAGCTAAAAATATGCCGAGAGAAAATATAATGAGTGTTCGGTAAAACATACTGAGGCGAATTTGCATAATGATTCTAGACTAGCGCAGTCTGCGTGGATGAGCAAGGGCAGACGACTCATCTTGACAGTCTGCCAAACTTGGTTCATGATGAGCATCGTTCATGGTGCAGTTCTGACAAAATGGGAAGACTGGTGAAAAGCCAGCGCGGCCCCGCCACTGTAAATGCGTTGGATTGAGCAGCAAGCCACTGCCCGGCAAGAAAAGGGTGGGAAGGCGCTCAATCCGGAAAAGCATCAGCCAGGAGACCTGCCAGGAACCCCCAAGCTGGATCGGCTTCGAGGGAAGAGCCGATAAGCATTTTGCGTCACGAAAGACTATCGCTGGCCAATTTCTAACAGCGTTAAAGATTTCGTACGAGATGCCTTTTCAATCTTTCCAAAGTCTGTTTGGCTGGTGCCACTAACAACTTAAACCCCGCTGCAGGATGCTCGGGAAGGCGGTGCAATTCCGCCACTGCCCCGCAACTGTGAGCGACGGCAAGAGGCCTGAATAAGAAGCCACTACTCTGCCAGAAAAGGGTGGGAAGGCGCAGGCCTCCTGGATGCAGCAGCATCCCGTCGCAAGTCAGGATACCGGTCCCGCGGCCCATCACGTTCCCTCTTTGCGAGGGCGAAAGGAACGATTATGAAGAATTGCGCTCGGAACTTTGCTTCGGAAAATTGGTTTACAAGTAATTCTCGATCCGCCAGCCGTTTTTGGACCAGGATCATCTGCTGTTTTTTCCTGTTGTTAATTCCCATGGCGACATTTTCCGCCGATGGACTATCACTTTCCGGCACGGTCAGCGACCCTTCCGGCGGGCGCGTCGCCGCCGCCACGGTCACGCTATACGACAGTGCCGGTCGCAGCAAACAATTGCTAACCGATGCAGAAGGCAGATTTGCATTCGAGCAGGAGGCGCCGGGATCGTATGTTGTGGAATGCTCCAAAACAGGCTTCCAGAAACTTAGCCGCCGCATCAACATGGCGGACTCCGGGAATGTCGAACTGCAATTGGAACTTGCGGGCTTGGACCAGCACGTGATCGTCATTGCCTCGGAGCTGCCGGAATTGTGGGAAGAAATTTCCAAGTCGGTGTCCATGATCTCGCAGGAAACCCTAATCAATTCGGATGCATTGACGTTAAACGAGAGTTTGCGGCAGATACCATCGCTGCAAGTGCAGCAGCAAGGAGGCCCAGGAGCGCTATCCGCATATCGTATGCGCGGAATGCGTCCGGAGGATGCAGCGGTGCTGCTGGATGGATTCCGGGTGCTGGACCCCACGGACACAAAAACCTCCGCGCGGCCTTTTTTATCGTTCTTGACGGCGACCGATGTGGATCGTATTGAAGTGCTTCGCGGCGCCGGTTCCACTCTCTACGGCACCAACGCCATGGGCGGAGCGATCAACATGATTTCCCAAGAGCCGAGAAAACCGCTCGGCGGAGCGATTTCCCTGCAAGGCGGATCGCTGGGTCTGCTGCGCGGCGGCGGCGAAATCGGCGGCTTTACAAAAGGGCGGAGAGTTGCTTATTCCTTGCGTGCGGACCACATCAATTACACGCGCGGACAGGATGGGAACGATCCGTATCGCGTCAGTTCCGGTTCCGCGTACGCATCCATTGCACCTAGTTCGGAATCACGCCTGGTAGCACGGTTTCAGATAACCGATGCATTTCTCCTGCTCAATGAAAGTCCAACGCCTGTGCCGGGCTTGATGCCATTAGCAGCGGGGTCGAGACTGCGAAACGCAACTCCTTATCCGGGGCCGGGCGCAACTTTCATCCCGCAATTGGACGACCCGGATTTTCGCGAAGAGGTGCGGTATGCGCGCGCAACGGTTCGCTGGGATCACAGTCCGTACCGAAACTGGAATTATTCGGTCGGATTTCAGAATTTTCACCCGCGAAGGCTGGACGAAGATGGACCTGCCATGTCGCCACTTGCCAAGGAACTGGGCGCTCAAGACGCCAACCCGCCGGATCAACAGCGGTTCCGCGGGGAAGTGAACGAGTTCTTCTGGCGCAACAATTTCTTTGCGAACGCGAAAAGCTCGCTGCACTTCGCGCTGGGCTACGATCATTCTCGACTCGATCAAACCGTGTTTGGATTGCGCACCGAAGCGGCCCAGGGATCGTTATCGCTCCAATTGCAAAACCAAACCCGTCTGCTCGATCATCGGCTGCACATCCATCTGGCGTACCGGGCGCAGCGGTACGATCTCGACCAGCCGCGATTCAATAATGATCCGGCAAACCCGTTTGCCATTGTCTCCGATCTGAATGTTCCGGCGACCCATAGCGGCGACGCGGCTGTCGCGTACTATTTTCCTCGTACGGGCACCAAGGTGCGGGTCCACGCCGGCAACGGATACCGTTCGCCATCGCTGTTCGAGCGCTTTGGCGCTGGCGAGTTTGGCGGCTTCCGGTCGTATTTTGGCGATCCGCGCCTGCGCGCTGAAAAAGCCGTTTTCGCGGATGGCGGCATTGATCAGTCTTTGTTTCGTGAAAAGCTTCAGATGAGCGCGACGTATTTTTATACGTATCTGAATACCATCATTGATTTCGGCCCGCCAGAAAATGACCCGTTCGACCGCTTCTTCGGGTATGTCAACCTGCAAGGCGGCCACGCCAGGGGCGTGGAGATTTCCGCCGAGTCGCGCCCGGCTGCATTCCTTCAGTGGCATGCATCATACACGCTCACGAAATCCATACAGCCGTCGGCGACTTCAGCCGGGACCACCAGAGTTTTAGGTTTGTCGGATCATCAGTTCAGCTATGGAGTCAACGTCAGTCCTTCGCGCCGCGTGAATCTGAATTTGCAAGGGTATTCAGTATCTGATTACGATTACCCGGCTTTTGGGATTGTCTTCACTATTCCATCGGAGACTTACCGTTTTGCCGGATACACATTGCTGGATGTGACCGGAAGCCTGGTTTTGCGGGAATCCGATGAGTCCCGCTTGCGCTATGTGCTGAAGGTCGAAAACCTGCTGGATCGCCAGTATTATCAGGGCGGGTTTCTGGCGCCGGGCGCTACCGTGCGGACAGGCGTGCATTGGGAATTTTGACGGGGTCTGCTACGGTCGCGTTGGAAGTTAGGGAGCGAAGGGCAGGCTTACAGTATTGCTTTGCACGGTGCCGGAGAGTTCACGGCGCAAGAAGCCTGCGCCCATGAGTTGGCCGGCACCAACCACGCCGCGCATAAAAGCCCCCATAAGATAAGCAATGGAGCCTAATGAATCTTGTCCATGAGATTTCTAAAATCCAATGAAGATTTCTTCTGAGACGATTGAGTCATCGCTGGTTTCCTTTTTCAGCCACCTGCCAGGTATCCGTAAAATTCGGATCGGTGGCTAAAAGGCAGGTTATCAGATAAAACTTACTGAGGGGGGAACGCTCCTATCGTATACATTCCACGGTCCACTCGTCGTCAAAAATTACCAAAAATCGGTGAATATTCTTCCGCAATTTCATTAGTACTAAAGTCCAAGTAAAAACCCTTCTTCTGGTCTATTGTCGAATTCCGTGGCGTCCTATAAGTTATAGGCATGGAGGATGCCATGACCATGCTAATCACAGAAATTCAAGAAATCACGGAAATTCGGGGCAATGTCAGACGCCATGTTCTGGCGCTGGAACTTTGCTGGTCCTGCCAGAATATATCCGAGTGCCAGCAATCTACCGTTGACGATGGCGGCCCGGTATGGCTTTGCGACGAATGCCGCGTAAAAGCGGAATTAAGGAAGGCAACGGTGCCCGGAGCGCTGCTGTGGCCGGTTGCCATCAATAAATAATCGGCTTTGCTGATGTACATCCTGATCGGTGACCATTTGACTGGACGCATGACGCATCGTCATATAAAGGAGTCGAAAAATTAATCCAGCAAAGATGGACAATATGTTGTGTGATAATACAAAGCATAAATCACATACAGTTGGGTTGGAAGGTATATAAATCCTATGGCGAAAATACCCGAGCGCAGACGGAACACCAGAATCCCCGTGGATTTTACAGTCGCCGTAACAATGGGCCGCAAGATACTCAAGTGGCGCGCAAAGGAATTCAGCGAATTTGGAGTGCTGCTGGCGTCGAAGGATAAGGTGAATGAAAAACAACTGGTTGGCCAGGACTTTAGATTAGCCTTGGAACTGAATCCAGACCAACCCGCGATTACTGTAACCGGAATTGTGGCCTACGCATCCACCACAGGGCTTGGTGTCCGCTTTAAGAATGTTCCCGCACACGATCAAGCAGCTTTGAGATACTACGTAGACGCGCGCGGTATCGGGAAAAGCGAGAAGAATTCTTAGCAATTAGCATCTGCATCGCGGGCTGGTTTCAGGACCGCCTTTCAAATCGACTGATTCAATCCATCACAGAATATTTGGAAAAGTTTCTGAGGAAGTAATCCCGTTCAATCCCACAGGAGCGGGAAGACTTTTTTAGGCGAAAGTGAATCCGCGATAGGAATTAGTGCGTGTAGCGGGTTGGTCGAGGGCCTTCTTCCAGCATTTGCCGGTCCCAGATGGTTCCCTCCCGCGTGTAGCTGGCCAGCTCGAAATCTTGAGTGAGTTCCAGGCAATCCACCGGACAGGCATCTTCGCAAAGCCCGCAGAACATGCAGCGTGAAATATCGTAGGTGAAAGTCGTCAGCACTTTGCGCCGGGTTTTTTCATCGCGCTCCGTGGTCACCACGATGAGATGCTCCGGACAAGCCAGCGCGCAAAGGTCGCATCCAATGCACAGCGTTTCTCCGCTATCCGGATTGATGTTCAGGCGAGGCGCGCCGCGGTAGCGTTCGGCGACGGGAGGTCTGTCTTTGGGATACTGCTCTGTATAGAGATCCTTGGGCTTTCCGGGCATGGCCATGGCCAGGTCGTATTTCAGCGTCAGCCGCATTCCTTCCAGGAAGTCCACCAGGAAAATTTTCTTCAGAAACCCGCCGATCCCGCCACTTTCCGCCATGAAGCCCAGTTCCTTTCACTCAAGAGCGGACATGCATCGCCCGCTGCATATCCCCCATCAGTTCACCACTTACCGTACCGTAAATTTTGTTCATTGGCAATAGTGGTAAATTCGAATCGAGCAAAGCTGAACCAGGCAGAATGCGCTGGGCGTTGTGCTATATTTTGCATGATGGTGTTCACTGCCGAATTGGATGCGCAATTCATGTTAGTCGCTCTCGAAGAAGCTCGCCTTGCGGAAGCTGCCAGGGAAGTTCCTGTCGGGGCGGTGGTCGTGAAGGGTGAAACCATTGTCGGACGCGGCGGAAACCGCATGATTTCGCAACACGATCCGACTGCCCATGCTGAAATGGTTGCTCTGCGCGAAGCTTCGCTCGCCCTGCGCAATACCCGGCTTCCCGGCTGCACGCTTTACGCCACCGTGGAACCTTGCGCGATGTGCGCGGGAGCGGCGGTGCTGGCGCGAATCGACCGCCTGGTTTATGGATGCAATGACCCCAAGGCCGGCGCGGTACGAACTCTATTTCGCCTGGCTGACGACCTTCGCTTGAACCATCGCATGGCGATCACTTCTGGAGTCCTCGCGGAGGAAAGCGCCGCGCTCCTGCGCGAATTTTTCCAGCAAAAGCGAATTGCGGCAGACACATCCACGATTAAGTAATCCTATGAGCGATGAAATCCGGTTCATGAATAGCGATCAACGGCAAGAGGGTAACGATGATGTGGACCGCACCTACAACAACCTGGTGGTTTTGTGGACCGCCGGCGTCCGCGACTTTCACAGTCTGCTTGCCACCTACCTCACTGCGAATTCTATTTTCGTGGCTGCCATTGGTTTCCTTTTGACGCAACCTATGATGACTGGCTTGTTCGATCTTCTTGTGGTGATGCTGTGCTTTTTGGGCATCGGAATAACTATACAAATGGCTTTAGTGCTGGCGCGATTCGATGCTCAGAACGCATTGTGGGAATGGCAGCTTCGGGGAATCGAGCGCTCTCCGCAGTGGACGCGCCGCCAATTGTTTGTGGATTTATACCGCTTCCGCGATCAGAAAGAAGGCCTCCGGGATGAGGCCAACATCCCGCCTGCCTTTGAGCCGAACTGGATTCTTCGTCACCATCGGCGATGGTGGGCGCGTCGTGCTGTCAGCTTCCCATTATATTTTGGACTAATCTATATTGGATTTCTTGCCTGGGCCATCTTCCAGTTTGATCTGTGATAGGACAATGCCGATCACAGATGCGACAGCAGGCCGGAGGCGATCAACCTGCGATTCGATTCCTTGCCGCTGATTACCCCGCGTGGATTTGCTGGGCGAGGTAGGCTTGAATGCCGACCTCTTTGATGAGATTGAGCTGTGCTTCCAGATAATCGACGTGCCCTTCCTCGTCTTTCAATAGCTGCACAAACAAGTCGCGCGATCCGTTGTCGCCCGCTTCGACGCAATCTTTAATCGCGGCATTGTATTTCCCGACGGCATCCACTTCCAGCGCCAGATCGTTTTCGAACTGCGCCTTCACATTGGCGCCAATCTTCAGTGGCAGCGACATGCCCAGGCCCGGCTCGCCTTCCAGATACAGGATGCGCTCAATAGCCGCTTCGGCGTGCTTCATTTCCCCGATGGAATTTTTCTTGGTGAAATCGCTGAGGCGCTTGTAGCCCCAATTCTCTTGCATCTCCGCATGAAGGAAGTATTGATTGATCGCAACCAGTTCGGACTTCAGGGCTTCGTTCAGGTGGGCAATGACTTTCTTGTTCCCGCGCATTTTTGTTTTCCTCTCCGGTGATTTCCAGGCAGACGTAGCATTCTGGATGTTCTTATCCCGCCACGACGATCATACTTCATTGCAGGGGACCGACTCAAGCTCACGGATTTCGCCGTATGATTCGGCCCATTCCGCCGCAGAGTTGTTTGCTCGCGGCTATACTGCTAATCTTATGGAATCCAGCCACGCGGTGAGGTGCGAGAGTGGTTGAATCGGGCGGTCTCGAAAGCCGATTTCGTCAATTTTATTAATCTATTGATCAGACGGCAGTTAACCTTGCAAGCCCTTCCAGGTCAATCAATTTCCGTCCTGTACCAGTTTGTTTTGACATGTACAAAAATCTGCCAAAATGAAGGCAGGGTCCCCACAAAAGTCCCCACAGTTGTGAACACCATACTTGAATTCTGTTGCTCGTCCAGCACTGCAAATTTGCGGATGGGTATGTTTCATTGATTTACTCCTGTCTAAAAAGCATACGAACAGTGACATTCAGACGAATGGACACTTTAAGAAACCCTTGTGCATTATAGCTTGAGGGAGTATATGTATTTTATGAGGCTTTTTATTGCCATAGTGATCGCTTCCTTCTTCGTGCCGGTTCTGTGTGAAGCGCAATATGCTTGGAGCATGCCGGATAGCGAATGCAAGCATAGCGGGCAAGCACCGAACACCTCTCCCGTAATAGCTCCGTGCTGTGCCTTTGCAGCTCAGGTGCGGCCGATTTTGAAGGAAGTTAACAGCCAGGACACATCTACAACGTTGGAATTATCAGGTCCTGACCATTCCTTCCCATTGATCGTCATTTCATCAAGCAATCGCGTTACCAGTACGTATCAGTTGGACCCATCAGTAAATCCGCCTGATCTCTTTCTGCTTCACGCAT
This sequence comes from Acidobacteria bacterium RIFCSPLOWO2_12_FULL_54_10, assembly GCA_001767075.1. Taxonomy (GTDB): domain Bacteria; phylum Acidobacteriota; class Terriglobia; order 2-12-FULL-54-10; family 2-12-FULL-54-10; genus 2-12-FULL-54-10. The sequence continues at coordinate 9,785 of MEKX01000114.1, read as the reverse complement.
CTTTCCTGATTTGATTCTTTCCTCTTTTTTACATTGTTGGGGGTAGTGTCTTCGCACATTTAATGCGATGAGCATTTGTCCGTGACGTTGCCTTCTTTGGAAGGCATAGAGAGGAATTTCCAAATGATCGTTCGACCAAGAAATTATCGCGGTTTCCTGATTGCTGTCCTGTTGTGTTCTTGGATCGTGCCGGGCAAATCGCAAACCGGCATGAATGCAGCAAGCAATCAGTGGACCACCCTTGAGGAATTAGTTGCCGAGGCGGAAAAGCAAAACCCGGAACTGCGCGCTGCGGCTTACGAATTGGAATCCTTGCGGCTGAAAGTGCTTCCCGCCGGAGCCTTGCCGGACCCTGTCGCAAGCATCGGACAGATGAGTACTGGCAATATTAGGCCGTTTGCTGGCTTGGGGGCAGATGAAATGAGCCGCGTATCGATCGGGATAGAGCAGGAGTTTCCGCTATTCGGAAAGCTGGATTTGCGAATAAAAATGGCTGCAAAGGAAGCCGATGCCGAAGCCCGGAATTACGACGCTGTCCGCTTGCGCATTGTGAGTGATCTAAAAATCGCCTACTACGAATGGTTTTATCAATTCCGCGCGCTCGAAACGCTCCACAAGAACATGGCCTTGCTTGAATCGTTTGAAGAGACAGCGACTTCGCAGTATCGGGTCGGAAACGCTACCCAAGCGGATGTGTTGCGCGCCCAGACAGAGCAAACCCGATTGCAGGAACAAATCGAGTTGGCGGAGCAGAGCAAAGCTGCCACTGAAGCCAAGATTAAATCCTTGCTGAACCGGACGTCCGAATCGGAATTACCGCCTCCAGCGCCGCTCGAAAAATCCGACTTGCGATTCAATTTCGAGGAATTGCGAAATCTGGCATTGGAACGGTTTCCGATGCTGCTCCAGCAAGAGGAGATGATCCAAGCGCGACAGTACGCCCTGGCACTTGCCGAAAAGGAGCGCAAGCCGGATGCCGGCGTGATGTTCGCCTACCACAATCGCGGGGGCATGAAGGACATTTGGGAAGTCGCAGGCACCATTCGCATTCCCCTCTATTTTAAGAAGAAGCAGAAATACGAAATCGATTCTGCCGGAGCGCGGTTGTCAGCGGCCAAAGAACAACTGGAAAGTTTGCGCGCCTCGGTGCAGTTTGAACTGAAGGATGCCTACCTGGAGGCAACAACAACCGAACGGCTGCTGCGATTGTTCGAAGAGGCCATTGTCCCCCAGGAAACACTAACGCTAGAAGCAACAACCGCCAGTTATCGAGTGGGAAGGGCGGATGCGCTTTCCATGATCACCAGCTTGATGCAATTGTCCAACGACGAAATTCGGTACTACGAATATTTGACTCGATTCCAAAAAGCCCTGGCCCGCATAGAACCTCTTGTGGGCGAGGAGCTGACCCGATAAGGGGGAGGTCTGTATGAAAAGGAAATGGATAGAAGTCGCCAGATTCAACCGAACACGAAAGGGCATCCTGCTGGTCGCAGCGCTTTTGCTGACAGTGGTGGGAGCTGGCGTTTATTGGTTTGATGCAGGACAGGAGATAGCCCTGCGAATCGCGGTGACCCTTGGACTGTACGAAGAACCAGAGCATGAGCTGGTTGCAGTGCGGGATGAAGAAGGAAATATTCTGTATTGGACTTGCTCCATGCATCCCTGGGTGCGGGCGGACGAAGCAGGGAAATGCCCGATTTGCGGCATGGATTTGGTCCCCGTACTCCAAGAATCCACGGATCGGAGCGAAGTGCCACCCGCTGGTGGTCATGGAGCGCACGGAGTTAGTCCTCCAGCCCCGCAGACAGCGGCAATGGTTGATTCGAGCGGGGGACCAGGCAGCCAGTTCAACATTAGTTTAGATCGCCAACAGCTAATTGGTGTCCGGTTCACTGAAGCCCGCCGCCGCCCGCTAACAAAGATCATACGGACCGTCGGTCGCGTCGAACTGGACGAACGCGGGATCGCCCAGATTCACACCAAAGTGAGCGGCTGGATTGAGCAGATATTCGTGGATTTTACTTGGCAGCACGTCAATCAGGGTGATCCGCTGTTTGCTATCTACAGTCCCGAATTAGTGTCCGCACAAGAAGAGTACCTGCTGGCCTTAAAAGCACGGGATCAGCTCGCGCATACCGCGAATCCCTTTCCCCGGGCGGCATCGTATGCGCAGACGCTGGTGGAGGCCGCTCGCGCCCGCCTTGATTTTTGGGATGTCACTGCCGCTCAGGTCGAAGAGTTGGAACGGACTCGGACAGCAAAACGCACCCTCACGATCTACTCGCCTATTAGCGGCCACGTAATGGAAAGGAATGCTTTTCCTCAGACACGAGTGCTGCCGGAAATGAATCTCTACACAATTGCGGACCACAGCAGCGTGTGGGTCTATGTGGACATTTACGAAAACGAGATCAGCCTGATCCGAACCGGCCAGAAGGCAGAAATAACGGTCCCAGCCTACCCGAACGAAGTCTTCCGTGGTTTGATCACTTACATCGATCCCCATCTGAATCTGGAAGCCCGGACGCTGCGCGTGCGCCTGGAATTTCCCAATCCGGACCTGCGATTGAAGCCGGGAATGTACGCCGACTTCAGGTTGGAAATTGGACTCGGAACCCGCTTGACGATCCCGAAAGACACCGTCCTGCGCACGGGGCAACAGGACTTAGTGTTTATCGATCGCGGGGCTGGACAGATGGAAGTCAGGTCCGTCCACCTTGGCATGGAAATCGAGGACGCTTACGAGGTGATTTCTGGACTTCGCAGTGGTGACCGCGTGGTATCTGCTGCCAATTTCCTTGTTGACGCCGAGAGTCAAGTACAAGGGGCGATTGCAGCCTGGCAGCCTCGCGAGCAACCAACTTCAACCGGAACGCAACCATCGCCAGCAACATCTGAGCCTGCGGGAGTAACGGCGGAGATCGTGGAGCCGAAACAGGCGCGAGTTGGAACTAACACAGTCCAAATTCTCGTCAAGGATGCAACGGGTTCGCCGGTGCCAGACGCGGATGTGGAGATCACGCTATTCATGCCAGCAATGGGAAGCATGGCCCCGATTTCCGTGAGCGCGTCGCTCCGGCCGATTGGACAAGGACAGTATTCAGGAGCAATTGACATTCCCACTGCTTTTTCCTGGCAGACAACGATCACGATCAAAAAGGGAGGGCAATTGACCGGTACGGTGCGAACGACTCTCCTCGCTCGTTGAGCAGGGGCGACCGGGAATCGGGAAAAAGGAGGCTCTCATGGAAAGGGCACAAAATGATGCAGGGTTGATGGCAAGCCTAGTCGAGCACTTCCGGATCTGCTGGGAAGTCTGGCCGGAGTACACCGTGGAAAGCCACGAAAAGCGCCAGATCGGGTTTTCGCTTGAACTCTACGGCACCCATGAATCGCACGTCGAACATCCCACGCCGGGTTGCGCAGATTGCCTGCGCGTCTTCACGGCGTTGCAGACAATCGCAGCATATATCCTTCCGGAAGAAGGGCGTCCCTCAGCCTACAGGATCGGGATTTACGATGTAGCTATTCGCTATGCTCCCAAACGCGGCAATCGTTCTGACGTGATGCTGCCCATAAAGATTCTTCACCGGCACGAGTTTGAACGTCCGGTGGATCAGTGTGAGGTCGGATGCCTGAATGAAATGAAACAACGCCTGCAAGAGCTTGGCGCTCCCCAGGGCCGGTGGTCACCGCGAAAGGAACTGCCATGATTGAGCGAATCATTGCTTATTGCGCGAGCCACAAGTTTATCGTTATCGTCGGCGTTCTTTTCTCCACCGCGGCTGGTATCTGGGCAATTCGCAACATTGCGCTGGACGCTATTCCCGACCTCTCCGATGTTCAGGTCATCGTGACGGCGGAATGGGAAGGCCGCAGCCCTGACCTCATCGAAGACCAGATCAGTTACCCAATCGTCACCTCGCTGATTTCCGCTCCGAAGGTGCAATATGTGCGTGCCCAATCCATTTTCGGGATGTCGTTTGTCTACGTCATCTTCGAAGACGGAACCGACATGTATTGGGCTCGGTCGCGGGTGCTGGAGTATTTGCAGCAAGTGCGCGGCAAATTACCTGAAGGAGTGAATCCAGAGTTGGGGCCGGACGCCACTGGCGTGGGATGGGTTTTTGAGTACGCCTTGGTGGACGAAACCGGACAGAACAATTTACAAGAACTGAGGAGTTTCCAGGACTGGAGTCTTCGCTATTGGCTGGCCTCCGTGCCGGGTGTAGCGGAAGTGGCCAGCGTGGGCGGATTCGTCAAGCAATATCAGGTAAACCTCGACCCCAACAAGCTGGCGGCTTACAACATCCCTCTGTCTCGGGTGATCGACGCAATCCGCCGCAGCAACAACGACGTGGGCGGTCGCGTCCTGGAACTTTCCACCACCGAATACTTTGTGCGGGGCCGGGGATACGTCCGCTCGGTGCGGGACCTGGAAACGGTTCCTGTCGGCACCGACCAGCGCGGCACCCCTATCCATATTGACGACTTGGGATACGTCGAAATTGGGCCGGATATTCGGCGCGGACTGGCGGAACTCAACGGCAAGGGTGAGACGGTTGGCGGAATTGTCGTGATGCGGTATGGAGAAAATGCGCTGGAGGTCATCCGCCGCGTGCAGCAACGGCTCAAAGAAGTGGAACCGTCTTTGCCTCCCGGCGTCAAGATTGTTACAACCTACGACCGATCTGATTTGATTCTCCGGTCAATCGATACCCTGCGCAGCAAGCTAACCGAGGAAATGATCGCCGTGAGCTTGGTCATTATCCTGTTCCTGTTGCACTTCCGAAGCGCTTTGGTGCCCATTATCGTCCTTCCAGTTGCCGTTATCCTCTCCTTCCTTCCCATGTACTACCTGGGCCTCACCGCCAACATCATGTCGCTGGGCGGAATTGCAATTGCCATGGGCGCCATGGTCGATGCAGCGATTATTCTCATCGAAAACGCCCACAAGAGACTGGAGATTTGGGAAACACAAGGCCGCCCCGGGAGCCGGACGGACGTACTCGTACATTCTTTCCAGGAAGTCGGGAAGTCTCTTTTCTTTGCTCTTCTCATTATTACCATTTCATTCCTTCCGGTATTCACGCTGCAAGCCCAGGAAGGGCGCCTCTTCAAGCCACTCGCTTATACCAAAACCTTTTCGATGTTTTTTGCCGCTTTGCTTTCGATCACTTTGGTCCCGGCCTTGGGAGTCATGCTGATCCGAGGCCGCATTCGCTCCGAAGAGCGGCACCCCATCAGCCGTTTTTTCGCGGCTCTGTATGAGCCTGTGTTGCATGTGGTCCTAAGATTCCCCAAGACGGTCATTGTGCTGGCTGCTGCATTGGTTCTATCTACAGTCCCTATTTTTTACCGGCTCGGTTCGGAGTTCATGCCGCCGCTCAATGAGGGATCAATTCTTTACATGCCGACCGCCGTTCCGGGTATGTCCATCACGGAGGCTGCCAGGATTTTGCAAATCCAGGACCGCATCCTGGCTCAATTCCCGGAGGTGTCGAACGTTTTCGGCAAAATTGGACGCTCGGAATCCGCTACCGACATGGCTCCTCTGAGCATGGTGGAAACCGTGGTATTGCTGAAACCCCCTGAACAATGGCGCAAGGTGCGGGAAGAACAGTGGTATTCCCGCTGGGCGCCTGAATTTCTAAAGAAGCAACTGCAACGCTTCTGGCCGGAAGAACGTCCCATGTCCTGGAATGAATTGATTGCAGAAATGCACCCGAAACTAAATATCCCCGGCATGCCAGCCGTGTGGTGGATGCCGGTGCAGACGCGAACGGAGATGCTGGTGACCGGCATGCGCAGCAGCCTGGGAGTCAAAGTCTACGGCCCGGATTTGAAGGTGATTGAGAAAATCGGGATTCAGGTGGAGGAGGCGCTTAGAAATGTGCCCGGCACAAGGACAGCTTTTGCAGAGCGAGTCACAGGTGGGTATTATCTCGACTTCAATGTGCGCAGAGAAGATGCAGGGCGATATGGTTTGACGGTCGGCGACGTGGAGGACATCATCGAAACGGCCATCGGCGGCATGAATATTTCCCAGACCATCGAGGGCAGAGAACGGTATCCCATCAATGTCCGCTACCTTCGCGAATTTCGCCAGGACCCCACAACGTTGCAGCGCGTACTGGTTCCCACGCCTGCCGGTGCGCACGTCCCGATTTCACTGTTGGCAGACTTGTCCTATAGTCGCGGTGCTCCGAGCATTCGCGATGAGGATGGCCAACTGGTGGGATATGTTTTTATTGATACGATTGCGCAAGATTACGAAGGATATGTACGCGGTGCGCAGCAATCTGTTGCACAGCAGGTGCAGTTGCCGCCCGGCTACCGCCTGGAATGGGCTGGGCAATACCAATATCTTTTGCGAATGAAGGAACGCTTGTATTACATAGTTCCGATCACATTGTTTGCAATCTTTTTACTGCTGTATTTCAACTTTGGGTCGTGGAAAGAGCCTCTGCTGGTTTTACTGGCCGTCCCATTTTCCTTGGTAGGAGCCGTGTGGCTATTGTATTGGCTGGACTACAACATGAGCATTGCTGTTTGGGTAGGACTAATCGCCTTGGCGGGACTGGATGCGGAAACCGGTGTCGTCATGCTCCTCTATCTGGAACTCGCTTACAAGCAATGGCGAGAGGAAGGACGATTAACCAGCCGCCAAGACTTGCACAAAGCCATCCACCACGGAGCGGTCAAGCGACTGCGCCCCAAGATCATGACCGTGGCAACCATCCTGGCTGGCTTGCTCCCCATTATGTGGGCTGCGTCTACTGAAACCGGAGCGGATGTTATGAAACGCATCGCCGCGCCCATGATTGGCGGCGTTTTCACCTCATTGATTCTGGAGCTGACGGTTTACCCGGCTATTTTCGCGGTGTGGAAAGGACGTAGTCTGCCGATGCACAAGGACAAGCGCTAGATACTTAAGTCAACTGAAACGCTTCAGGCCGGGCATTTAGCATATGTGGATTTCTGTCTATGGTCTCATGACATTGGAAAGGAGTTAATGGGGCACTCCAACATTTCCATAACGATGCGCTATGTGCATCCGACACCGGAGCATAAGCGGACGGCGGTGGAAAAGCTGGAGCGGTTCAATGCTGAACAGGTGTTCCAAGCGTATGAGCGTCGGCGGGGGTCCCCACAAAATCCCCCACAATAACCGGTTGGACACCTGCGGGGAATGCTGCTAATCTGTTGAAAAGTAACCACGCGGTGAGGTGCGAGAGTGGTTGAATCGGGCGGTCTCGAAAACCGTTGAACTCGAAAGGGTTCCGTGGGTTCGAATCCCACCCTCACCGCCAGTTTTGAATCAGCGTTCTGCCCGATCCCCACTTTGTCCCACTTTACCCCGGCTAAACTTCCACAACCAGGTCCAACTACCCGACTGTAGAAAGGATTAGTAAACAAAACGCCGTTACTCGTGGGTAATCCTCCTTCGACATCTCTCAGAGCAGGCTATCCCGGCTCGGTTTGTGTATCTTCTGACTCCTGACTTCTAACTTCAGTCTCCTCCCCGATTAACAACCCTGCCGCGCCATGCTGCCTGAACGTTCGGTTCCCTCGGTTCTCTCGGTTGACAGCGACAGCGCGCCTGCGTAAAATTGTCCCACTTGCTGACAGCATTCCAGTCGTATCAGAGAAAGACACGAATGCGCGGACTCCCCATTCTGCATTCCATACTCCCCACTCCCCGCTCGCTTACAGTCGCGGCTCGGATGTTCTGCTTGCTAATCACTAATCACTCTTCACTAGTTACTGCTTTGTTGTTCTTGCTACTCCCCATTCCTTACTCCCTACTCCCCACCCGTGCGCTGGCGCAGGGGATCACTCCGAACAGCATCATCACCACTGTCGCAGGCGGCTCCTGGGTGTTTCGCGGTGACGGCAAACCGGCAGTGGACGCGCCGTTGGGGGGGCTTCATGGGGTAGCCGTAGACTCTGCTGGCAATCTGTTCGCACCTGACTTCGATAACCACATCGTTGTAAAGATTTCTCCCACAGGCGTTCTCACCGTAGTGGCGGGAAACGGAATCAGTGGGTATTCCGGCGATGGGGGGCCAGCCGCCAGCGCCTCACTGCGTTACCCAAACGGTGTCGCCGTGGATTCGATCGGCAACCTCTACATCAGCGACTTCGGTACCCATCGCATCCGCAAGGTCAGCCCGACTGGGTTCATCTCAACCGTGGCCGGAAATGGGGTCAGGGGCTTTTCCGGCGATGGCGGCCAGGCCACGAACGCTTCACTCCGTGAACCCGGCGGCGTGGCGGCAGATGGGGCGGGCAACCTCTACATTGCTGATGGCGGCAACGCACGCATCCGCAAAGTCGATCCCGTCGGGATTATTACCACAGTGGCTGGCAATGGCGTTAGGGGTTTCTCCGGAGATGGGGGTCCTGCCACGAGTGCTTCCCTGAATATATATGTGTTTGGTTCTAGCGTGGCGATAGATGCAACCGGAAACCTGTACATTGCCGACACTTT
>MEKX01000114.1:0-1274 GCA_001767075.1 Acidobacteria bacterium RIFCSPLOWO2_12_FULL_54_10 | reverse complement strand
TCAGCCATTCGGCATTTCGGTAGATGCAACTGGAAACCTGTACATCGCCGACACTTCCAACAACCGCATCCGCAAAGTCAGCCCTGGCGGGATCATCACGACCGTTGCAGGGAATGGAGTCCGAGGGTTTTCTGGAGATGGCGGTCTGGCCACCAGCGCCCAACTGAGTCAGCCATTCGGCATTTCGGTAGATGCAACTGGAAACCTGTACATCGCCGACACTTTCAACAACCGCATCCGCAAGGTTGGCCTTGATGGAATTATCACCACTGTGGCTGGGAACGAGTTGTTTAAGCTTTCCGGTGATGGAGGTCCTGCCACCAGTGCCTCATTGCATTATCCCCACGATGTCGCGATAGACACGGCAGGCAGCCTATATATAGCCGACACGTCAAACAACCGCATCCGCAAGATTTCTTCTGAAGGAATTGTCAGCACTATCGCTGGCGTTCCTGCCACAAGTACTAGCCTGAGGTCGCCCAATGGTGTAGCGATAGATTTAAGTGGCAATGTCTATATTGCCAATACTGACAGCTCAGCAATTCTCAAGCTCAGCCCGGCAGGAACTATCAGTGCAGTGGCGGGCGATAGAGGGCAAGGCTTTGCCGGGGATGGCGGTCTGGCTACCAGTGCTTTGGTAGACCGGCCTCATGGTTTGAGGGTGGATACAATCGGGAACCTCTACATCGCCGATACAGGGAATAATCGCATCCGTAAGGTAAGCACTGAAGGCATTATCAACACGGTCGCCGGTAGTGGCCCCACGGGCTTTGGCACAGCAGGCGGGTTTTCGGGGGATGGCGGTCCGGCTACTAGCGCCCAACTAAATCGACCCCAAGGGGTGGCGGTGGATTCGGGGGGTAACCTCTACATCGCCGACACCCAGAACAATCGCATACGAAAGGTGAACAACAGCTGGATTATAAACACGATAGCGGGTAATGGAGTCGGAGGTTTTTCGGGCGATGGCGGGCCGGCTACCAGCGCCAACTTCTATGTGGAAAGCCCGGCGGCTATAGATGGAGCGGGTAACCTGTATATCCCGGGGGGCGGTCGAGTCCGCAAAGTCAGTCCCGATGGCATCACCACGACGGTTGCCGGTGGGGGCCAGGCCTTTCCAGGCGACGGCGGGCTCGCCATAAACTCACAGATCTCTAACGGCGGCGTGATCCTGGACGGGGCTGGAAACCTATACATTGCGGATGGCACCTACGACCGCATTCGGAAGGTGTGGGCGACGGTGCCGACGTTTGCTGCGAGTCCAACCTCCTTGA
>MEKX01000113.1:1163-5314 GCA_001767075.1 Acidobacteria bacterium RIFCSPLOWO2_12_FULL_54_10 | reverse complement strand
CTTCCACATTGGCGCTTAAGGTTAAATTCAAGCGTCGTTCACTTTAATCCCATTGCTGAACACTGCCTGCTTTGATAAGGCTTAGTCCAATTCCTCAGGAAGTATTAAGAGAGAAGGGCCTCCATCCCATTTCTCCGGGTTAATGTAATGGTTTTTTGGCTTGGATGCAGCGACCAAGCTTTATAATAACCCCAATACCGTACAAGATGTTCTCGCGCTGAAGGGTAAAAAAGAAGACCTTTTCTTAGAGGTTAATCGAGCGACAGTACCCATGAGCGAGGATGACCTGATGCAGGGAGCATATTATGAGACGGCCGACGGACCGCTCCAATCTAAGACGGAAGGCTGAGGTAGCTTATCGTGAGTATCGTGTCTTAATGATCCTTGCAGGATGGCTTACAGGACAAGACCGAGGGCAAATCGACAAGTCTCTCGCAATTCTCCCCCAGCTGCCCCGAAAGCGCTTGCAAGCCGAGTATTCGAAGCTTCGTCTTGAGATCGCCGAGTTGAGACGAAGGCTCGGTGCGAAAGCGAGTCTTGCTGAATACGAAAGGCTCCTAAAGACCCACGGTGAGGAGGCCTATGGTGAGCGGGGCAGCACACTCCTCTTTGTGCCAAAGTGGATGTTGGAGCAGCACTATTTCTCCCACTATGAAAGGGCGTTCCCCTTGTTCACTTCGTTACCTCCCCACGCTAGAATTGGTATTGATGTTGAAGGTATCCGTCGATCAGTAAGACCCGAAATCACTTGGCATCTGCTGGAGGCTAAACTCTTTGAGGACATGGCTTTGCTCTGGAACTCAACGTTGGGCGCTTCTGCTTCCTCGCAAAGTTGTCCCCACCCCCCTCATGCATGGAAGTGGTTGGAGGCTCTTGTTAGGGCTGCGGGCAGGTCAGCGTTTTACCTTGTGGAAGGGTACCTAAACGGTCTTGCATTCGACGTTCTCATTATGGCACAGCCCGGTGATCTGAGCGATGAGGAGATCACCAAACTTAGAGAATGGGACACAAAAGGTAATCGACCTCGACTTTTAAGTCTAAGAGACAAACTGCTCCAGTATCCTCGAATTGCTGCTGGCCAGCAGAATCCAATCATACAGGAAAGCAATTGTCCGGAGATGAAACTGATTATCGAGTATGAGGGGCACATACGCCATGCCCTTGTCCATCCCACGCCAAAGATCGAGGAATGGAAGGAAACTGATCTTCGAGAATCTGTGTTTTTCGTGCTCTCACCTGATGAAGTAGGTAAGATAGTTGATGCCTCGATTGCTTTGATTCGAAAAGTAAGTGAAGTTACTAGTGGGAAGTTTGGCGACGTTGATGTGTGGCTGTTCAGCCGTGGTTCTGATGGTAAGTTTCCCGAGAAGGCATTCACATGAGTGTGTGAGCAGACGTACGTGGTCATCTGATTGTGGAAAATAATTCGGAGACAAGCATTCGATTGTATTCTCCATCAACACAATCACGTGGGATTCTACTGAGGCGTCGTACAGTCGAATCTGGAGGCAATTGCGGCAGGATGCGCCACCCTCACGGTGATACGGTGGTTTTGACCCGAAGATCAACGCCGCGGAGGCTGCATGATCTTTCAGAGTTCCCTGTCAATTCTGAGCAGCCTCGGCCTAACTAGCTTACTGACAGCCTCAATAGCTTCGTAATGCAGAAATGAAAGGGTCTCCTCCTTTTGCAGCTCTGATGGCAGCAGGTTGAAGAAGGGTCCTTTTGCTGCAATATCGGAAAAGATCTTCCAATTGGTACCGATTAGTTCTTTAATCTCGTTGATTTTCGGGAGACTTGAGAAATCTAGCGGGAGATCCGAGATCAGTCTAAGCTCACGTCCATGAATTTCTGGTGGTGGTTCCATTCCCGACTCGAACCCCAGTTGCAGCACTTTATTAGAAAAACCTCCGAGAAAGGTATAGTAAATATGTTTGCCGTCTTTTTGCCTATAGAGAAAGTCCCAATCTGTTCTCCCCCCGACGTAGTTACGGCGGATGTTTTCTAGTCTATCCTTTACATTCTGTTCCACGTTCTGAGGTTCTGTTTCGCCCTTAAGCAGCCTTTTTATTTCTTGAAGCACAAGGTCACTGGTCTCTAAACCAGCGGTACTCCACCGCGGCACGAGGGGGTTAGGCACTGGCGAACCTGGGGTTACTTTTATGGATGATTCGTCTACGTTTTCAACCTTCCAATATCGCCCGGCAAAAAGAATAGTGTCCCCGTTTCCCACATCTCGAGGTAGTGGAAGAATGCCGAGTTTTCGACCCCGGCAGAATACGGGAACCCCCTTCCCGGCATCCCGAATGTTAGAGAATATGTATGCCTTATTATAAAGCTGCGAGAGTTTGGGCCCCATTCTTAAAGATCGCCAATTCGCTTCTTTTGTCAGATATCCTCTTGTCTCTAGACTGTTTAAGATTGCCTCAACCTCATTCGGATATTCGGCCCACGTCTGACAAAAATTCAAAACTTCCTCGGGCAAAATCCTGTGATCGGGTTTCGACGCCACACACGAGAAAATCTGCTGGACCAGAACGCTGTAAGAATAACCCCTGACGGACGCCTCTAACGCACCCTCCTGGGCAAGCCGTAGCAACGCACAGTGCTGAAGAAATTCCCTATCGTTTTGAGTGACGAGGTGGCAATGAGTTCCCGCAGTGCGCCTTCCTCCCCTGCCTATGCGCTGAAGGAAGCTGCTCACGCTATACGGTGGATCCGTCAGAACAACGGCGTCAACTGAGCCAATGTCTACACCTAGTTCCATCGTTGTCGTGGCTACACAGGCCGCATATGCAGACTTTTTGAATCTGTTCTCCACATACTCTCTGTCCGGTTTTTCAAGGGTCGAGTAGTGGACAAACGCTTCGTAGGGGTTAACCCCTTTCAATGAAAGGAAAATCTCTTCGCACTTTCGGCGAGTATTGGCAAAGACCAAAACTTTTTTCACTGGCACTGAGGAAAACCAAGTGCGGAGAGATTGCAAGTTTTTCACGAAAAGAAACTCAGAAGTAATTTCTCTTTTACCTTCAGTTGAAAAAATTTCCAGGTCTTCGTCGCTACCCTTTAACCACGAGGCGAGCATTGATGGTTGCGCGACGGTAGCGGACAGAGCAATTCGTTGCAATGGTTTTTTGGTAGCAAGCTTCAGCCTCTCTAGAAGAAAGAGGAGCTGAAAACCACGCGGCTGGTTGTAGATTTGGTGGATCTCGTCAACAATAACGTGCTTTATACGTTCAAGCGGTCTTATCCCCTTGCAAAGAAGCACGTCTAAAGATTCAGGCGTCGTAAACAGAAAGTTAAAGTTCTTGCCTTCCAAAGGAGGATCATGGTCGCCGTGCTTTAGTAGGAGTTTTAGACCCAGCCGCTTCAGTGGAGTTTCAAGACGTCTCACCAAGTCGTTTAGCAGTGCCTTTGTTGGAGCGACGTAGAGGCAGAGGGCATTCTCTTTCTGTGAGAGGATTCGGGCAGAAACGGGGCAAACCGCCGCTTCCGTTTTTCCGCTGGCAGTGGCGGACAGCACAAGGGCATTCTTTCCCAAATAAATTGGAGATATCACTTTGCTCTGGATCTCAGTTTTCTGTCCGAGATGCTGGCTGAAGAAGGCGGTTAGTGCCCGGTCAAGAATGCGGTCGGTTTCTACCCTTGGCCCTAGCCCAAGCTCCTGAACCAGGGCCTTTTCAAATTCAGTTTGCTCTGCCACTTTTCTCGTCCAAGAACGCTACAATCCCTCGAACAAAGTCCCCGACACGCCCGTCTTTGCCAGCCTCTGCCAATTTCCGAATTGACGCTTCAATGGCCACTGGCTTTTTCCAATCATACGCTGTGCAGTACATAGGCAGAATCCTATCTGCTAGCGCTCTCAGCTCATTCGATGACAGACGTTCCAACTCGTAGATGTGGTCAGCTCTGATTTCGTTATCCGATGCCCAATACCTCGTATAGGTATCGAAAAAGCTCGGTGTGGTAGAGTACAAAAAATAACAACTAGGATATCTCTCAGCAGCACGACAGATGTTAAGCAAGCTTGCGTATGCCTTGTCCCGATACGAGTAACGAGAAAATGAGTGAATTGCTTCGGCCTCGTCAAACAAAATGCACAATCCCTTATATCCCAGCTGCTTGAACAAGTGAGCCATTATACTAAGCAT
>MEKX01000113.1:0-1074 GCA_001767075.1 Acidobacteria bacterium RIFCSPLOWO2_12_FULL_54_10 | reverse complement strand
GAATAGCGTGCTGTTTTTCCTTATTGGGAGAAACAATATTAGTAGCATTGCAATAGGCAGCAAGTGCACTTACAACATCATCCCGCAGGGGGCTTTGTCCCCGTAAATGTTTTATCAACTTAGGTGCCTGATCTTCGCCTTTCTCTCTGGCCATGTTTAGCCAACGTTGGAAAATGTTCTCCAGCGCTGGCCTTTGTCTTTCGTCTCTCGTCCTTATGCTCCACATAACCTTGCTGTAAACAAGCAGGAAATCATGCAGTGGGCACTCGCTCTGACTTAAGGTTACAAGGCTGACGGGAAAGTCCATCTTGAATGCAATCTCCCTCAATAAACACAGGGCGTGTGTTTTCCCTTCTCCAAGGTCCGAATTGAGGAACCGTACCTTGGACCGATTACGTGATACCTCGGCAAGGTCCTTTTTAAACCCGTCGAGCAATTTCTCTCTGCCCACTGAGTAAGAGGTAACACTTTCCGCTGGCGCCACACCGTTACGTAACGCAATTACGGTTTGCAACGCCGCAGTCTTTCCCACAACCTCCTCGGGTTTCTTTGTTGGTAGCTTCTTGACTTTTTTCATCAGCTTCTGAAGTTCGTCAATCGAGAGTTTTAGTCCTGGGTAGTCTTCTAGAGCAAAGTATCCCTCTGCTTTTGCTTTCCTCACAATCTCATCGATTTTGTAATTGGACACCACAGTTTCCTACGCTTCCGCCCTTTCCTTCTCTTCCCGGCTTAGGACATCAGCGACAACAATCTGGTATTTCCTCGTGAAATCAAAGTCGGGATCCAACGAATCTTTGAGCACGAATACCGTACTTCTCACTAGGGTACCCACGCGCTGATCAGTGCTTCGGTGAACATACGACGCAAGAAGCTTTAGCTGAGAAGCGGCTATGTTTGTGACTTGTTTTCCGGATGCTACCTCGAAAATTTCCTTGATACGCGACGCGAGTCTGTAGAACTCTTCCTCACTCAGCTTTGGAAGGTTGAAGTTCCCCCCGTTTTCTGGACAGGTAGTTAAGCTACAATTATGAGGGTGGTTTTGTCCAGAGACGGAGGTGTTTGGTATGGGAGCAA
>MEKX01000112.1:41944-52580 GCA_001767075.1 Acidobacteria bacterium RIFCSPLOWO2_12_FULL_54_10 | reverse complement strand
CAAAGATGTAAAACCTCGCTTCACTGAAGCTCAGATTCAAAACCAAGCCGAGAATTTATCAGAGAAAATGTTTCTATACTCGATCAACTGAATTGTTGATCTCAGAGTTTTTCGGAACTACTTCTAATAACTCCTGTGCGGTGAAGAGGGCATAGAAGGGACAGAGTTTTTCTATCGCCTCGCGACCACCTTCTTCGCGATCGACGATGTACAGCGCCGCAATCACATTGAGGCCAGAGGCTCGCGCCTGCTCGATGGCCTTAATCGTCGAGCCGCCTGTGGTGCAAACGTCGTCCACGATCACCACGGGATCACCCGGTTGGCCTTGATAGCCTTCAATGAACTGCTGCGTGCCGTGTTTTTTGGGTTCTTTGCGAACCAGGAAACCAGAAATATGCGGTCCGCCCTGCTGGTGGCTGAGCGCGGCGACGACGGCCACGATGGGGTCTGCGCCCATCGTCAAACCGCCGATTGCCTTGGGGTAAGGTGTGAATGTTTTTAAGATGTCCAGAACTGCCAATCCGACGCAGTAGGCCCCCTCAGCATCGAGCGTGGTCAAGCGCGCGTCCATGTAGTAATCGCTCTTCCTGCCGGAAGCGAGGGTGAAATCACCGCGCTTGATGGATTTTTCGCAAAGGATATGTTTCAGGCGTGCGCGATTTTGCATGAGGGTTTTTAGCTTCTAAAGCGACTATTCCACCGTAACACTTTTGGCGAGATTCCGGGGTTGGTCGACATCGCAGCCGCGGCGGACGGCGATATGGTAGGCCAAAAGCTGAAGCGGGACCACTTCGAGGATCGGCGCCAGCAGCTCATTGGATGCTGGGATTTCAATCACGTGGTCGGCGGATTCTTTTACATCACGGTCGCCTGCGGTGACCAGCGCGATCACAACGCCTTCGCGGGCTTTGACTTCCTTAATGTTGCTCAGGATTTTCTCATAGGCCATTTCACTGGATGCATTCCCTGGCTGGCGGGTGGCTATGACCACAATGGGCAATTCCTCATCGATCAGAGCAATGGGACCATGTTTCATCTCGCCAGCGGGGTAGCCCTCAGCGTGGATGTAGGAAATCTCCTTGAGTTTGAGCGCGCCTTCCAGGGCGATAGGGTAATGGATGCCTCTGCCAAGATATAAGAAGTTTTGGCTCTTGAAAAATGTTTTGGCCAGTTCTTCCATCTTGCGATTGAGATTCAGGACCTTGCGAAGCTTGTCAGAAAGCTGGTTCAATTCCTGCGCCAGGGCCATCGATTCGGAAGCGGTGACTTTGCCGCGAATTTGGCCGAGGTAAAGAGACAGCAAGAAAAGCGCGGTCAGTTGCGAGGTAAAGGCCTTGGTGCTGGCGACACCGATTTCCGGGCCGGCGTGGGTGTAAAGCGTGCCAGCAGCTTCGCGGGTGACCATGCTGCCGACGACGTTGCAAATTGCCAGGGTTTTTGAGCCTTTCTGCTTGCTTTCGCGCTGGGCGGCGAGAGTGTCCGCCGTTTCGCCGGACTGTGTGATGACCACGGTC
Source organism: Acidobacteria bacterium RIFCSPLOWO2_12_FULL_54_10 (assembly GCA_001767075.1). Classification (GTDB taxonomy): domain Bacteria; phylum Acidobacteriota; class Terriglobia; order 2-12-FULL-54-10; family 2-12-FULL-54-10; genus 2-12-FULL-54-10. The sequence goes on along the minus strand of MEKX01000112.1, from coordinate 51,066 downwards.
AGCGATTCCGGGCCAACAATGGGGTCGCGGTAGCGGAACTCAGAGGCGTAATCCACCTCGACCGGGAGGCGCGCCAGGCTTTCTATCATGTACTTGCCTGCCAGGCCAGCATGCCAGGAAGTGCCGCAGGCGAGTATTTTGACCTGCTGGATGCTGGCGAATTCTTCGCGGGTGAAACCCCAATCGTCGAGCGTGACTTCGCCGGTCCCCGGATGAATGCGGCCCAGGACCGTGTCGCGTAGAGCTTGCGGTTGCTCGAAAATTTCCTTGAGCATGAAATGCTTGTAGCCGCCCTTTTGGGCCTGCACAGGGTCCCAGGTGACGTGCTGCGGGTCGCGCTGAATGGCGTGGCCTTCCAGGTCTGTCAGATTCACACCAGAGGATGTGATAACAGCCATGTCGCCGTCGGCAAGAAACAGCATGTCGCGAGTGTGAAAGAGAATGGCGGGAATATCGGAGGCGACGAAAAATTCTTTGTCGCCAAGTCCAATCACAATCGGCGGACCAGAACGCGCAGCGACGATTTTTCCGGGATCGCGGGAGGTGATCGCTACAACCGCGAACACGCCGCGCAGCTCGGCTACCGTGCGCCGGACGGCTTCTTCCAGAGGGAGCATATGATCCGCGTGCATGTGCTTTTCGATCAGATGGGCGATGATCTCGGTGTCAGTTTCCGTGACGAAGCGATGGCCTTCTTCCGTGAGCTTGCGCTTAAGCGGGAGGTAATTTTCAACGATGCCGTTGTGAACCACAACCACCTCTCCGCGGCAGTCGCGGTGCGGGTGGGCGTTTTCTTCCGTGGGACGGCCGTGGGTGGCCCAGCGCGTATGGCCGATGCCGTAGGTGCCTGAGATGGGCTGCTGGCGGACAGCCTGCTCCAGGTTGATCAGCTTCCCGGATGCGCGGCGAATATCAATCGAACCTTGGGGATTTCCTATGGCGATGCCGGCGGAATCATAGCCGCGATATTCGAGGCGCTGCAAGCCTTCCAGCAGGACATCCGAGACTGGTTTGGGGCCGATGTAGCCGACAATCCCGCACATGCTGGTCTCCGCTTACTCCTCGATCTGGAAGGTGAACTCTTCGATGACCGGGTTGGTGAGGACCTCGCGGGCGATGCGCTCCACCTGCTCGCGAGCCTGCGCCGGGGTCAAATTGGAAGAAAGCAGGATTTGGAAATATTTCCCTTGCCGCACCGTCTCAACGCCGCCGAAACCCAGCCCCGCCAGAGCCGCGCGAATGGTTGCACCCTGTGGGTCCAGAACCGTTTTTTTGGGACTAACGTAAATGTTGGCTTTCATGGAAGTTTAATGGGACATCATAACAAAGTCGTAGCCGGATTCGCCAGAGTCGCAAAGAGGCTGGTGCGCGAAAATTCCTCAATCTGCCGCTGTTGATGGCTGGGCGGGAATTTGCTCGAAGGAAAATTTTGGGATTTCGGCGCGGTCACGCGCGTGCTCGATGGTGATCCCGCAAATGTGACCCTGAGAGTCAAGTTCGATCAGTGTGTTCTCGTCCAAGTCCTTGGTCTCGGTAGCTTCGGCAGGGCGAAGCTCGATGTACAACGTGTCGGTGTCTTGGAAATATTTGATCTTCATAGTGTGAATGAGCGGTCAAAAAAAGCATTGTGGACCGTCTCGCCGTCCGGCAAGAGTATAACACGCAAATACCGGCCTTCCATCTCCGCGATAGAAGCCCAGCGGCGGATACGACCGTCCCCTTGAATGATCTCCTTCACAGGGTGTTCCACCACTCGCTGAATCCAGTCCATTCTGATGATGGCCCGGTCGGGCCGGAGGTGCATTGCCTGAAAGTACTGCGTGGACTTCATGGAGAACGAGTTACTCCCTGCATCTGACCATCATGCGCGACATGGACCTCACTGAACCAGGGGTGGCTGCTTTGCCTCCGGCTCAGAAGCTTCTTCCTCTTCTTTCGGGATCAGGCAGGCGGCGGCAATTTTGTCGCCTTCGTCGGCGCGCAATAACAGTACACCTTGGGTGCTGCGACCAGCGGAGCGAATAGCACTGGATTCCAGGCGAATGATTTTACCCTGCTGCGTAATGAGCATGACTTCACTGTCTTCGCCGACGTGGATGATGTTGATGACTTTGCCCTTTTTCTCGGTGGTTTTCAGGTTGATGAGGCCTTTTCCGGCGCGGGATTGAACACGGTATTTGGAAAGTTCGGTGCGCTTGCCGTAGCCGTTTTCGGTAACCGTGAGAATCCAGCCATCCTCCCGGACAGCAGCGGCGCCGACCAGGAAGTCATCTTCTTCGAGCGTCATGGCGCGGACGCCGCGTGCTTGGCGTCCCATGGGGCGAACATCGTCTTCAGAAAAGCGGATGGCTTTGCCTTCATGCGTGCCGAGGAAAATGTTTTGGTCGCCCGTCGTCAGTCTCACGGCCATCAATTCGTCATCATCGTCCAGATTGATGGCGATGATGCCGCGCGCAAGCGGGTTATCGAATTCCGTAAGAGCAGATTTCTTGATGACGCCTTTTGTCGTGACCATAACAATGTATTGATCCGGTTCAAAATCTTTCACCGAAAGAAACGCAGCCACAGCCTCGCCTTGCTCCACGTTCACAAGATTGACAATGTTTTTGCCGCGCCCAGTGATCCCCGCATCGGGGATCTCATAGACCTTCAGCCAATAAACCTTTCCGCGATTGGTGAAGACCAGCATATAGCTGTGCGTGGAAGCAACGAAGAGGTGCTCGACAAAATCCTCCTCGCGGGTTTTCATCCCGATGCGGCCTTTGCCGCCCCGGCCCTGATGTTGATAGGTTACCAGCGGGGTGCGCTTGAGATAGCCATTGTGGCTGACCGTAACGACAACGTCCTCGACTGGGATGAGGTCTTCTAACAGGATATCAGCCTGCTGGTCGATGATTTCAGTCCGGCGGGGGTCGCCATATTCCTTTTGAACTTCCTTCAGTTCCTGGATGACCACATTCTTCAAGAGGCGGTCGCTGGAAAGAATTTCTTGCAGTTCTTGAATTCTTTTGCGAAGTTCAGCCAGCTCTTCAAGAATCTTGTCGCGCTCCATGCCGGTCAGCCGTTGGAGTTGCATGTCCAGGATGGCTTTGGCCTGAATTTCACTTAATGCAAAGCGGGTCACCAAACCTTCACGGGCTTCCTGCGGGTTCTTCGATGCGCGAATCAACGTGATGACGGCATCCAGATTGTCGAGGGCAATCTGGTAACCCAGCAAGACATGTTCCCGCTCGCGGGCTTTTCGCAACTCGAATAGAGTGCGGCGGCGCACAACGTCGAGGCGATGATCAATGAATATCTGCAATGCCGCAGCCAGACCCAGCTCGCGGGGCTGGCCGTTGACTACCGCCAGCAGAATCATCCCGAAGTTGGTTTGCATCTGGGTGTGCTTATACAGATTGTTGAGGATCACTTCGGCTTGCTCGCCGCGCTTTAATTCAAAAACGATGCGCATTCCATCCCGGTCGCTTTCATCGCGTATGTCGGAGATGCCTTCGATGCGTTTGTCTTGCACTAGTTCGGCGGCTTTTTCGATCAGCCTAGCCTTATTGACCTGATAAGGAATTTCCGTGACGACGATCATCTCGCGGTCTTTACCAAAATGCTCCGTGGAGGCGCGCGCGCGCATGGTAAAGCTGCCGCGGCCCGTGCGGTAGGCTTCCATAATGCCGCTCTTTCCGTACAGGAAACCTGCGGTTGGGAAATCCGGTCCCGGAACCATTTCCAGGAGTTTTGCAAGCGGAGGATTTGGATGATCGATCTGGTAGATGGCGGCGTTGAGAATTTCGTTCAGGTTGTGAGGGGGAATGTTGGTGGCCATGCCGACAGCAATGCCCTGGGATCCATTGATGAGCAGACTGGGAATTCTTGTCGGCAGGTAATCGGGTTCTTCGCGGCTTTCGTCATAGTTGGGCCGGAAGTCCACCGTGTCCCGGTCAATATCTTCGAGCAGCCGCTCCGCGATGGAATCCAAACGCGCTTCCGTGTAGCGCATGGCTGCGGGCGGGTCACCGTCCACGGAGCCGAAATTACCCTGTCCATCGATCATTTGGTAGCGCATGCTGAAGTCCTGAGCCATGCGGACCAGGGATTCATAAATCGGCACGTCGCCGTGCGGGTGATAATTACCCATCACTTCTCCGACGATCTTGGCGCATTTCCTGTAAGGTCGGTTGGAGCGAAGACCAGCCTCGTACATGGCGTAAAGTATGCGGCGCTGCACGGGTTTCAGGCCGTCGCGGGCGTCCGGCAGGGCGCGCCCGATGATGACGCTCATCGCGTAATCCAAATACGAACGCCGCATTTCTTCTTCGATGTTGACTGGCGTGTGATTCTTGGCGGGCAGCAGCTCAGGCTGCTTCGCGTCGCCAGGAAGGTTTGGCTGATCGGCCATGATGGGTATCCTTAATCACTAATCTAATGCGGTTCGGCTAGCAAGCGATGGTCTGGTCAAACCTTGATTATAACCTCTAAATCACTGAATTGGAACGGCATCGAGGCTTTTCCTCATAAATACCTTGACAGAAAAAATCAGCTTCCATAGAATTTAGACTGATTATGAGAAATAGCTACTCCAAGCTGGCGGACAAACGTGGGGCGAAGGCCTGCGCGATAGTCTGTTGTTGCATGTGCTGTTGTTGCGCGCCTGCTGGCCGGGAGCAGCGGTTCTTTATGTAAGCATTCATAAAGTAAGGAATCCCAAACCCACCGGCTAACAGAATGGCTGGTGGGTTTTTTGTTTCTGTGGAAAATAGGACAGCATGATGGAATCAGGAATTTTACAATTAGCGACTACGACCGGGATGGGAATCCTAAGCATTCCTTCTGGCGCAGCCATCCTGAATTTTTTGCAGTCGGATATTCCCAGATATGCAGGGGAAACACTGACTCATCTTCGTTTTGTGATTGTCCTGGCTGGACTGGTCGTCGGAATCCTGGTGGGCATGACCGGAGTGGGGGGAGGAATACTATTAACACCCCTGCTGATTTTTCTTGGCGTGCGGCCAACCATTGCCGTCGGCACAGACCTGTTTTATGCGTCGGTCACTAAAATGGTGGGCATCCAAGAACATCGCAGGCGCCGCAGCATTCGATGGGATTGGGTGCTGTATATGGGAATGGGGAGCATTCCAGCGTCGCTCATCGCGAGCTATCTGGTGCATTACATTTCGCTGAAGTATGCTTCAGCAGAAGAAATCATGCACGTGGCTTTGGGAGTTGTGCTTTTGTTTTCCGCTGGCATCACTTTATTCAATGAAATTTACTGGAAGTCGCGCCGGCGGGCTGATGATGAATTGCAGGTCGTGGATCCTAAGTCTCACGCCGTAAAAGTAATCCTATTGGGGGTACTGGTCGGTTTTATGGTGGGACTGACATCGCTTGGTAGCGGCGCCATTGTAGCCGTGGCGCTGGTGGCATTTTCCGGTTTGCCTGGCGCAAGCATTGTGGGCACGGATATTGCGCACGCTTTGATTATGACCAGCTCCGCGTCGATCGCTCATTGGCATTTCGGAACGGTAGACTTGAATCTGGCCATCAACTTACTGATTGGTTCCATTCCGGGAGCGATGGTTGGAAGCCGGATGGCTTATTTCGTGCCCTCCCGCCCGTTGAAAGTTGGCATGGCCATTTTGGTGCTGGCCGGTGGTTTGAGGATGTTCGTTTAGTTTCTACTCTGCTTGTTAATGCTGCTGAATACCTCGCATAATTGCGGGTAAAAGGATTTCCATTGGAATTTTCAGAAAAAGAAGTACAACTCTGGTCTCAACAACTGGAAAATAAACCAGCGGCAGAAATACTAGAGTTTGCCCTGCAACGCTTCCACCCCAGGCTGGCGATTGCCCATAGCATGCAGATCGAGGACATGGTCGTCCTGGATATCGCGTGGAAGATTCAGCCCAAAGTGCGCGTTTTCACGCTCGACACCGGGCGCTTGCATCAGGAAACCTATGACATGATCGACCGTGTCCGGGACCGTTACGGCATTCCCATTGAAATTTTATTTCCTGACGCTGCGGAAGTGGAAGCGATGGTGCGAGCCAAGGGAATGAATTTGTTTTACGAAAGCCCGGAAAATCGGCACGAGTGCTGCGGAGTGCGCAAGGTCCATCCATTGCGAAAACACCTGGCTCAATTCGACGGCTGGATTACCGGGCTGCGGCGAGATCAATGGACTACCAGGGCCCATGTTCCGGTAGTGGAGATCGACACAGCCAACGGAGGCATCCTAAAATTCAACCCGATCGTTCATTGGACGCAGCAACAGATCGATGATTACGTGAAGACGAATCGGCTGCCAGCGCACGCTCTTTACGCCAAAGGCTTCACCAGCATCGGCTGCCTGCCCTGCACTCGTCCCACCCAGCCCGGGGAAAACCCCCGTGCGGGCCGCTGGTGGTGGGAAGAAGGCTCGAAAAAAGAATGCGGCTTGCACGTCGCGGAACCACAAGAAATAAAGAACAAGCAACTCGATTGAATCGGGAATGTTTAATCATTGCCCTGAAAAATCAGGCACGAAGTTTTGCCGCAAGGTCGGCCAAAATCTGCTTGCCGTGGTGACGGCCGTTCTCGATGAAAATTTCGTTCGTATCCAGCCCCGCAATAATGACTCCTGCCAGGTAAATACCCGGCACATTGCTTTCAAGCGTTTCCGGATTGCAGAACGGACGCATCCGGCGCGGTTCCAAGTGCACTCCGGCCATGCGCAGGAAGTCGGCATCGGGTTTGTATCCAATCAGCGCAAACACAAAATCGTTCTTGATTTCCCGAACCTCACCTTCGCCATCCGTGCTATGCGTCGGAGCCACCAGGATGCTGTCCGGGCGAATCGCCGTGACTCTCGTGTCGAACAAAGCTTTGATCTCGCCGGCGGTAATGCGATTTTCCATGTCCGGGCGCAGCCAATATTTGATTTTTTCCGACAACCGCGCGCTGTGATGGATCAACGTAACGCGCGCGCCATTGCGATACAGGTCCAGGGCTGCTTCCGCCGCAGAATTTCTCCCCCCGATAACGGCTACGTCACAGTCGAAGTATGGATGAGCTTCGTGATAGTAGTGAGAGACCTTTGGTAGATCCTCGCCGGGAATGCCCAAGAGGTTTGGCTTGTCATAATAGCCTGTCGCCAGAATCAATTTTCTTGCGATGTATTCGGCCTCGGCCCCGCTGCGCTGCATAGTTTGCAGATGAAATGCGTTATCCGATCCTGTGATCTTCACTACTTTCTCATAGGTGTGAACGTTCAGTTCGAAGCGCTGAGATACAAGCCGGTAATACTTCAACGCCTCGGCGCGGGTCGGCTTCTCCCGCACGCTTACCATCGGCATGTCGCCGATTTCGAGCAGGTCCGGCGTGGTGAAGAAAACCATGTTGGTCGGGTAATTGTAAAGCGAGTTTACGATACAGCCTTTTTCAATGACCAGATGATTTAGACCCTGGCGCTTGGCTTCTATGGCGCAGGCCAAGCCTGTCGGACCGCCTCCAATGATGATTACGTCATGATGATTCATTTTATTTTCTCCAGCGTTAATTCCTAACTCATCTTAGGGGTAGTAACCTGCCTGTGTAAAGGCTCTGCGAAGTTTTTACCCGGCACGCTTAATTCGGATGAGCGGCCTTCATAAGAGAAACCAATTGCTCGAGCGAGAGATTTTCCGCGCGTTCCTTGCGATCTACACCAGCTTGATCCATTACTGCTGCTAGTCGTTCTGGATCGCAAAGAGTTTTCCAGTTGTTGATGAGGGTCTTTCTTCGTTGGGAGAACGCGGCTTTCATCCACCGCCAGAATGTTTCTTCGTCTTTGATTCCTAAACGGTCCTTCTGTACGCTAATGCGCATCCTGACGATGGCCGACTTCACTTTAGGAACCGGACGGAACGCCTTCGCCGGAACCGGAAAAAGAAGCGAAGGCTCAGTGTAGTAGCGGCAGGTCAGAGAAAGCAATCCGTAATCTTCGTCGCCGGGCATGGCCACGATTCGCTGTGCCACTTCGTATTGCACCATGACGATGATCTCATCAATCCATGGATGGTAATGAAATAGGTGCAGCAGGCAGGGCGATGTAATGTAATAAGGAAGATTGCCGAAAACACGGATTTTCTCCCGCCCGGCCTGGTTCGCGATCTGATCAAGGGGAACGGTCAGAATGTCGGCTTGCAGGATTCGCACATGCGGCGCTGTGGGAAATTTTTCCTTTAGCTTGTCTGCCCATCGGGAATCAATTTCTACAGCCCATACTGACGCGCCGGTCTCCGCCAGCTTTTCCGTCATATTGCCCGGCCCGGCGCCGATTTCCAGCACAGCGTCATCAGGTTTTAGGCAGAGACTCCGCACAATGCGATCTGCCAAGCGCTTATCGGTCAGAAAAACCTGGCCTAATGGGGGGCGATGGTTCCTTTTCACAAACCTATTGTAGCTTGCAAAGTCTGAAGGTCGGTGAAGGGAAACAACCACGTTATATAATAATCTCCGAAGAAAAAATCATGCCAGCCATCGAAATCAACGGATTGAGCAAGGACTACAAAGTAGGGTTCTGGCGCCAGCAGACCCGGCGGGCGTTAAACCGTCTCTCGCTCAACATTGAAAAAGGTGAAGTCATTGGTTTTCTTGGACCGAATGGAGCCGGAAAGACCACGACGATCAAAATTCTGATGGGCTTGATATTTCCGACCGAAGGTTCCGCCCACATTTTGGGGCAGCCTGCCGGGCAGCCGGAAGCGTACCGCTCCGTGGGTTTCCTTCCAGAGCAGCCTTACTTTTATGATTATCTGACGGCAGCTGAATTGCTGGATTACCTGGGCAGTTTTTTCCCTTTCACATCTTCGGAACGCCGCCAGCGGAGGGATGTCGCACTGGACCAGGTCGGTCTTTCCGATGCCCGCCATATGCAGTTGAGAAAATATTCCAAAGGGATGCTGCAGCGAGCGGGTATCGCACAAGCCATCTTTCACGACCCTGAGGTGGTTATACTCGACGAGCCGATGTCCGGGCTCGACCCCATTGGCAGGCGCGAAATTCGAGACTTGATGGTTGCGTTGAAATCCCAAGGAAAAACAGTTTTTTTCAGTACCCACATTCTCTCCGATGCAGAGGCGCTGTGCGACCGTGTCGCGATTCTGAACCGG
>MEKX01000112.1:17734-41927 GCA_001767075.1 Acidobacteria bacterium RIFCSPLOWO2_12_FULL_54_10 | reverse complement strand
TCTGCTCCTAGGCGGATCGAGTGAAAGAATTGGAATCCCTCACAGGCAGGGCCGTTGTTGCTTCCGGTGGGCAATTCCGCATGGAGATCACGGATGAGAAATTGCAGGATTTCTTAACTCTTTGTAGCAGAGACGGGATTCGGCTGCTATCCCTCAATCCGGTCCGGCTGCGCTTAGAAGATGTTTTCGAAGAGATTCTTCAGTTGCCTCAACCAGGAATTTCAAAGCCGCAGGAAGGGCAGAACTAAAATGATCGCGCGACAGACATGGGCCATCGCGCTGAACAGTTTCCGGGAAGCCGTGCGGGACCGGGTACTCTACAATCTGATCGCTTTCGTGCTCATATTAATCGCGTCTGCGCTGCTGTTCGGCCAAATATCGATCGGCATTCAAAAAACCATCCTGATCAATATTGGCTTGAGTTCAATCTCTGTGTTCGGGCTTTTCATTGCTATTTTTCTGGGCATAGGGCTTGTCTACAAGGAGATTGAAAAGCGCAGCCTTTATACGCTGCTGAGCAAGCCCATCCGCCGCTGGCAGTTCATTGCCGGAAAATTCCTGGGTCTGAATATCACGCTATTGGTGAATACCGCCCTGATGAGCGTGGGACTATGGGCAGCGTTGTATTACTTGACCCACCAGTTCGCGCCCGAGGACGTTCATATATGGACGGCCATCTATTTTATTCTCCTTCAATTTTCCCTGGTCACCGCGGTCTGTCTTTTTTTCTCGTGCGTCTCTACGCCCGTGCTTTCAGCGGTCTTCACAATTCTTGTCTACATCATTGGCAGCTTTTCCAGCGACATTCGTTCTTTTGGAGAATTGACGGAAAGCGCAGGGATGAAAACGGCCACAATGATTCTTTACTATGCGCTGCCGCATTTCGACAATTTCAACATTGCCTCGCGCGTTTCTCATGGGTTTCCAGTGGAAGCCCGGCTCATTCTACTCAACACGGTTTATACCATTGTCTATGCCTGCGCGCTGGTGATTCTGTCGGCGCGGATTTTTTCGAGCAAAGATTTGAAATGACGGTCTCTAAACGAAAAAGAATGTTCACTGTTTGTGTTTTGGCTTTCGCAGCCAGCTTGCTGGTTGCATCCGCACGGGTGCAGATGGCGATTGACCGCGAAGAAAGCAAAGCTTCTGAGGTTCCAGAGGCATTATTGATTCCCTCAGGAAATGTTGTGCGAAAACTCAGTATGGGCCATGACGGTCTGATGGCTGACATTTATTGGACGCGGGTGGTGCAATATTTCGGCGGCAGGTTGCGCGACCGACACTATGAGTTCCGTTTGCTTCCGCAATTGCTGAATATAACGGTGACCTTAGATCCGCAATTAATGATTGCCTATAACTTCGGAGCCTTTTTTCTAGCCACTCCTCCGCCATACGGAGCGGGCATGCCGAAGGAATCTGTCGCGCTGCTCAGGAGAGGCATTGAAGCAAACCCCGACGAATGGCGGCTTTGGCACTATATGGGTTTTATATACTACTGGGAACTTCAGGATTATCAGAATGCCGCCAAAGCTTACGAAGAAGGCTCCAAGCATTCGAAAGCCAGAACCTGGATGAAAGTGATGGCTGCTGCAATCCGGCAGAAAGGCGGTGATCGAGAAATCTCCCGCTTTTTATGGAGCGATATTTACCAGACTACGGAAGATGAAACGATACGGGAGAACGCGCAGAAGCATTTGGAAACGCTGAAAGCGCTCGACGATATTGATGAAATCCGCAGAGTGGCAAATCTCTTCCATGATCAAACCGGACGATGGCCGCAGTCGTTCGAGGAAATGTCCGCGCAGGGTTTGATGCAGGGCATTCCTCAGGACCCCCAGGGTTTTCCATACGTCCTGAAATCGGATGGAGAAGTAATCTTGAACCCCGAGAGCACCATGAGGCCTAAGCAAGATCCATTATCGCGATAGGACGAGCTTTCATCGCCATTTTGATTTTGTTATTCTTTTCAAGAGAGCTTTAGATCATCTATGCGGGCCTAATTTATCAAGAGCCCATGGACCCCGGGAAATGTGAGGCGAACCATGACGAGAAAATCCGTCTTCCGTAATTATCTGCTGGCGGCGTTTCTGGGCCTCCTGACCGGCTGGTGGTTTTGGTACCTTCCGAAAAGCACCGATGTCGGAGGGGATTCAGCAGCCTCAAATCAACCGGGCATTTCCGCGGTTCCCTCGGTTCTTGCGGTTCCGCCGCCCGACGAAGCAGCTTCCTGGGATGAGCAAAACAACATCGATGTCTACCGGACGGTCAGCCCTGCTGTCGCGAACATCACCAGCACCACGATTCAGCAGGATTTTTTCTTTAACGTCTTCCCGGTCCAGGGGAGCGGATCGGGCTTTTTGATCGATGATAAAGGTCACATCGTCACCAACAACCACGTAGTCAGCGGCGCGCGGTCCATTGAAGTTACGCTATCCGATCAAAGCCGACACACAGCAAAACTGGTTGGCCGCGATCGCTTGAGCGATCTGGCCGTCATACAGATCACCGATCGCAAATCTTTTCCCTATGTAAAACTCGGTGATTCAGACCACTTGCAGGTCGGCCAGAAAGTGCTCGCCATCGGAAATCCTTTCGGTTTCCAGGGAACCCTGACCACAGGCGTCATCAGCGCTCTTGGGCGCAACATCCGCGATGAACAAGGGCAATTGCTGGAGGATTTGATCCAGAGCGACGCTGCCATCAACCCGGGCAATAGCGGAGGGCCGCTGCTGAATTCACGCGGGGAAGTGATCGGAATCAATACGGCCATCGTCGGGCCTGGTTCGAACATTGGAATCGGCTTTGCCATTCCGGTGAACATCGCCAAGGGCATTGTGACCGACCTGTTGCAGGAAGGGCGCGTGCGGCGGGGTTATTTAGGCGTGGTTGGTCGCGAGCTCACCCCGGACATCGCAAACTTATTGAAATTGCCGGTAACCCAAGGACTGCTCGTGTTTCAGGTTGCACCCAGAGGGCCCGCAGAGCGCGCCGGCATTCAGCCCGGACAGCAGCTTGTGCTGATCGGCAACGAGCAGTTTGTCATTGGGGGAGACGTGATTGTGGATATCGATGGCAACGCTACCGCCAGTTCCATTGATGTGAACCGCTATGTGCTCAAGAAAAAACCCGGCGAGAAAATAGCTGTCACATTGTATCGCGGCGCTCGCCGCATGACCATTAACGTGGAATTGGGAGAGAGGCCGGACATTGACTAATGCAAATGGCAAAGACGAAAGCGTGATGGCAACGCAGCCAGGTTACTCACAGGAAGAAACCGAACGGCTCGCTTTGCAATGGACACGGGCCATGTGGAACGCCGACCTTTGGAGGCGAGTGACATGGCTGGGCGTTCCGGTGATGCAGTGGCCCACGGACCTTCTGGTGATGCAGGAATTGATCGCGCGACTGCGCCCGCAAGTCATCATCGAAACCGGCCTCTATCTGGGCGGCACGGCTGTTTATTACGCTTCGCTTTTGGAATTGCTGCGGATTGACGGAAAAGTTATTTCCATCGACATTCAAATCAACCCCGTGGCTCGCCAGCATGTGGAGAATTCCGCCTTTGCCAGCCGGGTTCATCTCCTCGAAGGAGATTCCAAGTCCGAAGCTGTGCACCGCGAGATCGAGAAATTGCTGGGCGGGGAAAAAAACGTCCTGGTTTGTCTCGATTCTGATCACAGTTATCGACATACGCTGGGCGAGCTGCGAGTGTTTTCCCGCTATATCCCGGTCGGAGGCTACTTGGTATTATTCGACACCATCTGTGAAGCGCTCGCTTCCACGCCCAAAGGCAGTCCGGATTGGGTCCAGGACAGCCCGATGGCCGCGTTACGGCAATTTCTTTCGGAAAATCCGAATTTTTCGAGCGACGAAACCTGGGGAAAACTCCTGGTGACGTTTCTGCCGAAGGGGTTTCTGCGACGGACGGGGTGAAGACTACTGGGAAGTAGTGAAAGCAGGAGTTCACGTGTAACGGAATCCCATCACTTTTTATCAATAAAAATTGTAATAATAATTGCGATAAAAAATATAAGAAGCTTCTATCTAATTGAATATAAATATAATAAATATATTCAATTCACATTATTATTTGTATTATTATTTGTAAATGAAAGCCATCAAATACGTATCGCCGAAGAATTGGGTCAAATTTAATCATCCCGAATTATTTGAGGAGCTTTCAAATGCCAAAGCAGCGGTAATGTCATTAAAGTCAATTCCTTACCAGCGGCGATGGGTTCAAGAAATTCAGCAAATACAGCTAAAGATGGAAGTTGCTGGTAGTTCCCGCATTGAGGGTGCGGAATTTGTAGGTAATGAACTCGAAGTGGCTATCAAGGCGCAGAGTCCTGAGCAACTTTTAACTAGATCGCAGAAGCAAGCAAATTCTGCGGTCAAGGCATATAAGTGGATCGCAGAAATTCCAGATGACAAACCCATAGACGAAAAGCTTATTTGCGATGTACACAGACTTGTTGTAACGGATTGCGATGATGATCACTGTGCACCTGGAAGAATTAGGGAACAGGATCACAATATAACTTTTGGCATTCCGATGCACAGAGGAGCAACGGGCGGGGAAGAAACCGCTGCTGCTTTGAGACAACTTGCTAAAGAAGCACATACCAATTTCCGAGACTGCGATCCGCTCATTCAAGCCCTTGCACTTCATTATCATCTTGTTGCAATACATCCTTTCGGAGATGGCAATGGAAGAACGGCCAGAATACTCGAAGCTTTATTACTGCAAAGAGCTTCATTGAAGGATTCTCTTTTCATCGCCATGTCTAATTATTACTATGAGGAAAAAGCCACTTACTTGTCTTCTTTATCGGAAGTGCGCGCAAGAGACTACGACCTGACTCCATTTTTGAAATTCGGCTTAAAAGGGATTGCGAAGCAAAGCGAACGACTGATGAATCTGATAAAAACTCAAGTCTCTAAAGAAATTTTCCGAAATCTTATGCATGACTTGTTTACCAGATTGCAGAGCACTCGAAAGAGGGTCATCGTTCCCAGGCAGTTGGCCATATTGGAGAAACTGCTAAACATGGATGGAGAAATAGAATATTCCCAATTGGCAGACGCAGTCAGAGATGATTACAAGAAGAGAAAATTTCCTTTTCAGGCTTTCCTCCGAGATGTAGCAAAATTGATCGTTTTAGGAGCAATTGAAATGCGGCACGACGAAAATGATCCCAAACACACCAGAACGTTTCTTAAAATCAACCTCGAATGGCCTACTACCATTACGGATACGGAGTTTTTTGCAAGATTGGAAAAGCTCCCTAAATCTAAAACATACGGCTTTTTAACGAATTATGGACGCTGAACCATGATCTGCTTTCCGTTTTGCACTTCCCGGCTATCGAGCGCCCAGCAGCAATGTGCTAAAATTAATTTTGTCCGGGGAATAACGATTGCTGTTGGTGTTAAAACTTCCAAGCAGCGTGTCCCGTATCAGGTTGCATAACTTCTCGCGAAAAACGAGTAGTGCTAAAGAGGAGTAATTCCAATGGCAAAAGCAAAAACAGCAGACCGCACAAGGAACGTTTCAGCACAGGAAATACCTTGTCCCACATGCGGCAAGCCGACGCGCATTGTCAAGCGCGTGAAGAACCGCCAATTAGGCATAGCCGGCGGCATGTACCTAAGCTGCACGGCTTGCGAATTCGCGCGCAAAAAGTAACTCTCATAATCCCGCCTACAAAACAATGATGGCGTCCTGGGTGCGAATCCATCCGGATTTGACCACCCGCGCGCAGACCCCTGCCCGTCCGGCGAGAGATTGGAGCATGCCTGGTTCTGTGAGCGACTCCAAGTAGCGGCAGGGCGGCCTGGGGCGGACGCAATGCAGGACGGTTTCACCGATCTGAAGCTGCTTGCCGAGCACGTCATCCAGGTGAATGCCGCGAATCACCAGGTTCCTGCGGTGTTCGCCGTTGGCTAGGTGAAGTCCCGATTCTTTCGCAATTATTTCTAAATCTGCTTCATCAATTAAAGTGACCTGGCAGGCGTCCGACCCTGCCCAGTTACCTGCCCCGTTGCAATAACGGTCGCCTCGCAACCCCTTGTTAGCAACGGCTTCCACTTCCTCGACCGATAGCATTTTCTGTCCACCGCTAGCGGTGATGAAGATTTGTAAGACCTGTCCTTCCATGGAAAGTCTCATTTCCGATCAGAACAAATTAAAACGCAGTGATTTTATTTTTTCGCGGCCAGCGCCGAGGATTGAAATATCAGCGATTCGTCAAAGTGCTCCGCTACAAACTCCCAGCCGTGGTTGCCGGGATAGATATGAAATTCGTGCGGGATGCCGCGTTGTTCCAGAATCTTGTGCAGCAGTTCCGTGCCTGCGTCGAAACCGAACTCATCTTGCCTTCCGCAGTCAAAATAAATTTTGAGGTTGCGCAGGTTTTGAGCCTTGCGCACCAGCTCCAACGGATTGTTGTCATTCCAAAATGCGATGTCCATGGGCCTGCCAAATGGGGAATTGCGGCCCAGCGAATCAGAGATATCGCCGCCCAGGTTTTCAACCAGCACGGCGCTGTGGACCGAGACGGAGGCAAACATTTCGGGATGGCGAAACGCAAACCGCAGCGCGCCGTAACCGCCCATGGAAGTTCCGCTGATGCCGCGCCCGGAGCGGGTGCTTAGCGCGCGATACCGTTTTTCCATGCCGGGAATGAATTCCTTGATGAAGAAGTCTTCATAACGCACCGCGCCATCGCGGGAATTGATATAAAAAGTGCGTCCTCCATCGGGGACGATGATCAGAAATTCCCCGATCTGCTTTTTCTCCTGGAGCCGCTCCACCAACTCCCAGCCGCCGAAGCGTACCAGTGAGCTTTCGTTGTCACCCAGTCCATGCAGGTAATAAAGCACCGGATAGCGGCGGCTCGTGTCCGCGTCGTAACTGGCGGGCAGGATGGCGCAGTAGCGAACGGTGCGGCCCAGGTTTTCACTGCGTATCGTGCGGCACTCGGTGCGGCTGGCAGCGTTCAGCAGCACGGTTCCGAACCCGGCCAGCAAAAAAGCAGAAAGAACCATCAGGCCATTTCGCAAATGCCGAGTTAAGCAGCTATTCATAGCGCAAAGCCTTCACAGGGTCCAGTTTCGCGGCCCGCGCCGCCGGGTACAGGCCCGATATCAAACTCACCACGACGGAGAATAGAACTGCCGCTGCCAATAACCACCAGGGCGAAGACCAGACCTTCTCCGGCTCCAGCCCCTGCCGCTCGAGGTAAATGGAAGTCCCCACATTGATCGCCAAGCCAATCGCCGCTGCCAGACAAACCCCCGCGATGCCTCCGGCGAACCCCAGCGCGCCGGCCTCAGCGAAGAATAATTTTTTCACGTCCTGGTCGCTGGCGCCGATAGCTTTCATAATGCCGATTTCGCGCCGCCGTTCGAGCACCGCCATGACCAGCGTATTGATGATGCCGAGCGAAGCCACGGCCAGGGCGAGGCTTCCAAAGATGCCCAGGAACAAATCCAAAATTGCAAAGAACCGCCTCAGGCCGCTGGTGGCGTCCAAGATCGAAAAGGTGCGATAACCCATGCGGTGGATGGAGTCCTGCACGGCGGCAACCTGGGTTGGACTGGTCACCTGCACCATCAGGGTGGAGTAAGTTTTTTCCGTCGGCGAATCGCCGACAACGCCGCGCAGATCGCCGGCCTCGGCAATGTTCAGTTCCTCGGCGAGAGCATTGGGAATAAAAACTCTGGATCGCGAAATCTGCCGCAGGCCGCCGAACGGCTCCTGGTCGAGTATGCCCACGATGCGCAGCGACTGTTCCTTGCGGACCAAGGTGAAGCCGTAGTCCCGATCTTCAGCCTCCTCGCCGGTGTTGTCCATCGAGCTGCTGTCGGATTCCTCCGGGGCAAGCTGTTGCCGCTCGGCGTAACGCAGGACAAGTTGCTGGCCGATGAGCGAGCCGGGCTGCCCTGCGCTGAGGATTTCAGCGAATTCCTTTTGCAGGATGGTTTCGCGCGCCGCTATTGAGGAGAAAAACTTTCCCTGAATCGTTTCGAACGCTTCGGTTTGTGCGGCGGATTGCGCCAGCCCGCCCACCTGGGTGACGCGGGATTTGTCGTTCCAGCGCACCTCGGACACGAAGCGGATTTCCGGTTGGACCTCGAGGACATTGGGGATGCGCTCCATCTCGCGGCGAGCGCTTTCGTTCAATATCCGAGGCTCATCTGCGGGCATGACCGGTTCCGGCTCGTCGCGGTCGCGCTCGCGGTCATTGCGGAGTTGGGAGACGACTATGCTGTCAAACAGCCCGGAGCGCGAAAGCCGCGCGCTGGCCAGCTCCTGCAAGCCCACGCCGAGCGAGAGCATGGCGACCAGCGAGGCCACGCCCACGCCAATGCCGGCGGTGGTGAGGCCGTTGCGCAGTATGGATTCGCGCAGGTTCCGCGAAGCAAGTTCCACCAGATCGTGAGTCTTCATGCCTTCGCTCCGATGTGTACTTCCGCAGGGGATAGCATCTTGCCGTCGGCCATAAAAAGCAGCCGCGTGGCGAATCGCTCGGCCAAAGGCTTTTCATGGGTGATGAGAAAAATGGTCATCTTCAACGTATCGTTCAACTCGCGGATGAGGCCCATGATTTCTTCTCCGGTGCGGCTGTCGAGGTTGCCGGTTGGCTCATCGGCCAGCAGGACAGCGGGTCGGTTCGCCAGCGCCCGCGCCAGCGAAGCGCGCTGCTGCTCGCCGCCGGAAAGCTCGCTGGGACGGTGCCGCATGCGGGCAGTCAGGCCGACGCGGTCGAGCGACTCTTCCACGCGCCGCCGCCGCTCGCTGCGTTCCACTTCCGCAAATCGCAAAGGCAGTTCGATGTTCTCAAAAAGAGTCATCGAGGGAATCAGGTGGAAAGCCTGGAACACAATGCCCACCGTGTGACGGCGGTGCTGCGCCAGTTCTTCCGAGGTGAGCTGAGCTAGGTCACGGCCCTCCATTTCGATGGCGCCCGAGGTGGGCCGGTCCAGGCCCGCCAGCAGATTCAGCAGCGTGGATTTTCCCGAGCCGGACGAACCCAGCAGGGCCACGAACTCGCCACGGCTGACCTCCAGGTTGACATCGTCAACGGCGCGAATCAACTCGGGGCCGAGCTGATAGTGCCGGGAAACAGCGCGCGCGCGGATGCCGGTTGTTGCGGCGGCGGGAGCAGGGGAAGTCATCGAAATTTCCTGGGCCATGTTCTGTCGTGAGCGATCCGTCGGGCGATTCGCGCCATTGCCGCCAGCGGAGCATTGATAACTTCCAATTTAACGTAAACCGAGTGCATTAGCCAGTGGCCCGCTACGAATTCAAGGTGAGCAAGAATGGGTATAGAGATATGATGAAGGAAATGTTGACGATCTCTGAACTTGGGAAGAGGCAATGAGTCATCCATCAGAATTTGATCCCGGCGCCTTCCGGGAGTTTGAAAGAAGCGGTTGGCATAAGGCGGCGCACCGCTATGCCGATTTTTTTCCCGCCATCACCAGCCAAGCCGTGGAACCGTTACTGGATGCTGTGGGGGCAGGGCCGGGAGTTCGTCTGCTGGACGTGGCCAGCGGCCCAGGCAATGGGACCTCTGCGGCGACGGCTCGCGGAGCGAATGCCATTGGACTGGACATCTCGCCAGTCATGGTGGCCAAAGCACGCGCGCTCCATCCGGCGGTAACGTTTTTGGTGGGCGATGCGGAAGACCTGCCATTTGCCGATGAAAGTTTTGATGCCGTGATGACCAACTTTGGCCTTCTGCATCTGGCGCAGCCGGAAAAAGCTCTGCGGGAATTTCGACGCGTGTTGCGGCCGGGAGGGCGCGTGGGTTTTGTGGTGTGGGCCATGCCGGATGAGGCCATAGGATTTGGCATCCTCCTAAAGAGCATTGAGATGCATGGGAATATGAACGTGCCGCTGCCACCGGGCCCCCCGTTTTTCCGCTATGGCGAGCCGGACGCCTGCCGCGAAGCGCTCGTGGATGCGGGCTTTGCGGAGCCTATGGTCAAAACCATCCCGCAGCTATGGCGGCTTCCTTCGCCGGACGCCCTGGTGGAAGCTTTTATGGAAGCGACGGTGCGCACTGGCGGCCTGCTGCGCGCGCAAACGCCGGAGGCGTTGGAGAAAATTCTCGCCGCAGTTCGCGAAGGATGCAAACCTTACGCCAACGACGGCGCGATAGTGCTACCCATGCCCGCCGTGCTGGCGTGGGCGGTGAAAGGCTAACGTCGCGCGTGCGAGATCGTAGAATTGATGCCAAAAGGCACACGTTGTGCTAAAATGATTTCGTGAAATACTTCTCGTGGGATATTGAGAAAAACGAGAAACTGAAAGCAGAACGCGGGATTTCCTTCGAGGAGATTGTATTTCACATTGAACAAGGTGACGTGCTGGACATTCTGGAGCATCCGAACCAGAGCCGGTACAGCGGGCAACGAATTTTCGCAGTGATCGTGAGCGCCTACGTTTACCTTGTACCTTTCATTGAGACGGGAAACGAAGTGGTTCTCAAGACCATCATTCCTAGCCGGAAAGCAACCAAAAAGTACCTTAAGGGGGAACCTGGAAATGAGTAAGCTGGATCAGCAGGAACGCAAGCTGTTGGAATCGGTTGATCGTGGCGAGTGGAAGCCCGTAGCGCGCTTGGAGAAGGAACGCAAGCGATACCAGGATTATGCGAAAGCTATGCTCAAGAAGGACCGGCGGGTGAATATCCGCATATCGAGCAAGGACCTGGAAGCCATCCAGACTCGCGCCGTGGAAGAGGGCATTCCGTATCAAACGCTAATCGCCAGCCTATTGCATAAGTACGTTTCCGGGCGACTAGCGGAGAGAAAAGCCTGACAGAATGAATATCTGAGAATAGGATGAAAACGTTTCGTCCAGCGAGAAGGCGCATTGACGTATCGGTCGGCGAGTCGGTTCGCATCATTCGGGAGTTGCAGGGGTACAGCCAGAATGAGCTGGCCAGGCTGACGGGCATTCCACAGGCAACCATTTCCGCCATTGAAAATGATCGCAACCGGCTTGGCGTTGAGCGAGCTAAAACTCTTGCGCTGGCCTTGCAGTGCCATCCGGCGGTCTTGGTGTTTCCAGGCTGGGAAGTTTACCCGCGACTCCGCCGCCTAACCCGGCGATGCAGCTTACGCACCAACGTGCGCGAGGATTGCCGAAACTATGAAAAAGACGGCGCAATAGTGCTGCCCATGCCCGCCGTGCTGGCATGGGGGAGGAAGTAATTTGTTATCTTGAACTTGGCTTAAAATGATATACTCGTTTGCCATGAAGCTCGAAAGTTGGTTTAAGGTTGGATTACCAGCTTTACCCATCGCATTTACTGTTGTTGGGGTCTGGATATATTGGAAAGAGAATCCAATACCAATCCTTGCCCCGCAAGTGGCTTTTTGGGGCGTTGCAATTACATTCTATTTATTTACATATTTGTATAAGCCTGGTAGTCGCAGCCCTTATGTTCTCTCGGTTTGCACTAGCCTCTTTTGGTTCATAAGTGCATTAACATCACACAATATGGGGAGGTTTGTAAGTTCGACGGGGTATTCTGGGATTGGTTCGATATTATCGACGGCCGATTTCTGGTTTGCTTACATATTTGCTATCCTAGCAATGGGGCCGCCACTATATTTGTTTATGAAGTTTGAACCTCAAATTGCTATCCAGGTAGAGAAAGACCGCGAAGCCATTAAGAGGGAGTCATAATATGAAATACCACTTACTAATGCTAATCATAGGCATTCCAGCCGCTGTTGCTGCAATCCGAGCAGCAATAGATATGGCTAGGAATGAGATTTATGCTGTGGGTTTGTCTCGCGTGGGTGATTTGCCCGTTAAATTCGGAAACGAAACCCAGGTCAGGGAATTTATTTATGAAAATAAATCGGAATCAGAAATATTCGAAACTGTTAATAATTATCCAGAGTCAGAAATAATTAGCGAAGAGAACGTTGACGATGAAATTGCTGATCTGCTCGAATTGGAATTTCGTGTATTAGATACAACGCCTTATCTGGTTTATGATGTTAATGAACTTAAATTTGAACACAAAATAACTGTACGCTGCGATTCATGTCGTTTGGTCCAATATTGGACACCGGCTTCTGTTTGCCGGAGATGTAACTATCCCCTAACTTCATTGCAATTGCCGAAGGTAGGAGGAATTTCAGTGGCAGGTATAAATGGCGAAGAGTTGAATCCTGAATATCGTGTAAGTCCAATTGAACGCAGACTTATCGATATGGAAAAGCGAATAAGGGAGCTTGAGAAGAAGTCTTCCCGCGAATGGGAACAGGCGTTCGATGACCGAGTTACATCGACTTCCAATCGTATAGTGAATTAGATTCAGATGTCACATTTCCACGATCTTCCAGTTACGGTTAGTGGTCGGATTTCCTATGAAGATGACTTCCTTTTCCCGAAATTGAAAGATGAGCTTGCGAATAAAATCAGAGCCAAATTCCGTGAAATCCACCAAGAAGCTACGGTTTCTTTTGACACTGACGGAGATATTCAAGTTTCTTCACACCAGGGAACAGCATATATAACCCAAACGTACGTTCTTTTCGTTGCTAAAGCAGAGGGGTCGGCATCGCTCCAGCATAGCAACGTGATTGAGACAGTCTCGAAAATAATAGACGAGATTCACAATTTCAGGACCCCTCTACTAGTTGAACAATTTGTTATTCGCTTCTTCTTGTCCATTAAGGGTTTTAATGCGAGTCACGAGGAACTGGAAGGCTATTTCCCGAAGAATGCGAAATTGATTTTTGATAGTCCAGATAAATCTTATCCTGATAAAGTCAATTTTAATTGGTCTGCAAATTGGTCTGAGCATGGGGGATTTTTCAATAAGGTTGACTTCAGCGCTCGAAGCAGAGAAGTCAACTTAACGTATAATCGGAACTCCGGTTTCAAGGAATTCACTTCATTTAGCCATTTCTTGGCAGCAATTGATACCAAGAGCATCCTGGAAACGATGCAACGGATTATAGATCCGTTTATCTCCCTAAACCAGACGTTGTTCGATCAAAAATCATCAAATTGAACATTTGAGTTAAGTTCGGCCAGAAGTCTCTCCATACCTTCCTGGAAAGTTTCCGGCTGCGTCAGTAGGCTCACCACCAGGAACGCTTCCACGTCGAAGTCGTAGAAGAATCCCGGCTGCACCAGGACGTTTTCGCGTTCGAGCAAAGCCAAGCACCAGTCTTCTTCGCTGCGCGTGCGCGGCACTTGCAAGATGGCGTACCAGCCGCCTTCGGCGTGCAGTGCGTGGCAGGCCGTGCCTCTCACAGAATTTTCGAGAAATCTCATGTTCTCGCGAACCCGTCCGATGATCTGCTTCCGCAGGCCTTCTCCGAGCGATAACAACTGTGGCAGCGCGTGCTGCACGGGCGTGCTCACGGAAAGATAAGTGTCGGCGATCAGCTCCAGCCGTTCCCTAGCTTGAGCAAGCAGGTGCTGTGGACCGCCGGTCACTATCCATCCGGCCTTCATCTGCGGCAGTCCTGCGATTTTCGATAATCCGCTCAAGCAAAAAGTGAGGACCTCTTCGACTCCGGCCAAAGACTGCACGCGGTGAGGGTCCGGCGCGAAGGCGTAATCGGAGAAAACCTCATCGGAAACGATGGCCAGGCCGTGCTCCGCGCAGATCGGCAGCAAAGTTTCGAGTTCCTGCTTTTTAATATACGAGCCGGTCGGGTTATTCGGGTTGACCAGGACGACGGCCCGTGTGCGTGGCGTGACGGCTCGGCGAAGCGCGTCGAAATCCACGCGCCAGTTGCCATCATAGGCCAAAGAGTAGGGGACGGGGCGCAAAGATTCCAGGGCAGCCAGATAATCAAACAATGGATACGAAGGGCGGGGAACCAGCACCTCATCGCCGGGGTCGGCAAGGAGTTTGAAAATATAGGAGTAGGCCTCGCTGGTGCTGACGGTGAGCAGGATGCACTCCGGCGAAACTTGCTGGCCTCGCGCAGCATAATAACCGGCGACCGCATCACGGGCCGTAGTTAATCCCGCCGGAGTTGGCTCATAGTGCAGTGCGCGGGGATCATGAAACGCATGGAGGATTTGTTCCGAAGGGTAGATGAACCCCGCGCGCGTGGGGTTCGATTCGGTCAGGTCCAGCAGCGTTGCCCCGCTCGCCCGCTTGGCCTGAAGCAGTTCCGACAGGCGGTTGGGGCGTAGGTTCCATTCGAGGCGAGTAGAAAACATTTGTCTGTTTGGGAACTTGTTTGATGTCCTTATCCGGGAATCCGGTGCGCTCAACTGCGGGCGGGTGTCAATACAATCAGCGTGCGGTCGTCGGCTGGAGGCGCGCCAGCGGCAAACTCCTTCACGTCCGTCAGGATGCGCTGGAGAATCTCCTCGGGAGAGCCATTGTGGCGAGAAGCCTGCACGCTGCGCACGATTCCCTCGACGCCGTACATTTCCCCCGCCGGGTTATCTGTTTCCGCAAGGCCGTCCGTATAGAGAACCAAAACATCTCCGGGTTCCAGCTCCGTATGGGAGCGCGCAAACTTGACCCCCGGTAGCAGGCCGACCACCGTTCCGCCTGCCTCAAGCTCCTCATAGCTACCATCGCCACGCACCAGCACCGGAGGATTGTGCCCGGCATTGATGTAGTGCAGCTTGCGGTTTTCGCTGTCCACCAGGCACAAAAACATAGTCACGTACATTTTGCCACCGGTGAAATCGCGCACCATGGAGTTGAGCTGGCTCAGCAGCCGCTCGAATGAATGTACGCCCACCAGCAGCGCGCGCAGCGTGGCCTGGAGCGTGGACATCACCAGCGCCGAGGAAATCCCCTTGCCGGAAACATCGGCGATGACCATCCACAGGGCGTTCTGCGAAATGGGCAGGAAGTCGTAAAAGTCGCCGCCCACTTCATGACAAGGCTCGGCCTTCGCGGCAAATTGATACGTGTGCCAGGTAGGCGGCGGGGGCCGCAGCAAATTCTGCTGGATCTGCCGCGCCAGATCCAGTTCCGTGCGGATGCGCTGCTGGTCCACAAGCTGCGCGTGCAGCCGGGCGTTTTCCAGCGCGATGGCGATGTGCACGGTCAGCGCGTGGAGGAAAATTTCGTCCTCCAGCATGAATGTGCCTTCAATTTTGTTCAGCAATTGAATGACGCCGATGATCTCGCCGGTCTTGTTGCTGATGGGCGTGCACAACATGCTGCGCGTGCGGTAGCCGGAGTTCTTATCGAATTGCGTGGCGAAGCGAGCGTCCTGGTAAGCGTCCTCGATGCGAATGGTCTCGCCGGTCTGGGCCACGCGGCCCGATATCCCCTGGCCGATCTTCACCCGCAGCAGGCGCGATTCGATGCCCTGGCTGATCTTGGCGCGCAACTCCCCATTGTCCTTGTAAACCAGGTACACGGTGCCGCGGTCGGCCAACAACGCGCGGGTGGCGACCTCCAGGATCAGCTCCAGCAAGCGGTCGAGATCAAGCGTCGAGTTCAAGATTTTGCTGGCCTCGGACAATGCCTGCCAATGCGATGCCTGCAAACTGCTGCTCGCCGTCGCCGGAGCAGTAGTCGTGCCGGGTTGTGTTGGAGATGGGTTCACTTTTTTCTACTGTCGAATGGACAACATAGTGCATGACAGCAGGCAGAGTCAACCCAATTTAGGTGGTTTCATTTAGAGCATGATAAATATTCAGGGAAACGTTATATACAATGGCGGTGTATATAGCTACCGGAAATGAAGATCGACGATGCACTCCAAATCAGAAAAGGATGGCAGTTCTGATATTGAATTCACCGGCCAATAATATACCAACAGAAATTTATCGTCGATCCTACTCGTGCACCGGTGGGGGCACCGCTGCATTTAGTTGGTGGTTGGGTTGCTGTGCAGGCAAGACCTCAACAGCCGACTCCGGGAGTGCCACGCGGAGGCAATAATAGCCGAACCGGCTACTGAAGTGCTGAAGGAAAGGGTTAGTCAGCACGGCTCTCCTTCGGAGGCCAAGCACCAGACGGCGATAAAGTTCTGTTGAGGGAATCGTGAACACCCTTTTGAAATCAACAATGAGTGCGGGTAAACCCTGGCCCAAAAGGTCCGCTGTAGCTTTTATAGGTGGGAAGGAATGATACCGTTCATCTTGGTTCCCGACGATTCGTTTCCAAATATCTGATCCCCTGATTTTGGGGCGAAGTGTATTCTCGTCTATAACCTCACATAAGAGGATGTTCGGGACGAGTTTTAGTTCCCTTAAATTCTGGTCTTGTTCGCCATTTTGTACTTTGAAATCCCAGTCGAGATCACATGCTTGAGTGATAACCACAGCGTAGGGATGGTTTTTTTCCTGAAGTTCTATGTCATCTGCCCCCGCAGCCAGCGTTTCGACCCGTATGTGGACCTGGATCACATCGGTCAGAATCTCCCCTTGCTGAAATGCCCCTTCCGTCGGCGAGGGCATGAAAGTGCTCACCGTCACTCCTCATCGACAAGGGAATACGTCGGGCGTTCATATCGTTGAGTTACTTTGCCTTTGAGGGGTGGTCTTTGCTGCGTCGGAAGTTCGCCCTTAGTTGGCTGGTAAAATACGAACGCATCCGCAAGATGTTGTAGCACCTCTGGAAGAGCTTGCTCTGGGAGTTCGTCAAGGAGAAGGTTGGAGACGAGGCGATAATATATGTGAACTGCGCTCGGAGTGTCGGGAATTTTACCGAATTGATAGGCCCAAAAGTGGTGCAGGTCTCCGTAGGCAGACGCGCGTTTCCATGCGACAGTTAGCGTAGGCAACCCTGTCAGGTACTCAAACCGTGGCTCCGACAGGATGAGGCTGCATGGCCGTGTGGAGCCGGTCTTCAATGCACCAGCGAAAAAGTCTTCCAGATTGTCTGTTGAAGTAGTTAAGGATTCCATCAACTGCATTTTGCTCGGTCCTTTCTTCAGAGTAAAAGTCACTGTCGATCAAAAAGCATTCCTCGTTCTTATCGACAGTTCGGGCGATTCCATAATTAACGTGGACCTTACTGTTGAACTGGGGTAGGCGGATCACAGTCTGGCTGACGCATTCTTCGACTGAATCTGAAACTATCTGCTCGCTCAGAATACCCGATATGGGTGGTCTTAGTAACTGTGACCACGGCGTTGAATCCGCCAACCCCAATTTCGATTTTTGGATGAGATCCTGGTATCGAAGACCAATTCGTGTAAAAAAAGCAGGTGCGTAGACTGCCACCAAGGCCTTCAATGGATTTCCCAAATGCGCCCTGAACTCCTGCCAGTTTCGATATTCCTGTGTTGACAAGGAGAGAAAGTCCCGCGTTAAAGTTACTTTCCACTTCCCATCCGCCGAAACAAAGTCATAACCTCCCAATTTTCGATTTGGAATCAAATCCTTCAGCAGCGTCGCAATAGCTGGTGGGACTCCTTGCGGGACTTGAATGTTTGCGGTCGTGTTGTTCACGTTGAGAACTGGATACTCGGACCGAACCTGTTCCTGGAATTCTACCGGAGGCTCAGATGAAATTCGGAGGATTGTGGGAAAGCGTACCTGGCAGATGACTTCAATTAGCGGATTCTGCCCGTACACAACTCGTGGCGAATTTGGAAACGGTGCTGTGATTTCTACTGCATGGACCATTTTCGTCAGCTACAGAATAGCATATCTGTACATGGAATATTATGACATTGTAAGTGACGCATTGATTCTACCGTACTGTTGAACCATTTTGTGTTGTTTAACGTATGCTTTCCAACTGTATATGTTAAGATACTGACCACTTCAGGGCCATTTAACAAAGAGAATCCATCGTCAATTTATAAGGAATGGCTGCAAAAATTACAGATTTTTCAGCAAATATGAGCAGATGTGGTACCCGTCCAGGACCTGGAAGGGAGTTTTGCCTAGCGTGTAATGACCGCAGGGCAGGACCACCGAGCGATGAGCGCAGTTTCGCAGCGGGGAAGCCGTTGCCAACTCGTCAGTCCTCCTTTTGGCTGTCCTTGATCCACTCTTGCAGCTTCACTTCGCCTAACGGGCGGGCATCCTTCACCGTCAGGCTTTGGAGCAATTCCTCTCCGAAGTTGCGGTTGTATTTCCAATTGATGAACCAAACGACCGACATGGAGATGATGGCGCCGGTGGTCGCCAGGGCCATGTCCTTGTGAGCGTCCCATTCATCCCCCTGCGTGCCCAGGTAGGCCTGGCCGATATCACCGGCAAAGACAATGGCCACGGCCCATTCAATCAGCTCGTACAACATGCTGAAAGACATCGTCAGATCAAGCGGCAGGTAATATCCCCAGAAGCCGCGCACTCCGGCGATCCGCACGAAAACTTCGCGGATAGGGTATGCCAGGAGCAGCCCAAACGAAAAGTGCACCAGGCGGTCGTAGTGGTTTCTCTCAAAGCCCGCCAGCTCATTGATCCCGACGCCGACAGCATTACTGGCCCAGCGGTCATAAGGCACCAGCGAGTAAGTGTAATGCGATCCGACGGTGTGCAAGCACATGAAGACAAAAATGAGCGTGTAAGAAATATTGCTCAGGGGAAAGTGGCGAAAGGTTGCGACCAGCAACCCCACAAATAGCAACGGCAGGACGTTCTCAAGCAGCCATTCCTGGAAGAAGGGAGGGCGGTAGGCCCAAATCAGCCACTGCACCCAATATAGTGCTAACAACCATGACACATACCGCGGATTTAAAAAGAATCGCAGCGACACAGCATTCAACCCACGGGGAGTATAGTCTCCTCGCCGATGCTGTTCAAGACAATAGAACTCAGGGTAGTGGGTCAGTTTGAATCGTAGGTCGTATTGTCACCTACGCGGTCGGTAATCACATCGCCGCTACTCGGGGGTAATCGCCGCGGACACGTCCTCTGTGAGAATTTTATTGGGAAGCCGCTTCTGGAGCGGGAGTAATTCACCCATGGATGATTTGCGGGAAGCTGTTGCATAAGCCAATTTCTGCCCAGAGTCGGTAGTCCTGTATTATGAAAGAGAACGGCGGTGCCGAGCGGGGAAAAATGTGGCCCCAACTTTGGCCAACGGTAGCGTGATCGCTCCCGCAAGGAGGCCATAAGGGAAATCCCAGTTCGGATAGCATGTGTTAGGAAACGATGCGAGCTCCCAAAACTTGCCTCGCTGGAAGGAAGGAGATTCCGTGAACGTAAAGACGGTGGGGATTCTGACGGGCGGGGGGGATTGCCCTGGACTGAACGCGGTGATTCGCGCCGTCGTGCGCCGCGGTGATGCGCTGGGCTACAAAATCGTCGGCATTCTGGAGGGTTGGAGAGGGCTCCTGGAAAACAAGGTGGAGCCGCTCAATCTAGAGAGCGTTTCCGGCATCCTGTATCGGGGCGGGACCATTCTGCGTACATCCCGCACCAATCCCCTCAAGCATCCGAACGGAATGGCCACACTTCAGCAGAATCTGCAGGTCCACGGAATTGACGCGCTAATCGCCGTGGGCGGCGACGACACGCTGAGTGTGACCGACGGCCTCTTCCAGCGTGGAGTTTGCGTCGTGGGGGTGCCGAAAACGATTGATAACGACTTGAGCGGAACAGATTACTGTTTTGGCTTCGACACGGCCGTAAACATCGCGACGGAGGCCATCGACCGTCTCCATACTACGGCGGAGGCTCACAATCGCGTAATGATTGTAGAGGTCATGGGGCGAGATACGGGCTGGATCGCCGTGGCAGCAGGCCTCGCCGGGGGCGCCGACTTGACCCTGATTCCGGAAAGAGCAGTGGACTTTGACCAGATCTGCGACGTCGTGCGAAAACGAAGTGAGCGCGGCAAGTATTTCAGCATCATCGTCGTTGCGGAAGGAGTCAAGCTCTTATTGGAAAGTGGTCAACCCGGCCAAGTGCGCCAGGGCCATATCACGGACGAGTTCGGCCATGTACAACTCGGAGGCGTCGGCACAGTGCTCGCCAGGGAACTGGAGTCCCGGCTCGGCATGGAAACCCGAGTAGTCGTGCTGGGACACGTTCAGCGCGGGGGCTCACCGACCGCCTTTGACCGCATCTTGGCTACCCGTTTTGGGGTCGCCGCCATAGATATGGTTCATCAAAACGAGTTCGGGAAAATGGTTGCGTTGCAGGGAAACCAGATCGTCGGCATCCCGCTCAAAGAAGCTGCGAAGGGGCCGCGCCCAGTAAGCGCTGAGCTTTACGCAACCGCTGCGGCCTTCTTTGGATAGTGTCCTGCTTGAAGAACGGTTTTTTATTTTCCAGCGATGACCCGACCTTACTCTGTACCACACCTTGTGGGTCAGTTTAAATCGTAGGACGAATTGTCACCGACACGGTTGGTATTCACATCGCCGTTACTCGCGATCTATCCCAGCGAGTGCCGATCACGCCTAACTTCCGCGAAGGCGACTTCGAGAGACTCTGACAAGCACTGGGGCTGTTTCTCGGCTCCGGAACCCTGACGCCAGGAACAGATGGAGAGTGATATCGGTTGCCTCGTCTCGATTTCGTACGCAGATCGCCCGGTAGTCAAGATTTCAAACGTCTGGTAAAATCTTTCCTATCGCGTCAACTTGCCCACCCAATTCGTAAGGAGGATCGAGCATGAGCAATATCTCATTGAAAGTGAACGGCAGATCGTACACCGTGGATATCGACCCTGCAACTCCGTTGCTCTATATCCTGCGCAATGATCTTGGCTTGCAAGGGCCGCGGTTTGGCTGCGGACTGGGGCAGTGCGGGGCATGCACGGTGATTATCAAGGGTGCGGCGGTTCGATCCTGCATCACACCCACGTCCACCGTGAAAGGTTCTGAGATCACCACGCTGGAAGGACTCGCCCAGCAAGATGGCAGACTACACCCGGTACAGCAAGCCTGGATTGACGAGCAGGTTCCGCAGTGCGGCTTCTGCCAGAATGGGCAAATCATGACTGCCAAGGCGCTGCTGGACCGGAATCCGGATCCGACCGATGCGGAGATTCGGGAAGGAATGGATAGGACCCTGTGCCGCTGTATGACGTATTACCGTATTCAGGCCGCCATCAGGCGCGCCGCAAAGCTGATAGCCACCGGTCCGGTTTCCGGAAAGGAGGTGGGCGCATGACAACCTTCACCAACATCCCGAAACAGATTGAAGAAGCGATTGAGAAATGGCAAGGGACGACCTCCCGCAGAGATTTCCTGAAGAACTCTGGCATGTTCGTAGTAAGTTTCAGCGCGGCGGCGATGTCTACCGCCAGCCTCCTCGGTCCCGCGGCGAGCGCCCAAAACTCTCCGCCTACCCCGGTGGCTGGTCCGTATCCCGATCCTGACTTTAGAAAGCTCGATTCGTGGATCGTGATTCATGAGGACAGTACGGCGACTTTCTACGTCGGCAAAACAGACGGCGGACAGGGTACCGGCACGGGCTTCCGCCAGTTGATGGCCGATGAGTTGGACATCGCCTTCGACAAAACCAACCTCATCATGGGCGCCACGGATATAACCGTCGATCAAGGTGGGTCGGGCGGTTCCGATGCGATCGAGACCGATGGCTGGCCGGCGCGGCGTGTCGCTGCGGAAGCCCGGCGGGTTTTGCTGGAGATGGCCTCAGCGCGGTTGGGAGTGCCTGTTGATCAACTCGCCGTCAGTGATGGTGTGATTACTGTCAAGGCCAATCCTTCGATGAAAGTCACCTATGGAGAACTGATCGGCGGGAAGAGGTTCAATGTCACCCTGACCGGCAACAACATCAATGCCACCACCGGCGTGGCCAAGCTGAAGCCGGTAGGAGACCTTAAGATTGTCGGCCAGTCGCCGCAGCGCTACGACATTCCCGCCAAAGTGGACGGCTCGTTGAAGTGGGCTGTGGACGCCAAAGCTCCCGGAATGGTTCATGCGCGCAACGTAAGGCCGTCCGTGGCGGGCGCCCAGCTGATCAGCATCGATGAATCCTCCGTCCGTGGCATCCCCGGATTCATCAAGGTGGTAAGCAAGGGCAACTACGTCGCGGTTGTATGCGAGCGTGAAGAGCAGGCGATTCGTGCGGCCAGACAGCTCAAAGTCAACTGGCAGAAGCCGGCGACGCCATCATTCCCAACATCGGAAAATCTGTTTGACTACATGCGCAACGCCAAGCCCACCTCTGTCGTCCAATCCCGAACCCAAACTCCGGATGTGATGGGCGATCCGGACGCGGCGCTGGCGAGCGCGGCGAAGGTCATCGAAGCCGAGTATGATTTCCCGTTCCAGGGACACACGGCTCTGGGTCCGGCCCACGCTATGGCCGATCCCTCGAATGGGCAGATGACCATTTGGTCCAATGACATGAAAGCCTATGGTCTGCGAACAGGCGTCGCGGAATTTCTCGGGATGCCGCGCGACAGCGTGCGCGTTATATGGCAGGAGGGCCCACAGCTCTACGGACGCACGGCCGCCGATGACGCAGGCTTCGAGGCCGCTTACCTGGCCAAAGAGATCGGGCGTCCCGTGCGTGTACAGTGGATGAGGCATGAGGAGACAGCTTGGGATGCCAAGGGTCCAGCTTTCACATTCAAGCTGCGTGGAGGCTTGGATGCCCAGGGCAACGTTGTTGCCTTGGAATACTTGGCTCGCACTGCTGACTATAATCACATTGGTTATAACGAGCCCGATACCGTGCTGATCGCTCAACTCATGGGCCGTAGGCCTAAGGAGCCGGCACCCGGCGGCGCGTCTCCGCCTTCGGAGATGTACGTCATTCCGAATCGGCGCCGGACCACTGAGGTGGTGGGCATGCCCCTGGTTTGGGAGTCCCCGCTGCGCGTCGCCAATCTGCGCGATCCCAATGGTCCGCAAATAACCTTTGCAGGTGAATCGTTCATTGATGAAATGGCGGTTGCCGCGAAAGTCGACCCGCTGGAGTTCCGTTTGCGGCTCCTCACCGCCAGCACCGTAGACGACGAGGATTTCCTGCGGGCCCGCTCCATCGCCGTGGTCAAGGCGGCGGCAGCGGCTTATGGCTGGGATACCCGTCCATCTCCCAAACCTGTGGGTACCGGGAAGATTCTTAGCGGGCGCGGAATTGCGTACTGCTACCGCAGCCAGACGGTTGTTGCAGAGATCGCCGAGGTCGAAGTAAATCGCGAAACAGGCCATATATGGGTGAAGCGGCTGGTCTGCGCGCACGACTGCGGACTGATCGTCAACCCGGAAGCGGTGCGCCGCACAATTGAAGGCAACCTGCTTCACGGTTTAAGCCGCACGCTTTACGAAGAAGTGCAGTTCGACACGGAAAAGGTAACCAGTGTGGATTGGATCACCCATCCCACCCTCAGGCACTCCGACACGCCAGCCCAAGTCGACGTCGTTCTGGTCAACGGAGATCCCAATCCGAACCGGCCCGACCTTCCTCCCTATGGAGCCGGCGAGGCGGCAATCAAACCGACTGCTGCCGCCGTTGCCAACGCGATTTACGACGCGACAGGCGTTCGTTTGCGGCGGGTTCCATTCAGGGATAAGCGCGTGCTCGCAGCACTTAAAGTTGCACGCGTGTAACTAAGCAAGAAGATTGCAGTACCAATCTCATAGCCTGCTGCATCGATTTCGACGCGGCAGGCTTTTGTTTGATCCTAGGCCAACCAATGCACACCATCCTCCGTGTCGGCGTTGAGTTTGCCACTTAGCCAAGACATCTGGTCGTCCTCGTCCGTTGCCAGCGAATTATCCAGTTCGGATGTTTCAACTCTTGAACCACACCTGCGCGGAGTTGCCCGCATCTCGAAAAAATGGCTTCGAGCTCTCCTGAAACGTTAGAACTCTATCGGAAGCACCCCGGCAGGAGAGCTTCGGGCTCGCAGTTCAAATTGACCCACTACTAAACTCAGTCTCAGAAGTTAGAGAAACCGCTCACAGCGATTGCAGGAGAAAGTTACAGATGTGATAGCCGTCGAGTATCTGAAAGGGGGTTTTCCCCAGCGTGTAATGGCCGCAGGGAAGAACCACGGAGCGATGATCGAAGTTCCTGTCACGCGCTTCCTTGAGCATCGCTTTTGAATAACGCGGCAGGAAGGTCGTATCCAGACTGCTGGAAATGAACAAAGACTTTTTTTCAAAGCGCGAATATTTTTCGATGTAATGCTCCGGCGTGATGGCCGCCCAGACTTCCCGAAGGTTTTCGAGATCGATTTGCCCCTCCAGGCTCGTCCGTATGTGTTCGGTGGTCATCCCGGTCCAGACCACGTCGGCAAAGTACAGGGAAAATAGGTTGAACACGTTCACCCGGAGCCGT